>DAOUBS010000146.1:0-42024 GCA_034432435.1 Anaerolineae bacterium
GAGAACAGGATAAACGCCAGCGACACCACGCCGATGAGTTCGATCAGGCGCGGGTAGTCGAAGGCGATCCCGCCCGGCCCTTCCGAGCCAGCCGCCATCCCCGCTAGCAGGAAGAGCAGCAGCACCGGCACGCCAAACCGCATCGCCACCTTGCTGAGTCCGACGCTTGCCAGCAAAAAGAACGCCAATCCAGCCAGCAGGTGATCCAGTGGGGTGCTTCCGATCAGTTCGACGAGTGCCATTCAATTCCTTACGTGTGATGTGCCGCCGCAAAATCCTAGTATCCAGAAATCCCCAAAAGCAGGGCAGCGATGCGTCTTAGAGGCGCAGCGCGCTCGGCTCATCGGCTGCACATGGCGCGCCTTCAGCCGCTGGACAGCGTCATCCGACCGGCAGGCGAGCGCTGCGATGAGTGACTGTTCTGACTGTTTGCGCCACGCCTTTAGAACAAGTTTCCCAAGATCAGCCACTGCAAGCCGTAGAGCGCTAGCGTCGGGACGAGGCCCGCGAACAAGGCCTGCTGAAGCGAGAGGCCATAAACCCCACGCATGACTTGCACAAAGATATACGTTTGGAATACCAAAACCGCCAGCGACAAAATCGCCGAGATCGCCGCGGGCAAGATCAACACCACTGCCGAGATCACCGTGAGCGGCGCGATCACCGCCCCGACGACGTAGAGCAGCTGGCGCAGGTTGTAGCGGCTCAGTTCGGGCTTCATCACCCGCGCTGCCCAGTGCATGAAGATCGTCAGCGTCACATAGATCATCACGTTGAAGAACGCCGCGAAGGGCGTCGCGCACAGCGTCACCAGCAGCAGCACTTGGTTGACGTCTGCGGCGGTGGCGGTGGCCCCGCTTTGGGCGATAGTCAGCATCAACTGTTCTCTAAAGGCTGGGTTGTTGAAGATCGCGTTTTGGGTGATGACCGCCAGCACGAGGCTGGTCAGAAACATCCAGCGCAGCGCACGCGCGGGCTGATGATGCGGGTCTTCTAACAGCGCTTGGTACGTCTCTGGCACTGGGCGGGTGAGAGCCATCGTCCAGACATCTGTCCACGGGTAACGCGGCGCAGTGTTCATCCGCTTGACCTTTCTTGCGTGCATAATTATCACGTTGTTTTATAATACCCATAATCGAACTGTCCCTCCAACACTAACGATGTGAATATGGTTAAGCACGAGACAGAATGGATCAGCCTGCGCCACGCCGCCGAACTGCTAGGGGTGCACCCAGCCACGGTGCGCACATGGGCCGACGAGGGCAAGATCAGCAGCCGGCGCACAGCGGGCGGGCATCGCCGCTTCAGCCGCAGCGACTTGGAGCGCTTTGCCCAAGCCGCACCCGACGTCCAGCCGATTGAGGTGCAGCTCATCTTGCAGAACGCGCTCGGCAGCACGCGGATGCAGGTGGGCGATCAGCACAACCTGTCCAACATCGAGTGGTACGCGCTGATGAGCGAGGGCACGCGCGAGAAGATGCGCCATCAGGGCCGCGCAGTGCTGCAAGGCCTGCGCGACTATCTGGCGGGCGGCGCGACGGATGACCTACTCACCACAGCGATCAACCTCGGCAAGGGCTACGCCAAGCTGCTGACGGAAGACCACCTGACGCTGCCGCAGGCCACCCGCGGCTTTCTCTACTTTAGCGATTTTGTGGTGAACGCCATCCTCACATGGTCGGAGCTGTCGCAGCCGCGCAACCAGTCCGAGTGGGCGCATCTGCTGCGGCTGGTGAACACCTACATCAACACGATGCTGCTGTCCATCATCGAATATTACGAGGAAGAGTAACCATATTCCACCGCCTTTAGACAGCGCGTGGGTCGCGCTGAGTTTGATCCCACACTTGGGAACGCGCACGTTTGAGCGCTTATTAGCGGCGTTCGGCACGCCGAGCGAGGTGCTGCGCGCGCCCGACGCGGCGCTGCGCCGTGTGCCGGGGGTGGGGGCCGTGCTGTCGGCGGCCATCCGCGCTGTGGACTTGTCGCGGGTAGAGGACGACATCGCGCGCTGGCAGGCGGCCGGCGTGACGCTGCTGCCGCGCACCAGTGAGGACTACCCCCTGCCGCTCACGCTGTTAGCGGACGCGCCGCCCACGCTGTTCGCGCTCGGCAAGCCACCACAGGCTTTCTGGTCAGATGCCGTGGCCATCGTCGGGACACGCCAGCCCACCGCGGCAGCCCTGCGCGCGGTGAACGCCTTCGCGTCGCGTTACGCCGGGTCAGGCTACACAGTGGTGAGTGGGCTGGCGTTGGGGGTGGACGCTGCCGCGCACCGCGCCGCGCTCAACGTGCGCAACGCGCGCACGGCAGCCGTGTTGGGCAGCGGCGTGCTGAACGTCTACCCGCCGTCGAATCGCCCACTGGCCGAGGCGCTTGTGGCGCGCAGCGGCGTTCTGCTGTGCGAATGTTCCCCTGATCAGTCTGTCAGCCCGCAGCAGCTGGTAGCGCGCAATCGTTTGATTACGGGGCTGGCGCGCTTTGTGCTGCTGATCGAGAGCAGCGCCGACGGTGGGGCGATGCACGCGGTGCGCTTCGCGCGCCAGCAAGGCCGCTCGCTCTACGTCTGTGACCTGCCCGCCAGCGGCAACCAGCAGGCCATCCGCGAGGGTGCAGATCAGGTTCTGCGGCTATAATCACAGTGTGACGTTGACACCCCCACGAGGCCACGTATGACCCGCCCGACCCTTGAGCTGTGGAGCGCCCTGCTGCTGATCCTCGCCCTGCCGCTGACGGCGCTCGCCCAGCGCCCCAACGATCCCACCCCGATCCCGATTGCGCCCGGCCAACCGCTCTTCACGCCCACTCCCACGATCGACCTCAACGTGTGTCGTCAGCCGCTGCCGGTGCAGATCGGGCAGACAATTTTCGTCAAACCCGGGGTGAACATCCGCAGCCAGCCGAACGAATCGAGCGCGATCGTGTGGAACACGTCGCTGAACAACGTGGATGAGCGCGGCCAGCCGAATCGACGGCTGGTGAACATGCCCGCGCGGGTGGTCGGCGGGCCGGTGTGCAGCGGGGCGCTCAACTGGTGGCAGATCACGGGGCTAGGCGCGCCCGGCTGGGTAGCTGAGGGCCGCCCAGAGCGCGGCGGCTTCTTCATCATCGTGCCGCCTGTGGGCGGCGACGAGGGCTGCGCCAGCCGCTTCACCATCCGCGCGGGGACGACGGTTGACCTGCTGCGCAACACCCGCGTGCGCAGCGAGCCGAACGAGCGCGCCCTTGTGTTGACGGTGGCCCCGGCAGGCACGCCGGTGGAGGTGCTGCGCGGCGGCGAGTGTCAAGGCGGTTTGATCTGGTGGTTGGTGCGCGTGGTGGTGGTCGGCGTGCCCTACGAGGGCTGGATGGCCGAGGGCGACGGCAGCCAGTGTTGGCTCGTCCCGCGCGACTTGCCCAACGAGGCCGACGGCACGCTGTGCGGCCCGCCGCTGGCGCTCAGCGCGGGACTGCGGGCGCGCGTCAGCACGGGCGGCGTCGGGCGGGCGATTGCGCTGCGCTCCGCCCCCGCGTCGGACGCGCCGCTGCTGTTCTCGCTCGTGGACAACGTGCCGCTGATCGTGGAGGGCGGACCAGTGTGCAGCGGCAACCTGAACTGGTGGCGGGTGCGCGTCCTGGCTAGTGAGCCGGCGGTGGGCTGGATGGCCGAGGGCAGCCGCAGCGTCGGTTATTGGATCGTGCCGGTGCGCGCAGACGAGTTCCGTTATGACCCATCGCTGCCGCGCGCGACCGCGACCGGCGGCGCGCCGCTGCCCATTCAGCCGCCCGTGGCCACCACCGCGCCGTAATCCGTCGGGGCGAGGCCTCATTCCCCCACCTCCTTCTCCTGAAGGAGAAGGGGGCGCAGAGCAGGCTGGTTCAAGAGGAGGGCGCACCTCAGGTCGCCGAGCCGCGCAGCTTGGCGTTGAGTTCGCGCTCGGCCACGCGGACGATCTTCTCGCGCACTTTGGCCACGTCCTCATCGGTGAGGGTCTTCTCGTCTGTCTGATACGTCAAAGCGTAGGCCATGCTCTTCTTGCCTGCGGGCAGGCTCGCGCCGCGGTAGACGTCGAACAGCCGCACGTCCTTCAACAGCTTGCCGCCCGCCTTGCGGATCGCCGTCTCGATCTGCGCGTTCGTGATGCCCTCATCGACGATCAGCGCGATGTCCTCCTTGACCGGCGGCAGGATCGGCAGGGCGTGGATGCCGTAGCGCGGCGGCGTGTGGCGCATCACCACCTCTAGATCCAGCTCGGCGATCATGACCGGCGCGCCCGTCAAGCGGAAGGCCTTGGCCACCGCCGGGTGCAGCTCGCCGAACGTGCCGGCGTAGTCCTCGTCTAGCATCAGATCAGCGCTGCGCCCCGGATGGTAGGTCGTGTGCGTTCCGCGCACGAGGCGTGCGTTGGGTAGGTGCAGCCCGGCGATGATCGCCTCAATCACCGCTTTGATGTCGAAGAAGTCGACGTTGGGCGCTGTGCCCTCTGACCAGTGGGCGTCGTCGCGTGGGCCAGTCAGCAGCACACCCAGCCGCAGCGGCTCATCGGGCAGCGGCGTGTCCGTCTTGAAGTAGACGCTGCCGATCTCAAACACCTGCTGCCGCTCGACAAAGCGGGCGTTGTTCACGGCGTTCTCTAATAAGTTGACGAGCAAAGTGCGGCGCAGCACGCTTTTCTCTGGCGCGATGGGGTTGGCTATCGTCACGTAGCCCGCCGTCGGCAGGGATGAGGGCGCACCAACGGGGACGAGCCGCGCCTCCGCCTCCGGATACGTGAAACGGTAGCTGATGTTCTCATCTAGCCCCAACGCCACGCACAGATCGCGCAGCCGCTCGACGAACTCGAACACGGCGTTGGTGCGCTGCGGCGGCATCACATCGTCGATCATCGTCGTCGGGATGCGGTCGTAGCCGATCAAGCGCGCGATCTCCTCGATCAAGTCCGCTTGGCCGACGATGCCCGTGCTGATGTCGGTGCGGTAGTCGGGCGCGGTGACGTGCAGCGCGTCGTCCTCAATCGCTACGGCGAATTGGCTGCGCGTGAGCAGATCCGCGGCCTGCACCACTGTCATCTCGACGCCCAGCAGGCGCTTGATCTCGCTGGCGGGCAACGTCACATGGACGACCTCCGGCGGCAGCGGGTAGGCGTCGATCACCCCTTTTGCGACTTCCCCGCCGCCAAGCTGGCGCATTAGTTCAATCCCGCGCGAGGATCCCAAGATCGCCCGCGAGGGGTGCAGGTTGCGGCTGAAGCGCACGCCCGCCTCGGTGAAGAGCTTCTGCGCCTGCTGGGTCTTGCGGATGTTGATGAAGTTCCACGCGGCGCTCTCCAGCAGGACGTTGCGGGTCTCCGCGGTGATCTCGGTCTCAGCTCCGCCCATCACGCCGCCCAAGCCCAGCGGCCCGGCGGTGTCGGCTACGAGGATCTGATTGGGGCCGAGGGGGCGCTCTGCGCCATCCAGCGTCTGGAGTGTTTCGTTTGGCTCCGGCAGGCGGGTGATGATCGTCGGCGCTTGGCCGCCCGCGCGCGCCACCAGCTTGTCGTAGTCATAGGCGTGCAGCGGCTGGCCGATCTCGAACGTGATGTAGTTAGTCACGTCCACGATGTTGTTGATTGGGCGCTGGCCCACCAACCGCAGCCGATACTGCATCCACTGCGGCGAGGGCTTCACAGTCGTGTTCTTGAGCAGCGTCAGCGTGAAGCGCGGGTTTAGCTCTGGGTGACGAATCTCGACGCGTACTTGCCTGTCGATGGGGTCGCCCTGTGCGACGAAGTCATAGCTTGGTTCGCGCAGCGGCTTATCCAACAGCGCGGCGATCTCGCGCGCCACCCCTAGCACGCTCCAGCAGTGGCCGAGGTTGGGCGTTAACTCGACGTCGAAGAGCACATCCCCCAGCACGTCGGCTAGCGGCTTGCCGACGACGAAGCCAGGCTGCTCGTCGAGGATTAGTACGCCCTCATGTTCATCGCTGATGCCCAACTCCTTCTCGCTGCACACCATGCTCTTGTTATAGATGCCGCGCAGCTCTTTGCCTTTGAGCGTCATGATCTTGAGGGTATCGCTGTGGCCGTCGTAGACGCGCGCCCCCTCCAGCGCGAAGGCCGTCCACAGCGGTGAGGTGAGCGTCCCTTGCCCCATGTAAGGGCGCAGGTTGGGCGCGCCCGTCACGCACTGTTCTAGCTCGGCGCCGCCGTAGTCCACCATCGCCAGCACGAGCTTGTCGGCGTTGGGGTGCGGCTTCACCTCGCGAATGGCGGCCAGCAGGATCTTGTCCCGATCCCAGACGAGGTGATCGCTC
Organism: Anaerolineae bacterium; assembly: GCA_034432435.1. Lineage (GTDB taxonomy): Bacteria > Chloroflexota > Anaerolineae > Aggregatilineales > Phototrophicaceae > JANWYT01. The sequence goes on from DAOUBS010000146.1 coordinate 6,278, forward strand.
TTGGGCTGGCGCACGCCCTCAATCTGCTGCTGTGGCAGGCCGATGTAGCGGATCGCGCCCACTTCCAAGCCAGAGACGGTCAGGCGCTCGGCCAGCAGCTCCGGCGCGATATCGATGTCTACGAACTCTTTCAACCACGACAAGGGGATAAGCATTCGGGTGTGTCCTTTGGTAGGTTGTCTGTTGTGCGTTGCGGACAGGGCAGGCCCTGTCCCTACTAGAACTGATGCAGGAAGCGTTGATCGTTCGCCCAGAAGTAGCGGATGTCCTCGATGGCGTGGCGCAGCAGCGTGATCCGCTCTGGCCCCATGCCAAAGGCAAAGCCGCTCCAAACGGACGGGTCGTAGCCGCCGTTGCGCAGCACGTTCGGGTGGATCATCCCGCTGCCCGCGATCTCCAACCAGCCGGTGTACTTGCAGATGCGGCAGCCCTTGCCGCCGCAGACAAAGCACTCGACGTCGATTTCCATGCTCGGCTCAGTGAAGGGGAAGTAAGACGCGCGGAAGCGCAGCGCCGTGTTCGCGCCGAACAGGCGCTTGACGAACTGTTCGAACGTGCCCTTGAGGTCGCTCATGCGGATGTTGCGCCCGATGGCGATCCCCTCCACTTGATGAAACTGTACCTCGCTGCGGTGGGTGATCTGCTCGAAGCGGTAGCACATGCCGGGCAGGATGACGCGCATGGGCTGCGTGCCGTTCTCGCCATAGGCGCGCATGCTGCGGATTTGCCCGGGCGAGGTGTGCGTGCGCAGGATCACGCCGTGCTCGGTCGTGTAGAAGGTGTCCTGCATGTCGCGCGCGGGGTGATCGGGCGGAAAGTTGAGCAGGGTGAAGTTGGTGTCGTCGTCTTCCACGTCACGGCTCAGGAAGACTTGAAAGCCCATATCCGACCAGATGTCGTAGATGCGGCGCAGCGTCTGGTTGCTCGGGTGCAGGTGGCCACGCCGCCGTGGCCGCGCCGGCAGCGTGATGTCCACCGCGCCTGAGGCCAACGCTTGATCGAGCGCAGCGGCCTCTAGCGCGGCCTCACGGGAGTTATAGGCGTTGGTCAGCGCGTCTTTGAGCGCGTTCACCTGCTGGCCGTAGGCCTTGCGTTCCTCGGCGGGCAGGCTGCCTAGACGGTTCATCAGGTCTTTGAGCTGCCCCTTGCCGCCGAGGTAGCGGGTCTTCCACGTTTGCAGCTCCGCGGCAGACTGGACGCCTTCCAGCTCTGCCAGCGCAGTTTGCTTCACTGTATCGATGCTCTCTGCCATGCGCTTGCCTCCATCTGTATTCAGCCAACAAAAAAGCCCCCGCCCATGAACACTCAGGGACGAGGGCCAGATCAGCCACCGCGGTACCACCCTGCTTCTGGCTGAGGCGCTCAGCCAGCGCTTGAGGCGCTATGTCGTCGCGCAAACGGGCAGACTACCCACGCTGTGATGGCGCTTCACCTGCCAGCTCCGGAGCGACTTCTGCCACAGTCACCGCGCCCCCTCACAGCCAAGAGGGGCGCTCTCTGAGGTGACAGGCCCATTCAGGGCACAGGCACACGGTCTCCATCAACGCTCTGCTAGCCATTATCCGCGACACGCATTCAGCTTGTCAAGCGCTATCCGATCACGCCCATGCCGAACACGTGAACGCCTCATAAGTCTCTTGTGAACCCTTGCGATACATCTAGGTGATGTTACAATATGTTTTCAAGCAGTGGTAACGATTCATCCCGAAAAGGAGAGGTAAGATGACAAGAGAAGTGCAAAAGCTCAACATTCAAGCGAGTGCCGTTTATTCCCGTCAGGAGGCCGCTGAAGCGCTCGGCATCAGCCTGAGCACGCTCAAACGGCTGATCAACAACGGCTACCTTGAAGTATCCAAACCAAGCGGCATGCGCCGCGTGTTCATCACTGGCTCGAGCATCCTCAGGATGCTCGAATCGACCCGAATCGAAAAAGACGCCTAAGTAGGTCACAGTGTGCCGTGCCCCGCAGCCTGCCGTGCCCATGAAACTGAAAAAACAGGCGTAACCTGTCGCGTTCCTGCGGGGCGTCGTGTCATGATTAGGCGCACACCCACGAAAGGATCGCTATGCTGCGCACGCTGCGCCCCCTGCTAGACGCTGAGTTCCGTTATCAACGCTTCCTGATCCAGCAGGGGCGGGTGGGTTTCATCTGGATTGCGCTGGCGGCGCTGCTGCTCATCCCAGCGGCGCTGGCGACCCCGCACTACATGTGGCTGGCGTGGACGAGCGTTGAGGACGCCCCCAGCGTGGCGCAGCGCGTCGTAGCCTTTGAAGGCTTCTGGATCGCTAGCCTGCTGGTGGGGGTTATCTCGCTCTACGTGGTGGTGACGCTCATCACCTATGGGCTGGCGGCCAACAGCATCCTGCGCGAGCGCCGCCGCCGCACATGGGACAGCCTGCTGCTGACGGGCGTCCCCGTGTGGCACATCTTGCTGGGGAAGTGGTTGGCCTCGCTGTGCGCAGTGGTGGGCGATCACGGGGTGTCGATCTTTTTGCGCGTCGGGCTGGTCAGCTTGATGGCGTTAGTGCTGCCGGTGCTGATCAACGGAGCAGCGCCGCTCAGCACGGCGGGGCTGCTGGTGGCGTGGGGCTGGATGCTGGTGGCGGGCGTGTTGGATGCTGGGCTGTCGGCGGCGCTGGGCGTGGTGAGCGCGCTGCCTGAGGGACTGACAGGCATGCTGGTGGGGACGCTGCTGATGGGGCTGCGGATCAGCATGGCGGTGGGCACGTTGTTCTGGTCAGGGTTGATCGTCATCAGCGCGCCGCTTAGCGCGTTGGGGCTGGCGCTGCTGGGCGGCGCGGCCTACGTCGGGATGATCGGGGCGGCTTTCTTCTTCGGGCGGCGGCAGTTGTGAGCAGCCTCAGCGCACACGCTTGGTGAGAATGGCGTAGGGTTCCTGCCCGTCGAAGAACGTCAGGCCTTTGTGCAGCACCTGCCAGTCAAGCCGCCGATAGAAGCGCAGCGCCCCCGCGTTGCTGCTCATCGTCGAGAGCAGCGCGTTCGGCATGGGCTGTGCGGCCAGCAGCACATCATGGAGCCGCTGACCGATGCCCATGTTGCGATACAGGGGCAGCACAGCCAGCTCGCACAGGATGAAAGCATCTTGCAGCGCGGGGTGATTCGCGCCGATCTTCCCCGCCACGCAGTTGTGCCACCACTGGCCGGGCAGGCTCTGTGTGCCCAGCCCAAAGCCGATCACCTCATCTTCCCAGCGAGCAACCACCCCCACGAAGTGCGGCTGCCGCACGTAGTCCTCAAACGTCCAGCGCGCGTCGCTCACGCTGCGGTTCCACGTTTGGCCGTAGATCTCAGCGCAGGCGTCCAGCAGCGCGCTGCTGCGGTGGAAGCGCGTGATCGTCAGCTTCATAGCTCAGATTCGTCGATCAGTGGGATTACGTAGATCACCGGCTCTTCATAGGGATGGGCAGCGCGAATGGCCTGCACGACGGCTTTCGCGTCGGCGCGCTCGCAAAACGTCTCAATGCGGATTTCGCGCTCGCGGTTGATTGCCCCCACAACGCCGACGTGCGGGCTGGCGCTGGCGTCGGGCTTGAAGCGCCCATCCCCCTCGGCGAAGAAGGCGCAGTGCGTGTAGAGGCCGGCGCGTCCGCCGCCTGCTGCGGCAATCGCCTCCAGCAGGGCGTCGGCGTCGGACGGGGTGATCGTCGTCACAATCATCACACGGGTCATGGTGAGGTCACTCCGTACACCCAGCGCGGGTGAAAGGCGTTATCTGAGATTAAGGTGAGCGCGCCGGTGGTCACGTCGAGCGTCCACACCTGCGGGCTGGAGCTGCTGGCGGTTTGCGGCTCAAACGGGAAACGCTGCAAGACGATCATCTGGCCGCTGGGGTCATACGAGAAGAAGCCGTGGCTGTAGGCCGGGTCCACCAGCAGCGGCGATGCCTCCCTCGTCACAGCGTCGATGTCGTAGAGTTGATAGCCGCGCGTGAAGCGGTCGTCGGTGTAACGGCGCACGATCGTGACGCGCGTGCCGTCTGGATGCCAGACCGCTTCTGTGTCGTCCACTTCGTCTTCTGGGTTGGTGAAGTTCACAAAGTCCAGCCCATTGAGGTCAGCGATGCGCAGGAACGAGTAAACCTGCCCATCCGCGCGGCGGTACATGTCTGGGAAGACAAGCTGCTGCCCATTGGGCGACAAACCACCGACCGTGCCGTACTGGCTGGGGACGTACTTGAGCGTCTGCGCGCCCTCAGCAGGGTTGAGGTTGTAGACGAGGATGCCCGGGCTGGCGATGTCGCTGCTGTAAAAGGCCAGCGCGTTGCCATCGAGCGACCACTCCGGCCCATAGCCGATAAACTGCGAATCGGGCGAGAGCGGCGCGGTCTCATACGGCTGGCGCGAGATATCGGCCAGCCAGATGCGCACGACGCCGATGCCGGTGCCGATGCCAGTGTTGGCGTTGACGCGCTCATACGCCACGACGCGCCCCCCGGGGCGAAAGACCGGCGTCCGACAGTCGGCGTTTTCCTGCACGCACTGGGTGAGCTGGGTCACTTGGCGCGTGTTAAGGTTCATCAGTTTGATCTCGTGCAAGCCGGTCGGGGCGGTGCGCTCGCTGTAGGCGAGGTAGGCCCCGTCTGCGCTGACGCCAAAATCATAAATCCCCAGCGGCGCAAAGGTCACCTGCTCCGCAGCAGATGGGTCCGCGATGGGGGCGATCCACACGTTCTGCACCCCGCCCAACGCGGGGTACATGAACGCCACCGCCGGCCCGATGCGGCGCGGGTCGCTCTGGGTGGTTAGCAGCGCCACCAGCGCCAGCACCACGGCTGAGATGCCCAACGCGACGACGTCGAGCTTTGTGATCGAACGTTTCATAAAAAGGACTGCTGTCACTGCATCGTTGGATCGATTGTAGGGGCAGGCGCTGTCGCTGACTAGTGTGAGCGCGTCAGTTGCAGCCGCGTGCCCTTGTGGGTATCGTTGACATGATCAAGGAGAGGAGGGGGTGTGTGATGAAACTGCGGGTGTTCGATGGGCGGCGGCTTGTGCTGGCGGTGACGGGCAGCATCAGCGCCTACAAAGCGATTGACCTCGCCAGCAAGCTGACGCAGGCCGGCGCGCTGGTCGACGTCATTCTGACGGAATCCGCGCAGCAGTTCGTCAGCGCGCTGACCTTTCAATCCGTCACGGGGCGGGCCGTCTACACCGACTTGTGGCAGAGCGCGACGGGCGGCGCGCTGCCGACACACATCGCCCACGTCGGCTTGGCGCACGACGCCGACCTGTTGGCAGTCATCCCCGCCACCGCCCACAGCATCGCGCGGCTGACGCACGGCATGGCCGACGACCTGTTAGGGGTGACCGCGCTGGCCGCCACCTGCCCCGTGGTGATCGCCCCCGCGATGGACGGCACGATGTACCATCACCCCGCCGTAGCCGACAACTTAGAGCGCTTGCAGCAGCGCGGCGTGTGGGTGATCGAGCCAGAGGTAGGGCGCTTCGCCAGCGGGCTGACAGGGCAAGGTCGCCTGCCGGAGACGCCCACGCTGATGGGGCACTTGCGGCGCGTGTTGGGGCGGGGCGGCCCGCTCAGCGGGCGGCACGTCGTCGTCAGCGCAGGCGGCACGCGCGAGGCGATTGACCCCGTGCGTTTCGTCGGCAACCGTTCCAGCGGCAAGCAGGGCTATGCGTTGGCGCAGGCCGCTGTGGACGCCGGCGCAGATGTGACGCTCGTCACGACGGTTGACCTGCCGCTGCCAGTCGGCGTCTACCCCGTTGCGGTGGAGTCCGCGGCGCAGATGCGCGATGCCGTCCTCAAGCACGCCGAACAAGCCGACGCAGTCATCATGGCCGCCGCCGTGGCGGACTTTCGCCCGCTGCGCCCGTCAGACCAGAAGATCAAGAAGCAGGACGGCGTCGGCCTGACGCTTGAACTAGGCCGCACTGATGACATTCTGCTGGCGCTGCAAGCCAAGCGCGAACAGGTCGGCAGGCCGCGCGTCCTGATCGGCTTCGCTGCCGAAAGCGACCAACTGCTGACGAACGCCCGCCGCAAGCTGGAACAAAAAGGGCTGGATCTGCTGGTGGCCAACGACATCACCGCCCCGGACGCGGGCTTCGCCGTGGACACGAACCGCGTGTCACTACTGCATCGAGACGGGCGGCAGGTCGCGCTCGACTTGATGAGCAAACCACAGGTCGCTGAGCGCATCATCGACGAGCTGACGCTGCTGCTGGCCTGAACGTGCATTATTCTTCATTAGCAGAGTAGCGAGTGAGCTATCATGGCATTGTCTGTAGCAACCAACAAAACGCGCGGAGCTGTCTGCTGCTTGGCCGTGGCGTGTGCAGGCTGTGAAGTGGTATCAGCTGAGGAACCACGCCGCCAACCTGTAAGTGGTGGCTAGAAGCGCATTATGCTGCGCGTCCTACTGCGAGCCTGCGCGTTCTTTTTTTGCCTGCACTGGGCGGCGCTGTTTATCGTCTATGTGCTCGGCTTCTGGCTGCCCTCAGCTGGTGTGCTGGATGTGACCGCAGCCGACCGCCGCACCCTGACTGACTACGGCCTCGGGCTTGTTTTCGATCTACCTGTGCCAGAGGCGATCTTCTCGCCAGATCGGCGCGCATACCTCACAGTAGAAGTAATGAATAATGCTCAGCCGCGGGTGAACTATCGGCTGCATACACTGGCTAGCCCAAGCAGTGACTTGCTGTTCAGCGACAGCACGGGCGCAGTGCGCGGCCTGCCCGTTTGGTCGCCTGATGGGCAGCGCATCGCCTACCTTCAACCGTCTGAACTGACCAGCGCCCTTGTGGTGTTTCGGCTGGCAGATCGCCAAGTTGAGACGACGATCGACGTGCCTTACCCGCTCGTGTCGTCGTTGGTGTGGTGGCCAGACAGCTCAAAACTGCTGACGGCCGCCCTCATCGACGGGCAGTACGACCTCGTGACGATTGACCGCCGCAGCGGCAGCATGACGCGCATCACCGCTACGCCCCACAACGAGACCTTTCCGCTCATCACGCCCGACGGTCAAATCATCGTCTTCACCAGCAGCGCCCACGGCACGCTCGACGTCTACGCCATGAACAGCGATGGCAGCGCGCCGCGCCCATTGGTGACGGGGGAAGCGATCTACACCGCCCGCAGCCTGTCGCCCGATGGCCGTTGGGTAGCGATTGTGAGCTTGAGCGCGGAACGCCCGATCGAAGGGCTGCGTTATGACCTGTGGAGCGGTGCGCTGCTGCCCACTCTGCCGCTGGGGCCAGCGGCACAAGTCGCTTGGTGGTGAACATTATTTATAGGTTTTTTACAAGAAGAGTGTTTCTCAAGGGCCGATGATTGTAAAATCGTTATATCCAGAAGAGAGCCTGCTAGTACAGTGCGCAGTTAAGTGAGCTCAACAACAACCATCATCCAACAATTGCAAGAAATCCTTGATCTATCGACGGAGGGGATAGCGCGTGTTGTAGCGCTGAACAATTGGTGCTGGGAGGCGTGGTGCTACGCCCCGAAGCTGGCACAGCAACGCGCCGACGAGGCGCGCCAACTGGCGTATGATCTGATCGAGAACGGGCATGATGCGTGGTCAGCGTTGGGGGAAAGTCTGCTGTGCGTGGCGCATTCGCTCATCCGTATGAACCGTGCTGACCAAATCACCTCTGAAATTGCCGATGCCGCCATGATGTTCGGTTACGTGTCAGACGCCAGCGGCCTGCTGCGCTGTCGTTGGCTGCAAGCCCTGCGTCATGCCTACCTCAACGAAGATTATGAGGCGCTGGACTTGCTTCATTCAACCCTACAAGAGCCAACGATCAACCAGTATCCGCTCGTGTTGGGGCGGGTGCAGATGCTGCTGGGCACAATCCTCGCCCGCATCGGCGAAGGCCAAAGCGCATTCAACTACTTTGAAGCGGCGGTCAACACCTTTCAAATGGTTGCGCATCCACTGCTGCAGGGCCAAGCGTTGGCCGCGCAAGTCGTCGCGCTGCTGTCGCATGGCCACTCGCTGCGGGTGATCCTACTGGCGAACACTGCTCTGCAGCTTCAACGCGATCAGATGGATTGGTACAGCCAAGCGCGCACGACCCGCTGCCTGATCCGCGCTCACCTGCAATTGGGCGATATTGCCAAAGCGCGTTACCATCTGAGCAATTTTGTGATGATCGCCGGGTACATTGAGAGCGTCCTCAGCCCGCATTACCGCTTGATGCTGCAAGCCGAGGTCGAATACTACGCAGGTCACATCCATCAGGCGGACTACTACATAAACAGCGCGATGCTCGTTCTGGGGCAGCTTCAAGACCCTCATGAGATCATCGAACTGCGCGAGATGGCCGCGGCCATCTATCAAGCACAGGAAAACTACGAGTGGGCGCTGATGCACATGCGAGAAGTGAGCGCCCTGCGAGGCAAACTGCTCAAGGAATCACAGCAACGCCTCGCCAGCGTCACCCGCACGCCCCCTATAATAGACGTCTTCAATTACACGGTGCAGCATCAGCCGACCGAAACGCTAGAATTGAAGGCTCGCCTTGACGAATTGAAGCACCTGCTGGACATGTTCAGCGAGGTCACCAGCACCCTCAACGTGAGCTATGTGGCCAACCTCTCGCTAGATGCAGCCATGCGCCTCAGCAATGCCGATGCTGGCTTCTTCGCTGTTGCCGACGAGGGCACATGGCGCATCCAGAACGTGATAGGGGCGTACAGCTCGCTTGACTTTGATATCTCGCAGGCGTTGCAGCCCACGTTAGACGCGCGCCGCGTTATCGTGCTGGGGGCCGATCAGCTTGCGCTTGAAGGCTTGCCAGTGTATCCATCGTCTAAGATGCGCATCCTCATGCCGCTACACATCGGGGATCGGCTCGTGGGCTTGCTCAACGTCGAGACGACCAACCCCCAACGCTTCAGCCCTAACGTCGTTGAAGTGATGGAAACGATGCAGAGCTTTGTGTCGATCGCTTTGGATAACGCGCTGCTGTATGAGCGCCTTGCCGAGCAAAACCACGAGCTAGCCGACTCACTAGCGCGCGTCACCCGCCTTGAGAACCTCAAGACCGACATGATCCGCTTGGTGTCGCACGACTTGAAGCAGCCCCTCACTATTCTGCGGTTGTACCTATCGATTATCCTTCAGGTCACAGAACACTCCCTTACCGATGCTCAGATGGGCTATTTCACGTCGATGCAGCACGCCATCCGCGCGATGGATCGCCTCATCACGGACATCCTCTCACTCGAGCGCATCGAAGAAATCGCGCTCAACTTACCCAAGACAGTCTTTGACCTGTCGAGCATCTGCCGCGAGCAGGTGCAGTTGGTGCAGGTGCAAGCAGCTGATCGCCAGCAAACGCTCACCTTCGTAACTCAACTGTCACAAGCGCTGGTGCGGGGGGACGAAAGTCAAATGCGCGAGGTAGTCAGCAACTTAATCAGCAACGCCCTCAAGTACACGCCGGAGGGTGGCACGATTCAGGCGCGTTTACACACCTTGCAAGGGCGCGTCTGCTTTGAGGTGCAAGACAACGGCATCGGCATCGCGCCAGAGGATCATGAGCACATCTTCAAACCATCCTACCGCGTCAGCAATCAGCAGACGCAGAACATCGAGGGCACAGGCTGGGGGCTGTATCTCGTCAAGAAGATCGTCGAAACCCACGGTGGAACGGTTGGATTTACCAGCCAGTTGGGGGTCGGCAGCACATTTTTCTTCTATTTGCCGCTTGCATCCTGTTAATTTCTGTGGTCAAGATCGACATATTAGGTTGAATCACCAAGAAAAAATATGAGTAATTTAGCCAGAATACTCATTTGCAGTGTCCTCTCGTTTGTGTTAAAAAATGCTCTGCAAGAAACGTTAAAGTTCTTTAAATAGTTCATATATAAAGGAGAAAGAGACTATGATGAGTCGTATTCCCCGCTTCGTGTTGGGTGTGGCCACTTTCGGCCTCGTCCTTAGCGGCGTGGTGAGCGCCCAAGAGACCACACTCGGCCCCGTCACTCAGCGCATTATTGAGCGTGGCAGCGTCATCTGCGGCGTCAACCGCTCGGTGCAGGGCTTTGGCTTCCAAGACGCCAACGGCGCTTACAGCGGCTTCGACGTGGACTTCTGCCGCGCGGTGGCTGCCGCCGTGCTGGGGGACGCCAACCTCGTGACCTACCGCCCGTTGGAAGCTGGTGAGCGCCAAGCGGCCATGCAGTCCGGTGAGATTGACCTCATGTCGCGCAACACCACCTTCACCCTCAGCCGCGATGTCGTTTGGGCGTCGATCTTCGGCCCCACGCTCTTCTACGACGGGCAGGGCGTCATGACGCTGGCCGAGCTGGGCGTGGAGACCATCGCTGAGCTGGACGGCGGCGCGATGTGCGTTCAGACCGGCACGACGACCGAACTGAACATTACCGACTTCATCAGCGCCAACCAGCTTAACATCGAACTGCTGAAGTTCGACACAGCCGAAGCCACATGGGAAGCCTACGTCGCAGGCCGCTGCGAAAGCTGGACGACGGACAAGAGCGGCTTGGCTAGCTTCCGCCTGCGTGCCGCCAACCCCGCTGACCATGTGATCCTCGCGGAGACGCTCTCCAAAGAGCCGCTCGGCCCGCTCAGCCCACAGACCGATGAGCAGTTCGCTGAAATCGTTCGTTGGGTGGCTTATGGGTTGATCCAAGCGGAAGAGTACGGCATCACTAGCGCCAACGTGGGTGACTTCGTGATGCGCGCCGACGAATCGTCAGACGCCTACACCGCCCGCGTGAAGCCCGAAATCCAGCGCTTCCTCGGCCAGAACAACAACTCGTCCGGCTCGTTCCTCGGCATCCCGAATGACTTCATGGTGCAGGTCATCACGCAGGTCGGCAACTACGGCGAGATCTACGACCGCAACCTCAGCCCGCTGGGCCTGACGCGTGAGGGATCGCCCAACGCGCTTTGGACGCAGGGTGGTCTGCTTTATAGCCCGCCATTCCGTTAAACCCTAGAGAGGCCGCGCCTCTCGTCAACAGACCACAGCCGAGCGCGTGATGCCCGATCACACGCTCGGCTTTGTACCTAAGATTACAGTTGACGGTTTATGACAGCGATTACCCCCCGTAAACGACTCGATGATCAGTTTGACATCCCCCTGCCGCCGTTCCTGCGCGATGTTCGTGTGATTGCCATCATCGGCCAGCTCATTTTCCTCGTTTTGTTCACTGGCCTCGTCAGCTATATCGTGATCAGTGTCTATAACTCACTGGTGGCGCAGAACATGACGCCCCAATTTGCTTTCATGCAGCAGCGCGCCGGCTTTCAGATTAGCGAGTCGCCTGCGTGGTACACGCCAGATCGTACCTTTCAAGATGCCTACATCGTCGGAATTATCAACACGCTGCGGGTGGTGATCCCCGGCTTGTTTTTCGCCACGCTCATCGGCGTGCTGCTAGGGATTGCCCTGCTCAGCCGTAACTTCATGGTGCGGACGACCAGCGCATCCTACGTGGAGGTGCTGCGCAACACGCCGCTGCTGGTGCAGCTCATCTTCTGGTACTTCGTCGTCATGTTCAGCCTGCCTGCGCAGGACATCACGCTGCCCAACGAGAGCGTGTTCGTGCTGCAACTGCGCATGGTCGCCTACCCACTGCTGTGGATCGGGCTGGGCGTGCTGGCGTGGCAGCGCAAGCTTCCACAACACACCCTGACGGGCGCGCTGCTGGGCTTCATCCTGTTGGAAGTGACGCTGCGGGTGATCGGCTTCACGCCGCAGAATGCGATCGGGTTCGGCGTGGTGGGCGCGGCGCTCGTCGCATTTGAGCTGACAGGGCGGCTGCCGCGCTGGGCGCAGGGCTACGCGCTGGGCATCGGCGCGTCGCTGGCGCTGCAAGGGGTGGCGGCGCTGCTCGTTGAGGGGCTGGTGGGGGCTGGGGCGTTGAGCGCCAACGCCATCGTCTGGGACATTTTCCCGGGTGTGATCATCGCGCGGCGTGGCTTCGGCTTCCCTGAGATCCGCCTAGAGGACGGCCTCCAGATCATCTTGCCTCAGAAGCCCCGCTTGCAGTTCACTGCAGGCACGGTCGTCACGCCAGAGTACATGGCGCTGCTAATCGGCTTGGTGATCTACACATCGGCGTTCATCGGGGAGATCGTGCGCGCCGGCATCCAAGCCGTGCCCTATGGCCAGTTGGAGGCGTCGCGCGCGCTGGGACTCAGCGGGTGGCAGATGCTGCGGTTGGTGGTGCTGCCGCAGGCGCTGCGCGTCATCCTGCCGCCGCTCAGCAGCCAATATCTGAACCTCGCCAAGAACAGCACGCTGGCCACCGCCATTGCCTTTGCGGACGCCTACAGCGTCGGCCAGACGATCATGAACACCTCTGGCCAGTCGGTGCCGGGCTTCATCATCATCCTCATCACCTACCTCACGATGAGCCTCATCATCGCCACGATCATGAACATTGTGAACGCACGCTTCCAACTGGTAACACGGTGAGGGGCCCATGACAGACAACACCAAACACAAGGTCTACTACGAAGCGCCCCCCACCCGCCCCGCGCCCGTGACGCAGACCGGCGTGATCGGCTGGCTGCGCAAGAATCTGCTTGCATCGTGGCTCGACGTGTTCTTGACGCTCATCTTTGCGTTCATCGTCGTGAGCGCCGTCGTGTCTTTCGTCGTCTGGACGATTTCAGACGCCAACTGGTGGGCGGTGTCGTTTAACTTCCGCCAGTTCATGATGGGCGGCTATGAGTCCGCGCTGGAATGGCGGCTTTCGGTCGCGGTGATCTTCACTGTTGTGGCGATGGGCATGGCAGTGGCTGTGTGGGTACAGCGCATCGTCCGCATCGCCGCCGGGCTGATCGTCTTTACGCTGGCGTTCGTGTGGCTCGTTCCCGCGCTTAGCACTGCGCTGATCCCGATTCCGCCGGTCTATGTGGCGGTGGGCAACGCCCCCATTGCCGTCGACAACGTGAACGAGACAGCGCGGCCACGGGTGGCTTTCGTCGGGCGCGCAGGCGAGACGATCAGCGTGCAGATCGCCCCGATCAGCACCGATGAGCAGCTGGCCGCGCTGACGGGCTTCATGGATGTGCCCACCAACGGCATGCGCGTCATCGCCGAGCGCCGCCTGCAGGCCGCGGTCACCCGCGCTGAGATCGAAGCGCAGCTTGCCACCCACGCGGCATCGCCCATCCGCCTGCTCACAGAAGGGCAAATCGCCCGCCTTGAGACACAGCTCAACCGCTTGATCGACATCCCCCCCGTGACGGAGACGCTCAACTTTGCGCAGGGCGGCGCCATCGTTGAAGTGTTGGACGCAGATGGTGAACCGATTGCGCCCCCCGTCAACCTGCCGACGGCCAACGAGCGCGCCACCTTCACCCTGCCCGCTGACGGTTGGTACATCCTCCACACGACCGGCGACAACGACACCAGCATCAACGTGCTGGCAGTCAATGGAATGCAGCCGCTGCTGCAAAGCAGCGTGCTTCAGCCGGGCGGCGGCTTCGTCACCACCTACACCCGCATGATCGACACCTTCACCGTCCGCGGCATTCGCGCGGTTGACGATCGCGCCGTGCCCTTCTTCGACTACATCCGCAACCAATATTGGGGCGACCGCCCCTTCACCACTTATCTACGGCTGTTCCTCGCGCCGTTCTTGAGCCAGCACGCCCTCAACTTGACGTATATCCTGCTGGCGGCGGTGGCGGGCTACTGGGCGCTGCGGGCGGTGCAGCGCTGGCGTGGCGCAGCGGCGGGCGCACAGATGGCGACGGTGGCGCTCGTGTTGACGCCGGCCGTCATCTGGGTCATGGCGACCGGCCTCAACGTGCCAGACATTTTGAACCTCACCATCGTCGGCGGCAGCTTGTTCGCGGTGTTGCTGGCGCGGGCGCTGGGGGCGCGCTTTGGCCGACAGCCGCTCATGGTGGTGGTCGTTGGCGCAGTTGCGGCGCTGGCGTGGGGCACGCCGCTGGCGGTCTTCAGCCCGCACTACGGCTTCGGCCTGCTGGCGCTGGTCAACTTCTTCAGCCCGCTGCTCATCTTCGTCTTCTGGTTGATCGGCTCCGACAGCTACCACGTGAGCGACCAAGCCGAGTACAATCGCCAAGTGGGGCTGTACAGCGTGCTGGCGCTGACCTTCCTCGTCGTCCCGTACCTGCTGGTGCAGGGGTTCGGCGTGTCGCCTAGCGCGTCCTACCCGGATTGGTTCCTGCGCCAGAGCGATCAACGCTTGTGGGGCGGCCTGCTGCTGACCTTCATCCTGACGATCTACGGGATCACCTTCTCGTTCCCGATTGGCATCCTGCTGGCGTTGGGACGGCGCAGCAACCTACCCGTCATCAAGTACGGCTGCACGCTCTACATCGAGCTGGTGCGCGGCTCGCCGTTCATCACGGTGCTTTTCCTCGCGCAGTTGTTCATCCCACTGATCAACCCTGAGTTCTCCTCCGTCCCCGGCACGATCCGCGCGCTGGTGGCGACGATCATGTTCAGCGCGGCCTACCTCGCCGAGAACGTACGCGGCGGCTTACAGTCTCTGCCACCTGGCCAAACCGAGGCAGGCAAGTCGCTCGGCCTCAGCGGCTGGCAGATCATCTACTACATCACCCTGCCGCAGGCGCTGCGCGCGGTGATCCCAGCCATCCTCGGCTCGTTCGTGTCGCTGTTCAAAGATACGTCGCTGGTGGCCATCGTCGGCCTGACCGACCTCACCGGCTTCGTCAACATTATGGTGGTGCAGCCTGCCTTTACCGGCACGCGCGCGGAGGGGCTGCTGTTCATCACGCTGATCTACTTCTTCTTTAGCTACGTCATGTCGTATGTCAGCCGTCTGCTGGAAGCCAGCGGCAGCGGCTCTACACGGCGCATTTGAGGGGTGTTAAGCGCATGTCTGAAGAAAATTTGCTCCTACAAGGTCACGTTCCCCACGTCATCGGTGAGCCGATGATCATCTGCCGCAAGGTGAACAAATGGTTTGGGGACTTCCACGCGCTCAAGGACATTGACCTTGAAGTATGCGAGCGTGAGGTGGTGGTAATCATCGGCCCGTCCGGCAGCGGCAAGAGCACGCTGATTCGCTGCATCAACCGCCTTGAGGAACATCAAGAGGGTGATATCATCGTAGACGGCGTCAAACTCACCAACGACGTGACCAACATCAGCGCCATCCGCAAAGAGACCGGCATGGTGTTCCAGCAGTTCAACTTGTTCCCGCATCTGACGGTGCTCGACAACATCACGCTGGCGCAGCGCCACGTCCGCAAGCGCGGCAAGGCCGAGAGCGAGAAGATCGCTATGGATCTGCTCAAGCGCGTGGGCATCCCCGAACAGGCCAAGAAGTACCCGGGGCAGCTTTCGGGTGGGCAGCAGCAGCGCGTGGCCATCGCGCGCGCGCTGGCGATGAACCCCAAGATCATGCTCTTCGACGAGCCGACGTCCGCGCTTGACCCGGAGATGATCAAAGAAGTGTTGGACGTGATGAAGGAACTGGCGCGCTCAGGTATGACGATGATCGTCGTCACGCATGAGATGGGCTTCGCGCGCGAGGTGGCCGACCGCGTAATCTTCATGGAGAGCGGGCGCATCGTCGAGACGGGCACGCCGGATAATTTCTTCGACAACCCGCAGCACGACCGCACCAAGTTGTTCCTGAGCCAGATTTTGTAGGGACGCAGCGTTTTTCACCGTCACGGGGCACGGCACGCCGTGCCCCCTACTGACCGCCCAGCGGGTTGGGGTAGGCGTGGCCACCGCCGAACTGAAACACCGGTGTGGCCGTCGGGCGCGGTGGGAGCGGCGCGTTGAAGTCCACCGGCAGGAAGGCGATCACGCTGCGCGTCTCTAGGGTGATGAGCGAGAGCCACCCCTCCGCCCCGTTCGCGCGCACGCGCACCCACGGGCTGTAAGGACTGCGCGCCACCAGCTCAAGCGGCGTGCCGGCGGGCAGCGTCATGAGCGTGTCGAAGAAGGTATCTGGCCCGCGACGCAGGTTCGCCCCCTGTGAGGCTGTCACGCGTGCGCTTGACCCCAACGCGCCGAAGCGCTGCGGTGGGATAGGCGTCTGTTCGTAAGTCAGCGCGATCTCGCCGAGGTTCTGGCGCAGCAGCTCGGCCAGCATCCAGCCGGTTTCGCCGTTGCCCAAGCGCACGTGGAACCAGCGCTCATCCGGGCTTTGCCCCAGCACATCCAGCACTTGACCCGCTGGCACAACGTACAGCAGCGGCGCATCCTCGCGCGGGGCAGCGCGCATGTTGACGTTGCCGCGCGTCTCGACGTAGCCGGGCTGTGGCAGCAGCACCGGACGATCTAACAGCACCACCGGCAGATGTTCGATCAACGCCCACGTGAGCGGGCGACCGGCCTCGGCGCGTTGAGGGCTGCGCCAGTCGCCGTTGTAGGCAACGTCCACCTCTTCGCCCGCGTACAGGCTGTAGGCCGTGCCGTTGACGATCAGCCGCAGCAGCCCCTCCAGCGAGAGGAAGCGCGTGACGTTCTCCTGCGTGAAGATGGCCACTGTGCCGCTGACGTCGAGCGATACGCCGTTGACGACCACGCTGGCGCGCTGGCCATAGCCGCCCTGTAAGATCAACGCACTCAAGGCGGCGTTGGGGCAGTCTGAGGCGGTCGGGAAGGTCTGAACGGTGAAGTTCTTCCACGCGGGGAAGCCGGGCGGGGTTGTGTTGGTCAGCTCGACCGCGCCGATCATCAACGCGCTAGCGCGAATGCCCTCGCCCAACCGCATGTAGAGCAGCCCGCCCTCGGTCAGCGCTGAGGTACGCAGTTGGTTGAAGAGGGCCGCTTCAACGGTTGCCCCGGCCGCAGACAGCGCGTTGGCCAGCGGCCCGCTCGGCTCGGTTTGGGGGGCGCTGCCCCCGTTGCAGACGAAGCCCTCCGGCTTGCCGAGGCATAACTCTGTGGCGGCGGTGTAGAGCGCGGTGAGCTGCGCCTCACACGAAGAAAGGAGCACCGCTGCGTCGGGTGTGTCGCTCGGGCGCGGCGTGGGCGACGGCGTAAAGGTCGGGGTAGTGATCTCCAGCGTGGGGATGGTGGTGGGCGCAGGGGTCGGCGTGACGAAGATCACGTTGGGGGTGTCGGTGATCGCGGCTTCGCCCACTAGGCGCACGCTGGCCTGCTGCTGCGGCGCGCACGCCGCAGTCACCCCTATCACAAGTGTAAGAAGCCCTAATCGCATCGCATTCCCCGTTGGTGTGGCTGTTCGTTCGGGGTATTGTAGCACACAGGTATAATGGCGGCAGATACTTCTGAAGGAGACGTGCCATGCAGCCGATCCAATGGCTTGAACGCGCTGAAACAGTTCACACCCCGTTCATTGAAGGCCAAAACGTGACTTTTGTTTGGTTTGGCGAGCAAGCGCCCGCCCTCTACGGTGATTTCAACTGGTGGGGGATCGGCGGCGAGCCTGCCGCAGTCATGCAGCGCGCCCAACACGGCGTCTGGACGTATCATCTGGAAGTGCCGCCCCAGACTTACATCCAGTACGCCTACTTCGCCGACCCGGCGGATCCCGACACGCGCTTGATTGACCCGTTTAACCAGCACCCCGTGGGCAACGGGTTTGGCCGCTACAACAACAGTTTTGCCACCGTGGACTACCCGCCAAGCTGCCTGCCGCCGCGCGATGCGCCGCTGGCCGGGCAAGTGGGGCTGTACGAGGTCGCCGACCCGCACATGCTGATCGGCGGCAAGCGTCGGCTCTGGCTCTATCAGCCGCCGACGCGCGAGCCTGTGCCGCTGATCCTCGCCTTCGACGGCCAAGACGCGGTACACCGCGGGCGCTTGGTGCGGCTGGTGGACGTGCTCATCCAGCAGGGGCGCATCCAGCCGGTGGCGCTGGCGTGCCTTGCCCATGCCGAAGCGCATCGCGTGCCAGAGTACAACATGAGCGAGGCGCTGCTGCGCGTGATCGCCGAGCGCGTGCTGCCGCTGGCCGAGCGCACGCTGGGGCTTCAGCGGGGCCGCGGCGCGCACGCTGTCATGGGCCAGTCGATGGGCGGGCTGATGGCACTGTACACGGCGCTGCGACTGCCGCACGTCTTCGGGACGGTCATCAGCCAAAGCGGGGCGTTTCAGGCGGCGTTCGACGCGCCGCCGGCGGAGATGCTGACGCGCCTGCTCTGGCGGCAGGCAGCGCCGTTGCGCATCTGGCTCGACGTGGGACGCTACGAGTGGCTGTTCACCAAGAACGAGGCGGTGCAAGCTGAACTGACCGAGGCTGGCCACGAGGTGATCTACCGCGTCTACAACAGCGGTCATAACTGGGTCGCATGGCACACCATCCTGTGCGACGCGCTCACGACGTTGTATGGGTGACACTAGCAAATCGCCACCAGGTCAGGCAATACCTCTAGCTCATGTCTCGCTCGCGGCGGCCCACGCTTGCGCGTAGTGGGCTTGCTGCTCGGCGTTCCAGCCCTCGCGCTGGGCAACGACCGCCGCATCTGCGAGGTCGCCGTAGCGCTCAGCGTAGAACTCGCGCAGCATGCGGACTTGGTCGCGCGCGTCGTCCCATTTGCCCTGCTGTGCCAGCACGAGGATCAGCCACGCCAGCGCTTGACGTTCTTCCTCCCACACAGTGGTCTGCGGCCCATTGAGGAACGTGTAGAAGTCTTGTTCAGCGCGGTCCGGGCGGTTGAGGCGGGCGTAGGCCATCCCTCGCCCCAGCATTGCTTGCGGGTAGAGCGGGTCGTGCTCAGGGATTTGGGCGAAATCCTGCCGCGCCTTGATGAAGTCATCGCCCTGCCCGCGCGCGAGATACGCCTGCCCGCGCAGCAGGTAAAGCGTCGCAGCGGGGCTGATCTTGATGGCGGTGTTGAGGTCGCTGATGGCCTCATCGCAGCGCCCAAGCTGCATGAGCACCTGTGCCCGCTGGCGATGCGCCCACGCTGAGCGGCGATCCAGCGCAATGGCCTCGTCAAGGTCACGCAGCGCCGCCTCTAAGTTACCGAGTTCAGCGTGCAGCTCGGCGCGGAAGGCGTAGGCGTTGGGGCGCAGGTAGCCGTTGTCCAGCGCAGCGTTGGCGTCGGCAAGGGCTTGCTGGGTGCGATCAGGTTCGGGCGTGTGACGGAAACGCTCCACGGCGCGGCGCAGATACAGCTCGCCGTTGTACGGCTCTAGCGCGATGGCAGCGCTCCAATCTGCGATGGCCAGTTCTGCGCGCCCCCAGCGCTCGTATAGGATGGCGCGCGTCTTGTAGACGATGGCCGAGGGCTGGAGGTCAAGCGCGCGCTGAAGGTCAGCGAGGGCGGCCTCGGCGTTGTGGGCGTAAGCGTGTGACCATGCCCGCGTAAGGTACAGGTCAGGGTCGCGCAGGCCGGCAGCCTCAGCCCGGTCAAAATCGGCGATAGCCTCAGCGTGGCGGCTGAGCTGATGGTGTGCCAACCCACGCGAGAACAAAAGCTGCGCGTCGTTGGGGTCGCGCGCGATGAGCGTGTTCAGCAACGGCAGCGCCGCCTCGTACTGCCCCGTTTGCATGGCGTTCACCATGCGCGCGGTGATTTCTTGGATGGATGGATAGGGTGATTCGTCTTGCATACTGCTGTGGCTATAACACAAGGTCAATCAGCGCAAACAACCCGACCGGCGTGAGCACGCCCACCATTGACCCCGCCAAGACTTGCATCGGCGTGTGGCGATTCAGCCGCAGGCGCGCCGCCCCCACCAGCACAATCAACGGGATGATCAGCAGCCCAAGCGTGACGCTCAGCAGCAGGCCCAACGCTATCGCCGCGCCCGTGATGGCCATCGCGTGCATGCTGATCTGCCAGTAGAGCGTGATGCCGGTGATGATGGCGATTTCGACCAAGCTCATGACGGCTAGCAGGCGCATCGCCATCGGTGCGCCCTGCGCGTGCAGCAGCCCCCACACGAGGAAGTTCGCAACAATCGTCACAAACAGCGGCTTGTAGCGTTCGTGGCGGTACTGCATGTGAACGTCGCCGATTTCGCCCGTGTACACGCTGTAGAGGATGAAGGCCGTCGGCATGAAGCACACAAATAAGCTGTACAGCCCCGCCCAGTAGAGCGCTTCTAGCAGCGAGTCGCTGAACGCCAACGCGACCATAACTGACACGACCACCCACACCACCGGCGGGCTGATGACATCTGACACCCAGCGCGCCCATGCGTGGTCAGGATGGGAAGGCGGGGTATTTTCCATAGCGCTGAGGGTTGTCATTCGCTATTTCCTGAAATTTTACAAACATCCATCATGGTACAAGATGAATGTTTAAGAAGTCTACCACAGTTCAGTTAAAGATTTAGCGAAAGAGTCGGTTAGAAAGGAGCCGAGCGCATCAGGCGTCCCATACGATTTTTGCCCAGCTTGTGCCAGAATAGAGCGAGAAGAGCGACGAGGTTAGGCTGAGACATGGCAAGGAACGCACCACGCGGGCTGCGCACGATTCAACGACTGCTTGGCGACATCCAAGGGCCACAAGTGGCCGTTGGGGTTGTGATCGGCCTGCTGCTGTTCCCGTTTGTCAACTACCTGCGGACAGACGCGGATGCCTTCCTACAAGAACTCGTCCCGGAGTTCTTCGGTATTGTATTCACCGTGTTAATTTTGGAGAATTTGGCGCGCGTGCGCGAGAAGCGCCAACTGACCGAGCAGCTCATCCGCCGCATGCAGAGCCGCTTCAACCCGACGGCGCTTTCCGCCATTGAGGAGCTGCGCGTCTATGGCAAGCTGCAAGATGGCACAGTGCGCAACCGCAACCTGCGCGGCTCTAACTGGGAGAACGCTAACCTCTACCAAGCTGATCTGACGGGTTGCGACTTGACAAACGCCATCCTCAAACACGCTGATTTCGTCTACGCTAATTTGACCGATGTCAAAGTGACTGAGGAACAGCTCGCCTATACTGACAATCTGTGCGGGGCCACCATGCCCGACGGCAGCCGCTACGATGGGCGCTATGTGCTGATTGGCGACTTGAACTGGGCCAGGCGCAAGGGCGTCAACCTCAACTCGCCCGAAGAGATGGCGGCGTTCTACGATGTTTCTGTAGAGCAGTACATGGCTGGGCAGACGTGGTGGGCGCAGAACCGCCAGCGCTTCCGTGACCGTTCGGAGCTGTACGACCCGAACGATCCGCTCAACCAACCCTTACCTACATGATGCCATGACAAGGAGCCTTGCATGATCGAAGTAAAACAGCTCGTCAAAAAGTACGGAGAGATGACCGCCGTCAAGGGCATTTCGTTCTCAGCGGCGCAGGGCGTGAACGGCTTCTTGGGGCCGAACGGGGCCGGCAAGACAACGACCATGCGCGTGCTGACCGGCTACACGCCCCCCACCAGCGGCACGGCCACTGTCGCCGGCTTTGACGTGTTCGAACAGAGCTACGAGGTGCGCCGCCACGTGGGCTATCTGCCAGAGAACGTGCCCCTCTACCGTGACTTAACCGCGCTGGAATATCTGGCCTACTTAGCCGAGATTCGCGGCCTGCCCAAGCGCCGCGAGCAGTCGCTGGCAGCGTTAGAGCGCGTCGGGCTGGCACAGCGCGCCCACAGCCGCATCCGCACGCTTTCGAAAGGCATGCGTCAGCGCGTCGGGCTGGCCGCGGCCATTCTGCACAAGCCGTCCGTGCTGATCCTCGACGAGCCGACCATCGGCCTTGACCCGCTGCAAGTGCTGGAACTGCGCAAGCTCATCGTCGAGCTGGGCAGAGAGTGCACTGTGCTGTTCAGCACGCACATCCTGAGCGAGGCCGAACAGGTCTGCGACCGGCTCATCATCATCAATCAGGGCGAGATCGTGTCTGAAGGGACGCCGTCCGAGCTGCGCCGCCAGTTGGAGCGCGGCGGGCGGATCCTGGTGCGCTCACAGGCAGCCAGCGACGCGCTGGCCACAGCGCTGCGCGACGTGGAGGGCGTGGCGCTCATCCAGCCCTACGATGACGGTGTGATCGTGACGCCGCAGCCTGACGCGCCCGACCTGCGCCCGGCCATCGCCGCGCGCCTCGTCAGCGCCTCGCTGCCACTGGTGGAGCTGCGCCCGCTGGCAGTCAACCTTGAGGACATCTTCATCGAACTTGTTCGCACGCAGAACGCCACCCCCACCATGATCGAGGAGGAAGTGATCGCATGAGAGCTTTTTGGGCGGTTTACAAGCGCGAAACAGCGCAGTTCTTCCGCAGCAACATCGCCTACGCCATCGCGTTTGGGATGCTGCTGTTCTTGGGGCTGCTCTTCGCTAGCAACGTCTACGGCGGCGTGCAGGCCAACCTGAGCGGCTTCGTCTCACAGCCGATCACCGCCGACCAAGTGGCGCTCAGCACGTTGGGCGTGTTGACGTTCTTGATGTTCATCATCGCGCCGCTGCTGACGATGCGCCTGCTGGCTGAAGAGAACCGCGAGGGCACATTAGAAGTGCTCATGACGCTGCCGATGAGCGACGCGGCCTTCGTCTTGGGCAAGTACTTCGCCGCTTGGACGTTCTACACAGTGCTGCTGCTGCTGACGGTGGTCTTTGTGCTGCTGCTGAGCACCATCGGCGCGCCTGACCCCGGCTTGACGATCACGGCCTACGTCGGCGCGTGGCTTTACGGTGGGGCGACGCTGGCGCTGAGCTTGATCTGGTCAGCCGTCACCGAGGATCAGATCGTGGCGGCCTTCTTGGGCGCGGCCACGGTCATCATGATGTTCCTCGCGGGCGATCTGGCGCAAATTCTCTCGACGCGCGAGGGGCTGACGGGCGCATCCGAGTTCATCCGCACGCTGAGCCTGCCCGCGCACTATCAAGACACGATGCTCGTCGGCGTGCTGCGCGGTGAGGACATCGCCTACTTCGTCCTGCTGACGATCTTCGCGCTGTTCCTGACGACGCTCATCGTCGGCTCGCGGCGCTGGCGCGCCACTTAGACCTGCATCCCCTCACCCCCACCCCCTTCTCTCGGTAGAGAAGGGGGCTTACCGTGCCCGCTGCGGACGAAAAACAGGGGCAGGCCGCGCCCCTACAGAGCCTCGACCTGCGCTTGATTTGTCGATTCTCGCACTGCTAACCGCAGGCGTTGAGCGATCTGCTCAGCAGCGATGGCGGCTTCAACGTTGATGTTGTACATCGCGCCCTTGCCCTTGTACCACACGCCCACCAGATATAGCCCTGGATAGCCCAACACCTCTCGACCGTTGGGGTGCTGACTGCGATCGAGCAGCGGCCATCCGCGCTGACCGTTGGGGCCAACCTCGTACTCGCAGGGCGTGCCCGCCTCAAAGAACGTGTCGCTGTACTGCATTGGGATCTTGAGGTAATTGTGCAGCACTGGCTCATAGCCCGTCGCCATGATGACTGTGTCAACTGTCAGCCGCGCCCCGTCGGCGAGGATGACCGCGTTCGGCTCGAAGCGCACCGGCGCGGCGACTGGGCGCACCTTGCCCGCGCAGACGGCGTTCAGCAGCTCCGGACCTTGATAGGCGGTGATCGCAGATGAGGCCATCGGCAGGCCGCAGCGCGTCAGGTCACCGTAGCCTTGACGGCTCACGAGGCGCATGATGCGCTGGCACAGCGGCTTGGGCAGCCGCTCGGTGAGAATCATCCATGCGTGCGTAGGCAGCCCGAACGGGTAGCGCCGTCGTAACGCCACGCCGCTGCGGATCCCGATGCTAACGTGGGCGGCCACGGCGGCGCTGGCTACGGCGATGTCGACGCCGCTGGGGCCAACCCCCACCACCAAGACGCGTTGCCCGGCCACCTGTGACGGATCGCGGAAGTCGTGCGCGTGCAGAATCGTCCCGCTGAAGTCAGCCATACCGTCCATCTGGGGCATGATCGGGCGGTTCCAGATGCCTGTTGCGCTGATCACCGCACGGAAGTGCTCGACGCCGCGCGCGCTCTCGACGCGCCAGCGGTCGCCCGCTGGGCGCACGTCGTGCACCTCAACGCCGTATTCAATTGGGGGGCGGTGCTTTTGGACGTAGCGCAGCAGGTACTCGTGGTACTGCCTGCCAGACGGGAACAGGCCATAGCGCAGCGGGAAGCGCATATCAGGCATGTGTGAAAAAAAGCGGGTCGTGTTCAAGCGCAGCGATGGGTAGAGGCTCGCCCACGTGGAGCCGGCGATCTGCGCCCGTTCGTAGACCACGTGCGCGATGCCCTGCTGCTTGAGCGCTACAGAGCTGGCGATGCCAGCCGGGCCAGCCCCGATGATGAGAACGTCCGTTGGGTTGGGGGTCATGCTGCTATCTTCCAAACGATGCGCTCATTGTACCTGCTGTGCGCCGCCCCCGAACAGAGACAAAGCCAGCACTAGGAGGGCCTCATCCCCCCCTTCTCCTGCGAGAGAAGGGGACGTCATGCAGTTTGAAACATTACCATGGCGCTGAGCTGCCGTCTGTGGGGGTTGGCGCGCTTTCTACTGGCCTTGTGCGCGGTTGAGGGCGTCGCGGGCGGGGGTGAAGTTGGGGTTGAACTGCAAGGCGGCGTTGAAGTTGCTGATGGCACGCTCGGTTTCGCCGCGCCCTAAGCGCGCCAGGCCGCCGTAGTAGAAGGTCTCTTCGACGTATTGGCCGCCGCCGTCGTTCAAGTTTTGCTGCGCCAGCACGATCATGTCATCATAGCGTCCGACGTGGTAGTAAGCCTCAAACGGGCCGAACTGATACCACAGCATGCGGAAAGGCAGGCCCCACTTGCGCGCCTCGTCGTAGGCGATGGCGGCCTCAGGATACATGCCGAGTTTGACGAAGTTCGTCCCCATGTTGAACCACGCGAAGGCGTCGGCGTTGTTGGCGATGGCCTCACTGCGGGCGATTTGAAGCGCGTTCAGGATGTTGGTCTGTTCGTCGGCATCTGAACCCAGCAGCGCCAGCAGTTGTTCCTCGCGCCGCCACTCGTAGAGCACGACGTAGACGTAGTTGAAGTGCTGCCAGAACTTCATCACCTCGTCGTAGCTGTAGAGCGTGTTGTCGCCGAGGTAGCTGTCGCTGGTGGTGAACTGGCGGGCGGCGTCGTCGTAGCCCTTCATCAGCAGGTAGTGCCCCATCCAGCCGAGGCGCTGCGGCTCAGGGTCATAGCCTAGTTCGATGATGACGGGGAAGTTGTTGGCGATGAGCGCGCGCAGCGTGTCGAGCGTGCCACCGTAGCGCATCTTTGCGTAGACCTCCAGCTCGGGCAGTTGGGTGTTCACAAACTCCACCATCTGCCACGGGGAGACGTTCTTGTCTTCGTAGTTGGGCTTGAGCCAGCTTGCGGCGCGGCCCTGCCGCTCGGTGTAGCCGAAGTAGCTCAGGGCGTTGGTGAGTGTGGCGGGGGCGCAGTTGTTCCAACCTTGCGGCTCATAGCGACTGAAGGTCATCATCCAGCGGCTGGGCAGCTCTGGGGCGGCAGTGTTCGGCTGCTGCGCGCGGCTGATGCCAAGGCTGGCCAAGCTGACGACAAAGAAGAAAATTCCGAGACGAAACAACGCGCGCATACCCACTCCTACAAGCAATCGACTGTTGTTAATCATGATGCGACAAAATGTGCTTGTCAACCGGATTCGCCCTGCGCGCTTGCCCTACGCTTGTTGGGCGTTCAGAGGGGCTTAGCCGCTGCATCATCTGCTGCTCATCCACAGTGGCTAGTATTTTATAGCATCGTCAGCTTATTGGAGTCCATACCTTGCCGGATCGTCACTTTGTGGTTTGCCACAGCCACAACCGTTACAACCTGCGCGAGATCAGCGCAGACATTGCTGCCAGCGTGATGAGCTACGGCGTCGTCAACGCGGATCACACCTGTCAAGAAGGGGAGTGTTGGCACTTTTACTTCATCAACGCGCGGTTTGTCCACTCCTTAGAGCGGGAAGCGGCGCTGACCGAACTCATCCCGATGGTGTACGCAGCTCAGCGCGATAGCTCTGTGAAGTAGCTGCGGATGAAATCCGCCAGCCCGCTGGGGACGACGTCGGCTTCCAGCGAGCGCCCCGCCTGTTGCACATAGCGATCTAACAACTGACGAAACGGCACGCTCTGGCCTGCCTCAGGCAGCGAGACGGTGTCCGCGGGGCGTGCGGGGGCGCTGCCGGGGTCGCCGGGCAGGATGACCGGCTCCGCGCCGAACACGCGCGCGGGGTCGCCGGTGAAGATCACGGCGGCGTTGGCCTCGCCCTCACCGTCGCCGGGGCTGCACTGGCGGCTGCCGGCGGCGCTGCCGCTGGCCTCTTGCTCAGAGGCGGCGTCACTGGCGGCGCTTGAATCGCTGCGGCCTTCGCCGCTGTCGCCCGCCTGCGAGTCTGAGCTGTCTTGGCCAGTTTGGCCGCCGGGCTGAGACTGCGCTTGTTCGCCTGCGCCAGCTTCCGCTTGGGAGGTTTCCCCCTCTGCCCCTTGGCCGGCCTCTTGCTGCCCGGCTTGCGGCAAGCCTGTTTCTGCCTGCTGATTGGCTTCCTCTGGCCTTGATGCGGCGGCGTCGGGTTGGCTGGCGCTGGCCTCGCTCTGGGCGAGCGCCTGAGCCTGCTGCTGAGCGGAGTCTGCGCGCTGCTGCATGGCGTCGGCGGCCTGCTGCTGGCGCTGCTGCTGCTGGGCGGCCTGCTGCGCCTGCTGGGCGGCCTGCTCGAGCGCTGCGCGCAGGGCGTCGGGCGCGTCGGCGTTGGCAGCTTGATCGAGCGTAGCGGCCAGCTCTGGGAACTGCTGGCGCACGGCGTCGGCAGCTTGCTGCGCAGCCTGCTGCTGCTGGCGCGCGGCGCTGGGATCAGCGTGGGCGGCGGATTCGAGCTGAGCGCGCAGCGCCTCGCTGAGCGACTGCGAGCGCGCCTCGCCGCCTACTGAGGACAGCGGCTGTGTGGAGAAAGCTTGCGCGGCAGCGCTCAGGGCGTCGGCCTGCGCTTGAGCTTGATCGGCCATCGCTTGGGCGGCGCTGTCGAGCGCGTTCTGGGCCTCGCTCAGGGCGGCAAAGGCAGCCTCCGCGCTGAGCGTCCCCTCTTTGAGCGCCTCCAGCCGCGCCTCCAACGTGGCTAGCAGCCCCTCGCGCATGGCGGGCGTGAGCGTCGTGTCTTGTGACAGCTCCGCGATGACCTGCGCGAGCGCCTCGGTGGCCTCTTGGGCGGCGGCTCGGGCGACTGGGTTGAGCGCGGGCGACGCCTCACGCGGGGGCGGTGGAACGAGCAGCAGCCCGATCAAGATCAGCCACACCAGCCCAGCCAACAGCCACCCGCGCCCGTCGAGCGGCAGCGGGAGCGCCGCGCGAGGGTCGATCTTCTCGGCGGCGCGTACGGCGTCGGCCATCAGGCGCTCGGTCAAGGGGCTGGTGGGGATGCGTCCGCTGGCCACTTCCAACGCCGTTGAGAGACGCTCTTGCAGCGCCCATGTGCGCTCAAAGTAGCGCGCGGCGCGCGGCAGCGGGCGCAGCGCCTGCCGCAGCAGCCAGCCGCTTGCGATGGCCGCAGCGATCAACACTCCCAGCGCTGCACCGTCCAGCGGGGGCGTTCCGATCAGCCACGCCAGCAGCACGCCGACGCCGCCCACCGCGGCCATCAACACCAGCGCGTACGGCAGCCAGCCGAGCAGCCGCTGCAGCCGCCAGCGGCGTTCCCAACGGATTAGATAGGGATGGAGTGGGGAGAGGGCGCTCATCGGGGCATCTCGTAGACTTGCAGCAGTTGGCGCGCAACGTTGTTCCACGTCGTGCGCTGTGCCTTTAGTATACCCGCAGATCCCATCTGCTGGGCAAGCGCGTCGGCCGTCAGCAGGCGGATGAGCGCCGCGGGCAACGCGTCGGCCATCTGCGCCGCGTCTACGACGAAGCCGGTTACGTCGTGTTCGACGGCCTCGGCTGCCCCGCTGCCGGTGGTCGTGACGACCGGCAGGCCTGCCGCGCTGGCCTCTAACTGCACCAGCCCGAAGCCCTCAAAGTGATGCCCCTGCGAGACCGAAGGCAGCGCAAAAACGCGAGCGCGCCCGTACCACTCGCGCAGTTCGGCCTCATCAACGAAGCCGGTGAGTGTCACCGCGTCGGCCAGCCCCAACGCGCGGATCGCCTCGCGCACGGCCTGCCCATAGCCGTCGGTAGGAGCTCGCCCGACCACAACGAGCCGCGCCGCTGGCACAGCCTGCCGCACGACGGCCAGCGCCTGCACGAGTTCCAGCGTGCCTTTGCGCGCCTTCACGCCGCCCGTCGCCAAGATGATCGGCTCGCGTGCGGTCAGCGGCGGCCCATCGACGGCAAAATGCGCCGCGTTCACCGCGTTCGGGATGACGTGCGTCCGCAGCGTCGGCATCGCCTGCGCGGCCACGCGCGCCGTGTAATGGCTGACGCAGACCGCGCGCCCCACCGTGAACGCGTGGCGATACAGCGCCCCCACCGGCCAGCGGCGCATCCGCGGCAAATTGGCATATGTCCCGTGCAGGGTGTGGATCAGCGGGCGACGCCCGGCCACCAGCCACGCCAGCGGCGCGTACAGCTCCACTGTGTTGTGAATGACGTCACACTTGGCGAGGGCGCGGCGCAGCTTAGGGACGAGCGCCAGCTGCCGTGGCAGCATGCCCCGCCGCTGTGGCACGACCGCAGGCAGCCAGCGCAGCGCGTCGGGATAGGCGGCTGGGTCAGTGTTCGCTGCGCAGACGACGGTGAGCTGTGCCCCTTGTGTGCGCAAGGCAGCGGCCACCTCCGCGCCGTAACGCGCCCACCCGTGATGCCCGTCAAGGTCAGCGGTCAGTAGGGCGACGTGCATCAGTTCCTCAACGCCAGTTGCAGCAGCAGGCGCAGCAGCGCGCTCAGGCCGTCCAAGAGCGCCTGCGGGCTGAGCGCATCAGAATCGTCTGCGAAGGTCTGCACCAAATCAGCGGCTTCTGCTGCCTCGGCCACCTCCGGCACAGCGGCCAGCATGGGGGCAGACTCTGGCACGAGGGTTGCATCTGCCCCCGGCAGGGCGACTTGCATGGCCAGCGGCGCAATGGGTTCCGTCGTCGGCTCGAACTGTCGCAGCTCACTCGCGCGCGTAGGCATGAGTAAGAGGGGCGGGTCCATCGGCATAGCGCCCGCCGGGGCGATGACCGGTTCATCGACGGTGGGGGGGGATAGCTCAGTGGGCGCAGCGGCGATCATCATTGGCGGTGGCTCTGGAGCGCGGCCCGTCAGCAGGAAGAGGCCACCGCCGACTAACAGCAGGGCGACCGCCGCGGCCGCCGCCCACCACGGGGCGCGGCGCCACGACGGTTTGAGCTTGAGCGGCGCGCGGGCTGGCTCCACGGGGGCGAGCATGTCGCGCGTCAAACGGAAGTCGCGCGGGGCGGGCATCACTGGCAGCGACGAAACGGCTTCCTTCACCACGCGCAGATCGTCTAGCGCGGCGCGCAGCGCCGGCTCAACGTGCAGGCGAGCTTCCAGCACGGCGCGCTCGTCGGCGCTCAGCATCTCATCGAGATAGGCTGAAATCAGCTCGTAGTCGATGTCAGTGAGATCAGCCATTACCAATCGATTCCCAAATCCTGTTGACGTTCACTTAAACAAACGAAATTCCAGCGGCAAAAGTTCCTGACTGGCCTGCAAGCAGGCGCGCATGGCGGCGCGCGCCCGGGCAAGGCGTGACTTCACTGTGCCGATGTGGGTCTGAGTGCTCTCGGCGATCTCTTGGTAGGACAGCCCCTGCACGTCACACAGCACGAGGGCCGCGCGCTGGTCAGCCCCGAGGGCGTTGATGCAATCTTGGATGAGGCGGTGCAGCTCGTTCTGTTGGGCGGCTTGCTCGGGCGTGGGCAGCGGGGACGGGATCAGCGCACCGTCGTCGCTGTCGGGGGCGAGGTCGTCGAGGTAGTCGGTGCGGTGGCGTTTGACGCGGCGCAGCTCGTCGAGGCAGCGGTTGCTGACGATGCGCAGCAGCCACGCGCGAAAGCTCCCGCTGTGGTAGGTGTCGAGCTTGCGATAGGCGGCAATGAGCGCGTCTTGGGTCACGTCAGCGGCGGTGTCGGGGTCGCCAAGCAGCCGATAAGCCACGTTGAACGCTGCGTCTTGATGTCGCAGCACCAGCTCGTTGAAGGCCTCAAGGTCGCCTGCGCGGGCGCGCTGCACGGCAGCATCATCATCAGGCATCATACGACTTGACAAGTCCCGTCGCTCATCCTATCCTTATGACAGTATACGTGAATTGCCGATGTGGTGAAATGGCAGACACGACCGCCTCAAAAGCGGTTCCGAAAGGGTGTGGGTTCGACTCCCACCATCGGCACTGATACCCCCAAAAGGATGGGGGTTTTTTGTTTGGATCGGCCTTTAAACGGGCGGCAATGGGTCAAAAAAGGCCAATTTGTAAACGTTTTCTGACGCTTTTCCTGCGCAAATGAGAAAAACTAGAAGCTGCTATCACTTTATGGTAAACTTTATGAGGTGTATCATCCACGATACGCCGCCAACAAGTGAATAGGAGGTTTCGCCTTGCCACAGATGCAAAAGATGCAGCCATGTGCACGTTGTGAACAAGAACTTCCGGAAGCCTGTTTCGACTCTTCGGAAGCCGTTTTCTGTAAACGATGCAATGAAGAGGTGAACCGTCTGTTACGAACCAAGTACAACATCATTAAAGCCGCCCACTTCCGCGCTCGTCTGCGTCATTCTACTCGTGTTCTCCAACAACAGATGAACAATCGCCCGCCTGCAACAGTCTAGCGGCTTTGCGTGCTGCGTTCATGCTGCGCCGTGTCAGTTTTTGGCATGGCGTTTTTGCTTTAAAGAGGGGTTACTCCGCCCCCTCTCTACAGGAGAGGGGATCTAGGGGTGAGGTCTCCAACTTCACACCTGTGCCTTGTTTCGGTATAATTTCCTCGTTCCCTAGCAAGACCCCTTACAAATGATCCGCGTCAAGCTCTAGGTGGAGGTGAACCATGTTGGAAGAACGTGTCGCCAGCGTGCATGCGTTGATTGAGAGCAAGGATTGGAACGCGGTTCGACAAAGTATCATCACCTTGCCAGAGCCGGAGATTGCTGAACTTCTGTTTGAAACGGACACCCCCGACCGCATCGTGTTGTTTCGGCTGCTGCCGCGCGACATCGCCACGGAGGTGTTCGCCCAGCTTGAGAGCGACCAGCGCAACACCCTTGTAAACGAGATGACGCAGGAGGAGACGCGCCGCCTGCTGAGCGAACTCAGCCCCGACGACCGCGCCGACTTCCTCGGTGAGCTGCCGGGCGAAGTCACGCAGAAGCTGCTGAACTTGCTCTCGCCAGAGGACTTGCGCGAGACGCGCCAGATCCTCGGCTATCCGCCGGAGAGTGTCGGCCGCCTGATGACGCCAGACTACATCGCCGTGCGCCCGCATTGGACGGTGGCGATGGCGCTCCAGCACGTCCGCAAGAAGGCCAAAGGCAGCGAGACGATCGAGGTACTCTACGTCGTCGATGACAAATGGA
This sequence comes from Anaerolineae bacterium, assembly GCA_034432435.1. GTDB lineage: Bacteria > Chloroflexota > Anaerolineae > Aggregatilineales > Phototrophicaceae > JANWYT01. Next base: position 37,563 of record DAOUBS010000146.1, read on the forward strand.
AGCTGCTTGACGCGCTCGACCTGCGCCGCTTCATCATGGCTGAGCCAGAGACGAAGGTCGAGGAGATCATGGATCACCAGTACATCTGCCTGCAAGCCACAGAAGACCGCGAGGCCGCTGTGCGCATGATGGAGCGCTACGATGTAGCGGTGCTGCCCGTGGTGGACTCCGTCGGCACGCTCTTAGGGATCGTCACGTTTGACGACGTGTTCGACGTGGCGCAGGAGGAAGCGACAGAGGACTTTCACAAGGGCGCGGCCGTCGCCCCGCTTAAGGGCAGCTATCGTGAGGCCAGTTTCTTCGACCTCTACCGCAAGCGCATCGGCTGGTTGGTGATCTTGGTGTTCGTCAACGTCTTCTCGGGCGCGGCCATGGCTAGCTTTGAGGACGTGATCGCCGCCAACGTCGCGCTAGTGTTCTTCCTGCCTTTGCTGATCGACAGCAGCGGCAACGCTGGCTCGCAGGCCTCCACGCTGATGGTGCGCGCGCTGGCGACGGGTGAGGTCAAGCTCTCAGATTGGGGCAAGCTGCTGGCCAAAGAGGTGTTCATCTCGGCTTCACTGGGCTTGACGATGGCGACAGCAGTCTCGGTCATCGGCTTTCTCCGAGCGGGGCCGGAGATTGCGATCACCGTTGCGCTGACGATGGCAACCGTCGTCGTGATCGGCAGCATCATTGGCACGGCGCTGCCCTTCATCCTCAGCTTGTTCAAGCTTGACCCCGCCGCTGCTAGCGCCCCCCTCATCACCTCGCTAGCCGACATCTCCGGCGTGATCATCTACCTCAGCATCGCCACGGTCATCCTCCGCGAGCTGAACTTGTAGCCGCCTTCCTCTTTCATGGGATGAACACATCGCAGGTGAGGGCGCCGATCAGACAGCGCCCCACCTCTTGCCCATCCCACAGCACGCGCAACCAAGCCGACATAGCAAAGCACGTGCCAAGTAGGGACGCGACCAGTCATCTTTAGACACTCGCCGCGTAGGGCAGTCGTAGGACCAATCTCAAGCCCTGATTTGCCTGCCTGCGCCTACTATGGTATAGTAAAATCTTTACAAACTTTGTTAAAGGAACGCCATGTCTGTATACCGTCCCCTCCGTCTGCTGCTCGTTTTGTGCGGCATTGCCTTGAGCTTGCCCACGCTGGCGCAGGCCATCCTGACGTTAGAGCCGGGTCAACCGGTCTTGGCCACCCTCCGCCCAGAGCAGCCCATCGCTGCCTACGACTTTCAGAACCCCGCGCCTGCTGAATACACCGTTTCTCTGACCTTCCTCGGCGATCCCGCTCCTGTGCGCGTGGAGTGGTACGACGCGGCAGGCCGCCGCATCTCAACTGAAACGCTGGCCGCCAACGGGGCGACCGCCCCAGTTGTGCTAGCAGAGGGCGAAAACTCGCTGCTTCTCATCGGGCCAAACGAGGCCAGCGTGCGCCTGCGCTTCACCCTCCAGCCCACCCGCCCCACCCAGCCCCTGCCGCCCGCGCCCACCCCACCGTTTGAAACTGAGGGCATGGGTGAAGATCAGATCATCGTCGTGCAGACGGGCGTCAACACAGGAATGCCCTTCCCGTTTTCGGGGGTGTGGCTGGCCACGTGGACGAACGTTGAAAACAACTGCCCGAATGAGCTGCCAATTGCAGAAGCGCTCATCGCCCCTGATGGCTCGACGCACGGGTTGATCTTCACCGATGTTGACACGCTGGCGCTGACGCTGCACCGCGTCGTTGCGGCGGAAGAAGTGGCTGAATCGCCGGAGTTCTTCTTCGTCGAGAACGAAGAGCCGGGAACATTCGCCGTCATCCCGCGCATCCTCACTGAGCCATACTATTACCTCTACCGTGTGGTGGACGCCAACTTTATCACGCTCGATTACTTCCAAACGCTGGCGCTAAGCGACTGCGCGCTGTACATCAGCGTTGAGCTTCAGCGCATCGCCGATGAGACCATGTTGGGGCCAGATGGCCAACCGCTGCCCAGCGCGGGCGGGCGCGGCAGCGGCCTGACGACCGAGCCAACCCCGCCGCCGATGCCCAACCCCAGCGGTAGCGCCGACGACTGCGGCCCAGACGCGCTGACCGACAGCCGCGAACGATGGGGGTTTGAGGTGCCGGAGGACATCCGCGCGCAAGCTGCCTATGGCAGCGTCGTCAGCTTTGAACTGCGCTTGCTGAACGCCAACAGCGCCAACACACCCGTTGAGTTTGAGGTGATCGCTGGCGGCTCAGGTGTGGTCTACGGCGGCGCGTTCGGCGAACTGCGCGACACGCGCTGGACCACTTTCCGTGTCCCACTGACAGAAGCGGCCTTGTTTGAGAACTACTTTATGCCCGTTGCGCCAGCGTCGATGCAGTTCTACCTGCGCACCAGCGTGGATCGGCTGCTGGTATTCGGTCAACTCTCTGATGCGAACACGGTCTGCCTGCGCAATTGGCAGATTGAGTAAAGGCCGTTTAAGATCGCTTTAAGCGTTGGCGAGGCGCTGTAAGCGTGACCCTTGGCGAGCGCGTCTGATTAACAGCAGCGCGGCACTGCGAGGGATGTGCCGCATCTTGAGCGGAGGCTGACATGAACACGATCACCATCATCAGTGACATTCACGGCAACCTGCCCGCGCTCGAGGCCGTGCTGGCCGACATCGACGCGCGCCCGCCCACGCCGATCTACTGCCTCGGCGACCTCGTCGGCTATGGCACGTGGCCGAATGACGTGGTGTCGATCATCCGCGAGCGCGAGATCCCAACGATCATGGGCAACTACGATCAAGGCGTGGGGAACAACAGCGACGACTGCGGCTGCGCCTACAAGACAGACGTCGAGCGCCGCCGCGGGGAACTGTCCATCGCGTGGACGAACGCCCACACCACCGACGACAACAAAGCCTTCCTGCGCGCGCTGCCGATGACACGCCCCGTCCAAGTAGGCGATCTGACGGTGCTGCTGGTGCACGGCAGCCCGCGCAAGGTCAACGAATACATGTTCGAAGACCGCCCTGACGACTACTTTGAGCGGATGTTCGAGGGCACAAACGCCGACGTGATGATCTGCGGCCACACCCACCTGCCGTATCATAAGGTGCTGCCGAGCGGTCGGCACGTGATCAACGCGGGCAGCGTTGGCAAGCCCAAAGACCGCGACCCGCGCGCGGGCTACCTCATCCTGACGGCCAACGGGCGCGATTTGCACGTGGAGTTCGTGCGCGTGCCCTACGACGTGGAGCGCGCAGCGCAGGCTATCGAGGCGACGCCTGAAGAGGGCGGGATGCCACACCCCTACGCTCAGATGCTGCGCGAGGGGGCGGGCTAGTCGCTGGGGCGGCGCAGCCCAAGCCAGACGAGCACGCGCTGCACCTGCCACATGAAGCCGCTCAGCAGCATTGGCACCGTGAGGGCAAAACGCAGCCGTGAGAAGGCGAGGCTGGCGGCCAACTGGCGCGCTTGGCGATAGTGCTCGTATGAACGGCGCGCTGCGCCGGCTTGCGCGTGCGTCAGGCCGAGGGCGGCATGCGCCAGCATCTGCTGGAAGGGGTTCTGATGCTCGCGCGCTAGCGCCAGCCAGTCCGCGACAAAGTTGGGCGCGTCGGCGCGGTCAGTCGGTGTGCCATACTCGCTGAGCAAGTACGCCATCCAGCGCAAGTACACCATCGACAGCGGCGGATGTTCGACTTCTACCGCCAGCTCGCGTAGATGATCCACCGTGCGCAGCGCCGCCTCCGGCGAGCCACCCGCTGCCATGACGAGATGAACATGCGCTAGTGTCTCAAACGCTAGCCAGCGCACAGCAAAGTGGTCGCGCCACTGGTCGCCGGTGGCGTAGGCGCGCAGGATGCGCAGGTGTTCCGGGGTGTAGCGCGGCTGGTTCATCAAGATCGCTAGCGCAATCAGCGGACGGTAGACGTTGTAATCCAGCCGCTTGCAGAGCGTGAGCGCGTCATCGAGCGCGTGGTCAGCCTCTTTGCTGCGGCGCAGCGCCATCAGCGCCAGCCCGCGCGCAAGGCCGGCCTCAGCCAACGCGAGGTTGTCGAAGTGCTCGCGCGCGAGGGTGAGCGCTGCCTCTGACCAGTGGAGGGCTTTTTCTGGGTTGTCCATCAGCAGCTCCGCGCGCGCCATGCCCACATACGCCAGCGATTCGCCTTCCACGTAGCGCACGCCCACCGCCAGCGCCAGCGCCTGCTCAAGGTCGGCGCGGGCTTCTAACGGGTCAAGATACCCCTCAAGCATGATGCGCGCGCGTTCGACCAGCGCATCGACCATCAGCGGAGCGTTGCCGAGCGCCTCGGCTTGGATGAAGCTGCTTTCTGCGCCTGCGCGCCCCATGCGGAACTGCCCCATCGCCCGCAGGTGACGCGCCACGCCGAGCGTCGCCGCCGCCTGCACGACCGGATCGCCCTCTTTGCGCGCGACAGACACAACTTGCGCGCTGAACTTGCCGAGTTCGGTGAAGTGCGCGCTGAGCCAGTAATAGGT
>DAOUBS010000147.1:0-27577 GCA_034432435.1 Anaerolineae bacterium
GACCTAACGCTAGAGGACATCATCTTCCAGATCAAACAGCCGCCGTTTGAGCGGCTGGGGGCGTTTGAGGTCAACCAATACTTCCCAGAGCGACAGCGCTATCGGCTGGCGATTGAGCTGAACAACATCATCGCCGCGCCGTCCTTCCAGTCGTGGATCAACGGTGAGCCGCTAGACATCCAGCAGCTGCTCTACCAGCCCAACGGGCGGGCGCGCGTCTCGATCTTTTACACCGCCCACCTGAGCGACCAAGAGCGCATGTTCATCACGACGTTGATCTTAGAGTCGATGATCGCGTGGATGCGCACCCAGCAGGGCACAACGAGCCTGCGCGCCTTGCTCTACATCGACGAGATGTACGGCTACTTTCCGCCGCACCCACGCAACCCCGCCACCAAACAGCCGATCATGCGGCTGTTGAAGCAGGCGCGCGCCTTCGGCGTCGGGCTGATCTTGGCGACGCAGAACCCGGGCGACCTCGACTACAAGGGCTTGGGCAACGCGGGCACATGGTTCATCGGGCGCTTGAACAGCGATAACGACCGCCAGCGCATCATGGAGGGCCTGCAGTCGCTCGCCTCTGCCAACGACGAGATGAGCCTGCGTGAGGTGGCGCAGTTGATCGCCGATGTGCCGCGGCGGGTCTTCCTTATGCGCAACCTGCACCGCGAGGGGCCGCCCGTGCTGGTGCAAACCCGTTGGGCGATGAGCTACCTCGCCGGGCCGCTGACGCGCAGCCAGATCGCCGCGCTGATGGAGGAGCGCAAACGCGCCCTGCTCACGTCGATGCAGTACACGTCGGCGTGGGGGCGTGCCCCATCGGTTCCGCCTCCCCCCCCACCCGAGACGCTGCGCCCCCCCGCCAGCGCGCCCGAGCCGCCCCCCATGCCGTTTGGAGCGCCAGCTGCGCCGACTGTGCTCAACCCGAACCCTGAGTTCACGATGGTCTCGCAGGCTGCGCCGTCAGCCCCTGCCCCCCAGCCACAAGCGCAGCCGCAGGCCGCCTCCACGGTGGGTGAGTTCCTCACGACGCGCCCGCCCGTGCCCAGCGAGGTGCAGCAGTACTTCCTGCCCGCCACGCTCAGCGTGCAGCAGGCCTTCCTCAACCGCGGCATGACGATGCCTGCGCAGGCCTTCCTCGCCTATGTGCCCAGCCTGTTCGCGCAGGTGCAGGTGCGCTTCACGCATCGCGCCTCGCAGACCTTCTACACGCAGGAGTACGCCTTCATCGTGCCGGATGTGCCCAACAACGGCCTCATCTTGTGGGATCAGCATCACGCGCCCACAGTGGACGCCCGCATGGTCAGCGCTGAGCCGTTCGGTCAGGCGCTCTTCCAGCAGGTTCCCGCCAGCCTGCTGAACACCCGCCGCTACACGGCGCTCCAGCGCGAACTTGTTGACGTCGTAGCGTCCACCGTGCGCTTGACGATCCTGCATCATCCGCAGTTCAAGCTCTTCAGTGACCCGAACCGCGACCCCAGCGAGTTCTACGCGCAGGTGCAGCAAGTCGCCCGTGAGCGCGCTGACGAGGAGGGCGACCGCATCAGCCAGCGCTACGGTCAGATGTACGACCGACTTGAGAGCCGCCGCCAGACGCAAGAGCGCCGCCTCGCTGCTAATCAGCAGGAGCTGCGCGACCGCAAACGCGAGCACACCTACACGACGGGCGAGGCGATCTTGAGCATCTTCCGCGGGCGGACGAACTACACGCTCTCGCGCATGAGCCGCGCGGGCCGCCTCTCACGCCAGACGGAGCTAGACCTGCAAGCCAACAAACAGGAGATCGCAGCGATTGTGCGCGAGATGGAGGCGCTCGAAGAAGAGTATCGCAACGTGATGCAGCAGACGATGGACAAGTGGGCGCGCATCGCCACCCAGATTGAAGAACTGCCGATCACGCCGTTCAAGAAAGACATCGCGGTGTCGATGTTCGGCATCGGCTGGCTGCCGCATTACTACGTCCAGACCCCCGGCCAGCCGCTGCTCGTTGCGGCCATGTAGCTGAGGGCTAGAGGTTCATCAAGGTGCGCAGGCCGCTCAAGATGACCTCCGTTTGGTCGAGGAGCTGGTGATCGCTCTCTAGCAGCGCCAGCGTGACGTTGTCGTGCTCGCGGTGGTAGCGTTCGCTCTGTGCGAGATCCACCACGTCGTCCCGCTTGCCGTGATAGATCAAGACGGGGATGTCGAGCTGCACCCCCCAACTGTCATAGCGCTTGATGTCCTCCACGAGGCCGTAGTGGACGCGCTCGGGTTGGCCGGTCGCGTAGTTGAAGAACTCCCACGCGCCCGCGCTGCGCCAGCGCTCTTCCCAACCGCTGCCCTCAGAGCGGTCGCGGTTGGCTATGAAGTCGAACGCGGGGGCCAGCAGCACGGCTTTTTTGACCTTTTGGGCGCTGCCCTGCCGATAGCGATCACAGTAGTGCAGCGCCACCAGCCCGCCCATGCTGCTGCCGATGATGAGCGTCGGGCGGTCGTCGAGGGTTTGCATCAGCGCGTCCACTGTTTCCAGCATCGCGGTGAGCGTCAGGCGCTCAAACGAAGGTTGGTTCAAATCAGGGACGTAGTAGCGCACGCCCAGCGCTTCTAACGGAGCACGGAACAGGTTGGCCTTCTTAGACTGTGGCGACGAGGCAAACCCGTGGCAGTAGACGACGTTCCACATCTGCAACAACCTCCCAACATGTGACTGTAAATAAAAAGAGTGGGGCTGCCCCCACTCCCACTTTTTGCCGACTCACTCAGCCTGCCACCAGTTGGGCAGATAATTACGGCTGCGGCATTGGCATCGATTCATCCGTTTGAGACTCAAACGATGTGTCGCCTAAGCGTTTGAGGGCCTCAATCGCGGCTTCGCGCAGGCGGTCTTTCTTGGTTTCGACGATGAGACGCAGCGCGGGCACTGCACGCGGATCACCGAGCTTGCCGAGCGATTCAACTGCGTGGAGGGGTGTTTGATAACCAGGGGCCTCAAGGGCGCGGATCAAAGGCAGGACAGCTCGGGTATCCCCGAGCATGCCCAAGAGTTGGGCGGCTTTCCCACGGACGATCGTATCTTCATGTTGGTTGTCGACGAGGCGGATAAGATGCGTGACTGCTTCCTCCCCGCCCAGCATGCCGAGCTTCATCACGGCTGTACGGCGTTTTACTTTGTCCGTATCACGAAGTTCAGCCAAGATGATATGGAGCTGACCCGCGAGGTTAGACTCTCCCATATTGGGCTACTACCTTTCGCTTTGTGCATTCCCTCATCCTGCGGGTATGCGGTTGGCGTTTGCTTGCGCACCCTCATTATACTGTCAATGTGGGCGCTGCATATAAAAAACTTGTCAACAAACGTAGCGACAACGGACTGCATAATTCCCCTACACGCTCTCAATTATGCCACATTTCGCCCGCATGAACAGCAAAACTTCCTATACTTGTGATTAGGCAGTTTCAACAAGTTCATCGGCGCGCGCCCGTGTGATGTAAAGCTGCCCCTCGTGCAGCCGCGCCACGCGATCTGCCAGCGGGACAATCTCAGGGTTATGAGTGGCCATGATGAGAGTGCGCCCGGCGTCGCGTGTGAGTTCGAGCAGCAGACGTAGGACACTCTCGCCGGTGTCTTCATCGAGGTTGCCAGTGGGTTCATCAGCTAACACGAGCAGCGGCTCATGGACGAGCGCGCGGGCGATGGCTACGCGCTGCTGCTCGCCACCGCTCAGTTTGTCAGGGTAGGCATCAGCGCGGTTGGCGAGGCCGACGCGCGCCAGCAGGTCACGCGCGCGCTGCTGGGCTTGACGGCGGTCCACCCCGGCCAGCTCCCGCGGCAGGGTGATGTTCTCCAGCACAGTGAGGGTGGGAATGAGGTTGAAGAATTGGAACACGATCCCGATGTGGTCGCGCCGAAAGAGCGTCTGCGCTTGCTCAGACAGGGCGGTGATCTCCGTCCCGTTGATGCGGATGCGGCCTGCGTCGGCGCGGTCAATCGCGCTGATCATGTTCAGCAGGGTGCTCTTGCCGCTGCCGCTCTTGCCGAGCATGACGAAGAACTCGCCTTCGTCGATGCGCAAGTCCACTTGATCCAACACCAGTCGCTCGCGTCCGCCTTCGCTGTAGCGTTTCACCAACCCGTCAATCTCTACTAATGCCATATATGGCTTCCTATCCCAACGCTTACCTTCTTCATCTTACAGAGGCATCGTGAGCGTCAGATAAGGCAGGGCGTTAATAGTTCATTGGTGTTAATCGTTGCTGGCTTTGATGCAGCTCCACGTCAAGTACCATGCCAGTTCGCCTTGATGGATGGCGTGGGGCATGACTTGGGCACAGACGATTGAGCCAACCTCCATGTTGAGGTTAGCCCCCGTGATCTGCTGCACGACTTCGCTCATGCTGGGGTTGTGGCCGACGAATATCAGCTCTGCGTCTAGGCTGAAGCCCTGCACCATCGCTTGTACGTGCGCCAGCGAAAAATCGAAGTTAACCTCTTCACGGGTGATGACCGATTTGCCCAGCGCTTCGGCCAAGATGACCGCCGTTTGCTGGGCACGAACGCGCGGGCTGGCGTAGATGGCGGCTGGGTTGACCCCCATCCGCGCCAGCCACTGGCTCATGCGGCGCACCCGCTTCGCCCCTTTGTCGGTCAGCGGGCGTTCGAAGTCGTCCTCGTAGAGGGCTGCGTCGGCGGCTTTGCCGTGCCGCATGAAGTAGAGTTTCATTCTCTGTCCTTTATGGTTGAAGCTACCTCAACGCACAATCCAAACTGGGTTCAAGCCACGCCCAACCCAGTAGGTCTGCCCATCCGTTAAGGAGGCGACATAAATGCTTTGCCCAATCGCAAACGTGACCATCGTGCCATCTGGGTGGAAGTTAGCTGTGGCGCGGCCTGTCATCTCGACCGCGTTGAGCCAAGTCAATTCGTCAGATGCCAGTTCCCAAACAACCATCTGAGTTGCGCCACCGCCTGGATGTTCCACTTGAAGCAGCACGCGATCCGCGCCATCGGACAGGGCAACAGGCTGCACGGTGTACTCCTCTAGCTCCTCTGGCAGATCATAGTCATGAACACAACCCACGCCGGAGAGGAAGCTGAGCAGTTTAACCTCGTCATCTTCAAGGAGGACAGCATGCGTTCCGTTGTGGTTGAAGACGTAGTCATAATTAAGCCAAAGGGTAGCCAACGTGCGGTTGTCCGACAGCGATACGACGAGCATCTCAGTGTCTTCATGGATGGCGCGGGGTAACACGATGGTTTGGTTAAACAGCCGCGGCGCGCCGTACTGAGTGTTTTTGTCAGCGATGCGGACGTTCGTCCACTGCAAGCGGTTGGTAGGCGAGACCATGACGCCCGTGCCACTAGCACAGGCTACCGTGCGGCCATCTGGGCTAAGCGCGGCAAATTGACAGTTGGGGACGCTGAGTTGCACGTCATAATCGTAGATGCTGCGCACGTGAGTCATGACGTTGGTGAGCATCCCCTCTTGCAGGAGCAGGGTTCCATTTTGGGCGATGTCGAGCCGAGGCAATGACGTTTGAAACCGCACACGCTGCTGCGCTAACTGGCGGACGATGCCGCTCTTGTCCACGGTTAGAACAACGATCTCGGCTTGATCGCGCCGCACGTTGGTCAAATAGGTGAGCTTTGACCCCGGCGTCAGCGCGGTCAAGCGCGTCTGCTCTTGGACGGATTCAGACGGGCCGAGCAAACGCCCCATAAGAATGACTGTAGCAGCCAGCAGAACAGCCAAAGCAACGACACTACTAGATTGTGAAGACTTCATAACAAGTTCCTCATTTAACTTGGTTTCATTTTAGTTCATTTTGTGTTTTCCTGGCCCTGTGAATGTATTAAGAAAGTGTCATGGCTGCGCTAAATCGCCGGCAAATTGAGCAGGTCAACTGTAGGGGAGGCTGTGGGTGATCGCATGCTCATCACATGGCTTGACCGACGATGGGTTCAGCGAAAGCGGTACCCTGCTGATAGCGCTTTGCCAACCGACCAGATCAGCGCATGGCAGCAGTGGAGCAGTTTCATCGGTTGTTCGGGGAGTCCAGCGCTAGTGAAGATGTTCCCCCCCGTTGACTTGGATCATCGTCCCTGTGATGAACGACTCACCCGCGAGATACACCACAGCGCGCCCCACATCGCTGGCGTCGCCGGTGGTTTGCAGCGGCAGGCTGCGCCCCATCTCGGCCCATGTGTCATCGGTCATGCCGTCGTTGGTCTTCATCACCGGCCCGGGCACAACCGCGTTGACGCGGATGTGAGGGGCGAGCGCCAGCGCGCTCACCTGTGTGAGCGACCACAGCGCGGCCTTGCTCACACCGTGATGAGGCCGCTTGAGCCACGGCTTGTGCACACCCACGTCGAGGATGTTGATGATCGCCCCGCCGGGCGGGTCTTGCGCTAGCATCATGCGGGCGCAGCCCTGTGTCAGCAGGAAGGGCGCGCGCAAGTTGACGTTCATCGTCAGATCCCAGCTTTCAAGCGTCACGTCCATCAGCGGGCCTTGTGGGAAGACGGACGCGCTGTTGACGAGAATATCGACCCGCCCGAACGCCTCGCGCAGCGCGTCGAGCGTCTGCTGCACGCCTGCTGGCTGTGAGAGGTCAGCCTGCACGGTGTGGACGCGCACGCCCGCTGCCTTCAACTCGTGCACCGTGTCGCGCAGCGTGTCGGGTTGGGCGCTGTTGTAGTGCACCATGATATGGACGCCGACCTGCGCCAGCTCCAGCGCGATGGCGCGCCCGACACGATGCGCTGAGCCAGTGACGAGCGCCACCTTATCTGTTAGGTCAATTTGCATGGCTAACTCCTCATCGTGGGCGGATAAACAAACGGACGGCCTAGAGCCGTCCAGTGTGAAATGCACCCCAGTTGGCAGCTAACGATACCCGCCGCCCGCGCCGACCGGCACGCCGACCAAGTAGACCACGCTGATCACGACGACGATCACCGGCACGATGAGGACAATGCGGAAGATAGGGTTATCAGTCTTAAGGTGCATGTAGAACCACACCACCAGCCCTGCCTTGCCCAGCGAAATGATGAACAGCGCCACCGAGCGGATGGCGAAAAGCGGCTCATCCGCGCCTTTGAGCAGCTCATAGATCAGCACTTCCAGCGCAGTGAGGACAGCCAACATGCCAAAGACGACTGTGTACATCCCGCCCGGCACGGTGATCGTCCCCAGCACAGGCAGGGTTACCGTGTCGCTGTGAGCGTGGTCGTGTGCCTCGACGTGTGGCTGTGGCTGGATGCTGCTGGTTTCTACTCGTTCTGCAAGTTCGCTCATGGTCATTTTCTCCTAACGGAAAGCGCAAGCAGCCGCCCCGCGCTTTCGACAGTCCTCTAGATCAGATAAATCAGCGTGAACAGCATGATCCACACGACATCGACGAAGTGCCAGTAAAGGCCGAACATCTCAACGCCGATGGGGTTCTTGTCGTAAAAGCCCTTGTAGCCCAGCCACATCACCTGCAAGCCGACCAGCACGCCAACGAACACGTGCACGCCGTGGAAGAACGTCGGGGCGTAGAAGCGCATGCCAATTGCGCCGAATTCCTCCGTCGTGCTGTTGAGCGTCACGGCCAGATGCGCCAGCTCGCTGTATTCGATGTACTGGCCGATCATGAAGGCTGTGCCCATCGCCACGACCAGCCCCATGAACTGCAAGAACTGCTTGCGGTTGCCCATCTGAATGGCGCGCAGGGCCATCACCATCGCCCAACTGCTGGCCAGCAGGATGAAGGTATTAGCCGTTACCAGCGCAACACCGAGCTCCCCGTGCAGGTTCTTGACGAACTGCGGCTCATTGAAACGGAAGATGACGTAGCCCGCAATCAAGATCGAGAAGATCACAATTTCGCTGGCCAAGTAGAGCCACATCGCCAGTTTGAGGTTTTCGTTGTGGGCGCGGATTTTTTTGTCCTCGCTGTGGGCGAGGGTTCCAGCGGTCATTTCTGCCATAGGTGCTGTCCTTTATGCTTACTTTTGGCCGAAGAAGTTAGGGATGCCGCGGCGCAGGCTGCGCGCTAGGCCGCCTGCGGCCCGCCCAACGACGCGGGCCGGCGCGGGCGGCGTCAGGTCTTTCTCAGTGGGGGTAGTCTGTTTGGCTTGTTCCACGTTGCGGCTCAGGAAGTAGATCAGGCCGCCGATGGCTCCGCCGAAGATGAACAGCGAGAACATCGTGAACAGCACAAAGCCGAAGAACACAGCAAGCTGACTGCCCTCAAAGTAGCCCAGCCCCAGCGGCAGGTCGAAGCGCACATTTTGCGCGAATTCAACGCGGCTGGCCTCTGACTCGTTGACCGACTGCAAGAAGAAGCCGCCCGGCAGCATGGCAAAGGCGAAGACGACGACCACCACCAGCAGCGTAAACGTGAACACCTTCCAAATCTCGTAGCCGAGGATCGTCACAGGCGCGGCGGGTTCCTCGTGGTGCTCTTCGTGGATCTCTTCAGGTTTGACCAGCGCCGTCACGAGGCCGCCCTCGGGTTCGTGGGCGTGGTGCTCGCTCATTTTGGAGTCAAACGCGCCCATGCCCCACAAAAAGAAACCGGTGACGGTGAACGTGCTCACCACGAGGATCACGCCCGCGTCCACCACCGGATCGACCGATTGCAGTGCTCGAATCGCAATCACGAGCAACGCGCCCACCACGAAGCCGATCAGCGACATGGGGATGGCACGCGTTAAACCGGGTTTCGGAGCCATAACTATCCCTCACATTTGCTACTTAAATGATATATAGCACGACGTAGAACATCACCCACGCCACGACCACAAAATCCCACAGGCGCATCGTCGCCTCGACCGACCAGTTGTTGGCGGCGTGGTAGCGCCCGCGCTGGCCATAGCGATACACCTGCACCATCATCACGCCGATGGCCACCGCGTGCAGCGCGTGATAGCCGATCATCAGGCGGTAAACAGAAGCATACTGACCATCGCCGGGCGTGAGCGCGAAGAACTGCGTCAGCATGATGAAGAAGAATACCGCACCGAGGCCGATCGCGCCAAGCCACTGCTGCATGAACGCTGCCACTTGATCGGCTTTGACGGCCCGCAGCGCGCGGTGCATCAACACGACACTGGCAAACAGCGCCACCGTCGCCACCGTCGGCAGCACGGCGTCAGGCCGTGTCGCGCCTTCTGCCATCCACTCTGGCGAGAAGCGCATCTGCCAGTTGACAACGATCAGCGCGACGAACACCATGATCCATGAACTCTGAAAAATCGTGATGCCCAAGCGGTTGTTGCGGGCGCGGATGGCCGCCTCGCGCTCAGCACGCTTACGGGCGCGTTCCTCTTTTTCTTGCGGTGTCAACACCTTGCGCGTCGTATACTGCATCTTCAATTGTCCAATACATGACATACTCAGCCTAGATAATTGTAACGTAGGCTGAGGCGAGTTTCACTAGTGAAATGTGGGGGGCATGGTCGATGCTGGCACTAAGGCCTCACTGCCGCGCGCTGAGGCACTCGGCCTCAGACTGTCAGCAGTTGGCGCAGGTTGTCGATCAGCAGCAGGACGCCGAGGGTGACGACGAACAGCGCGAACAAGCGCCGCAGGAGCACAGGCTTGATGCGGTGTGCCAGCCGCGCGCCGATCAACGTGCCGATCAAGCCCGCTGCCGCGAAGATGCCCACCACCAGCAGATCCAGCTCTACGTTGCCCAAGTGCCCCATGAACCCGGCGAGGCTGTTCATGGCGATCACCACCAGCGACGTGCCGACGGCTTGGGTCATCGGCAGGCCAACCAGCAGCACAAGCGCGGGGACGATCAAGAAGCCGCCCCCCACGCCGAGGAAGCCGGTCACGAGCCCCACCAGCCCGCCCGCGGCGAGGATCACCGGCAGGCCGCGCGGCTCGGCCTGGGCTTGGGGTGGGCGGCTGAACAACATATAAAGCCCCACCATCAGCATCAAGCTGGCGAACATGACCATGAGGATTTGGGGCGGGATCGATTTGGACAGCCCCGCCGCAAGGTAGGCCACGATCATCCCCGCCCCACCGAAGATGGCGGCGATGCGCCAGCTGACGGTCCCCTGCGCGCGGTGGAAGAGCGCGCCCATGGCGCTGTTCGTGCCAACGATGACCAGCGAGGCGGTGACGGCGGCCTGCGGCGTCTGCCCGACGATATAGACCAACGCGGGAACCGTCAGGATCGACCCGCCCCCGCCCAACAGCCCTAACGACAGGCCAATAAGCAGCCCCAACACCGCATCCAGCGCAGCCATCGTCAGCATCGTCTTAACAAGTCTCCGTCTGGAGCGCGGCGGACCAAGCGGCCACGCCGTCGCGCAGGTTGATCACGTTGTGATAGCCGTGAGCACGCAGCAGGCTGGCGGCGATCTGGGAGCGGTAGCCGCTGGCGCACTGCGTTACGATGGTGTGGTCGCGCGGGAGATCGCTCAGGCGCTGGGGGATGCGCCCCAACATCACGTGCTGCGCCCCAGCGATGTGCTTCTCGCAGTATTCTGACTCGTTGCGCACGTCAACCACGATGATCCCGTTCTGCGGCAGGCGCTCAGCCAGCTCGGCGGCGCTCATCGTGGGCAGCGCGGCATCCTGCGGCTGGATCACGTCGGCGGCAAACACGGTCGGCACGTGGTCGACGCCGATGCTGCGCAGCGCGATGAGCACATCCGCCAGCTGGCGCACGTCGGCGAGGATGAAATAGGCTGGACGCTGATAATCGACCAGCCAGCCCAGGTACGTCAGGTAGCTGTTGCTCGTGGCGGGCAGGCTGATCGTCCCGACGAGGTGCGCAGCGACGTAGTCGCTGGCTGGGCGCAGGTCAGCGACGAACGCGCCCTCAGCCAGCAGCGCCTCCAAGGCGGCGCGGTCGCCAAAGGTCGGCGTGGGCAGGTCGCGCAGCAGCACCGGGCCTACCTTGTTGACGTGCTTCATCTGGGCAAAGTAGCGCGGGGCTTCCGGCTGGCCGCTAAGCAGCCACTCGACGAAGGCGGCTTCATCGCTGAATTGGAAGGCGGGGTTGAACAGCTTCTCGTAGCCCAACGTGGTCGATGGGACGGCGCCCAGCGCTTTGCCGCAGGCGCTACCTGCGCCGTGGCCGGGCCAGATTTGCAGGTAGTCCGGCAGGGCTTTGAAGCGCTGCACGCTGGCAAACTGCTGCTTGGCCCCCGGGACTTTGGTTCCCGTCTGGCCTGCGGCTTCCTCGAGCAGGTCCGGCCGCCCGACGTCGCCGACGAAGATGAAATCGCCAGTAAAGACGCCCATCGGCTTATCTGCGCCGGCGGTGTCCGTCACCATGAAGCTGAGGTGCTCGGGCGTGTGGCCGGGGGTGTGCAGCACGTCAATCTTGATGTTGCCCACCTTGAAGCTATCGCCATCGCGCACAAGGATCACGTGCGGGTCGTCGGCGTAAGCGTATTTCCACTCGGCTGGCCCCATATCGCTGAGGTGAATCTGCGCGCCGGTGGCGGCGGCCAGCTCGCGCGCGCCGCTCACAAAGTCGGCGTGGATGTGTGTCTCAGTGATGTGGGTGATGTGCAGGCCTTCTTTCTTGGCCATGTCGAGGTAGGGCTGAATGTGGCGCATCGGGTCAACGACCAGCGCCTCGCCGGTGCGGGCGCAGCCCACCATGTAGGAAGCCTGTGCGAGTCGATCGTCGTAAAAGTAGCGTAACAGCATGGTTGCCCTCCGTATAATAGTGCCTTCAGTGATCTTGAGGACGCCTCTGAGCGAGGTTATCCCTCATATATTGTTAAACACCGATGATACCTTTATCAGCGCAAATTCCCTCGTTTGATCTTGTAACCAGCCCCTTCCCATGCCATCATGCCGCCGCGCAGGTTGACCACGCGGAAGCCTTGTTCTGCTAGCAGTCGGGCGGCGGCGCTGCTGCGCGCCCCGCTGCGGCATACGGTCAGAATGTCAACATCTTTGGGCAGCTTGCCCATCTGGTTGCCCAACTCATTAAGCGGGACGAGCACGGCGTTGGGGATATGCCCGCCTTTGAACTCCTCCGGCTGGCGCACGTCAAGGATGAAGGGCGGGCGGCTGCCGTCGATGAGCTGCTTGGCTTCGGCCGCGCTTACAGTGCGGATAGTGACGGGCATCAGCCCTTTGACGATAGACTTGAAGATCTGCATTCTTGGAAAGCTCCTTTGTCTGTGTTCTCTTACTGAACAGGTAAGCCCTGCGCCTGCCACGTGAGGATACCGCCGAGGTCGTAAAGCGGGGCAAAACCGCGCCGCAGCAGCAGGTTAGCGGCGGTCGCGCTGCGGTTGCCAGAGCGGCAGTAGACCACTATCGGTTGATCAGTCGGCAGCTCGTTCAAGCGGCTCTCAAGCGTTTGCAGCGAGATGTTGACCGCGCCGGGGATGTGGCCGCTGGCGAACTCTTGTGGCGTGCGCACGTCGAGCAGCAGGTGCGGCTGGCCGCTGAACTGGTCGAGGTAGACCTGCGGCTGGATGCGCTCAACGCGGGCGGGCGCAGCAACAGGCAGCGCCTCAACCGGCGCAGCGGCGCTGGTCAACGCGCTGGATTGGCTCTGCGACAGGATGACCAGCAGCACACCAACAACGAGCAAGGCAATCGCGCCGCTCAGCACAAGCGGGCGGCGGGGTGTGGTGGAGGACGGTGTTTTGTTGGCCATCTTGGTTGATCCGCTTTTTTTGTTCGACATGCCCCTACTCTACATGATTTGTTCCTCGCGCGGTGACGGCGATTCACTTATAATCTGTTTTAAGCAAACACTTGAAACTCAAGCTGCTATGTCGTCGATTGACCTGTATCGGCTCACCATCTTTATGACCGTCACGCGCGAGGGGAGCTTCAACCGCGCGGGGCAACGGCTCGGCATGACCGCCTCAGCGGTAAGCCAGCACGTCCAAACGCTGGAGGCGCGGCTGGGCAAAGCGCTGTTCGAGCGCAGCCCACGCGGGGTGACGCTGACAGCAGCGGGCAAGGACTTGGCCTACTACGGTGAGCGGCTGCTGGCGATGGCGGCTGAAGCTGAACGTGCGATCATGGGCGAGCCAGCCGCCCCGTCCGAAGAGGTGACGCTGGGGGCGACGCCCGGCATCAGCGTCTACTTGATGCCGCAGTGGATTCAGCGCTTTCGCAGCGGCCATCCAAACATGACAGTCAACTTGCAGACGGGTGTCACGTCTGAGGTGGTGAGCGGCCTGCTGGCGGGCAAGTACGATGCAGCCTTTGTCGAGGGCGAGATCGACGCCCAAGCCGCGCACCAGTGCCGCGCCCTGCTGCTAGAGGAAGTCGAGCAGATGGTGATCGTGGGGCGGCAGCATCCGTGGTGGGGGCGCGCCACCCTGCCTATTGATGAGTTGAACGGTCAGTCGTTCATCGTGCGCCAGCCGCGCAGCCACAGCCGCCGCTGGCTGGAACAGGTCTTGCTGCGGCACGGCGTGCGCATGACCATCAGCGCGGAGTTTGACAACCCTGAGTCGATCAAGCGCGCGGTGGCCAACGGCGTCTGCCTGACTGTGCTGCCGCTCTACGCCGTCAAGCAAGAAGCGGCGTTCGGCCTGCTGCACGCGATCCCACTGGCGGGGAAACCGCTCATGCGCGCGATGCACCTGCTCTGGAGCGTGGAGCACGGCCTCTCGCGCGCTGGCCGCGCGTTCGTCGAACACTTAGCGTCACAATACCCGTCCATCAACAGGCAGCGGCTGTGACCCCTTCTGCGCTCAGCCAGTTGGGGGCAGCACCGCCTTGACTTGCGCCAACCAGTCCTCAGCCAGCGGCGGAACCTGCGCCCAGTGACACAGGCCGCGGCGCGCCAGGCAGGCGTCCACGTCCAGCTGGCCGTTGTCGTCCTCGATGACAGCGTAGGCGTGGTGTGCGAAGCGGCTGTCCCCCAACATCAGCAGCAGCGTGCTGGCCGCGCTGATGCGCAGCTCGGCGTTGCTCTTGTGGTTGGCAAGTTCTAGAAACTCCGCGGTTGTCTCCCAACCGCGGACGGCGCTCATGTCGGTGGCCAACGCCTGCGGGAAGCTCATCTGAAAGCGCGTTTGCAGCTCTTGCTCGCTCTCGCGGATAAGCTCCGCCAAGCGCTCACGGACGCGCTCAGCGTTGGGGGGCAGCGGCTGCCGCTGAGCGGCGGCGGAGGCCAGCTCGGCGACTTCTTGCGTGCTCAGCGAGATGCCCGCTGGAGCCAGCAAACGGCTGAACTGCTTGTAGAGCAGGGCGATCAGCTCATGGAGCGGCGCCTCTAACAGTGGGCGGGCAGGCGACGGCGGCATAGGCGCTCAGTTGGCAGGCTTACGCCACGCAATCGGCACGAACGAGATCCGATCACGCACGCGGTTGTCAGACAAATCGGCCCCAACGAGCAGATCGGTCACCGCGCCCGTGTTGAGGTCAAGCATCACCAGCGTGTCATAACGCGGCTGGCTGTCGGTCAGCGTTCGTGAGTCCACCAGCGCGACAGTCGGCGTGAAAGGCGACACCGCCGCGGCCTCGAGTTTGAAGCGGCCTCGCGCCAGCCGGCCGCTGATGCCTGTGGTCAGGTTGACGGCAAACGCAGCGTTGACCTCTGGTGTGCCAGCCAGGTAGAACAACGTGCCGCTGTCGCCGGTGAACTGAACGCCGGAAAAACGATCCCCGCGGCTGCTGCTGGGGACGAAAATCGGCGGGATGGTGGCTGCGTCTAGGTCGTAGGCGTAGAGGGTAGCGTTGTTGTTGGCGTCGTTGACGACCAGCGCTAACCAGCGCCCATCTGGCGAGAGGACGGGCAGGCTGTTGGCCGGGGGGCGGCCCACTTGAGGCATCTGGATCGCGCCGGGCAGCAGCACCCGCTCTACGGGCGCACTCAACTGCACCTCAACAAGCACGCCGCTGTCCGTGCGCAAGTTGTCGGGCAGCAGCTGGAAGATCGACGCGTTGTTGGGGGCGACGATCACCTGATTGGTGCGACTGCTGGGCAGGAACTGCGTTTTAGCTTGGCCTTGCAGCAGCAGGGTAGCGATGCGCGTCTCAAGGTCAACGCTGTAGAGTTGATATTGGGTAGCCGTCACCCCGCGCCGACAGCGAAAGCCCACCGTGACCACCAACTGTGTAGCAGTGATGTGGTCGAGACTGACGCTGGTGTAGACGCAGCCTTCGCTCTGGTTGCTGACGAGCGTCGTCACCTCGCGGGTGCTCGTGCCGTCCCAGACGTTGACGCCAACCTCGACAAATTCGTTTTGTGCGTTGCGGAACATCGTCACAAACGATGCCCCCTCTGCGGTAATCGTGAAGTCTGCGACGTTTTCAAAGTTGCCCACCAGCGCGAGCGTCTCCGCGTCGTGGATGAGCAGGCGCGCGACAGGCGTGATGGCGCCTACGGCAGGCGACGACCACGTCAAATAGCCGACACGCGCGCTGTTGGGGGCATACTTCACGCCCACTACGCACGTCATGGGGTTGATGTTGTTGCTGAGGATGCCGAGGCGCGGCGAGTTATCGCGCATCTGGTAGAGGTTGGTCATGCCGCCGTCGGTGACGCTGAAGGTGACCAAGCGCCCATCGGGTGAGGTGGCATTGACGCCGCACGGCGCAACGCTGCTCACGCTGCTGCTGAGCGGCAGCACGGTCTGTGGCTCGCCTGCCCCCACTAGCAGCAGCGATCCACCGCCGCCGCCCATCGGCTGCGCCCACATGAGGATCTGTTGCCCGTCTGGCAAAGAGGGTATCTCTTGTGCGCTGCTTACGCCAATCAGCACCAGCCATCCGATGACGATTGCCAATCCTATCCGCATTGCTGATCCCTCACTCGTTGTCTAATAAAGTGGTTTGTTTCGACTTGAGTCATTCCGCGATGTAGATTAGCTGGAAGTTTCTAGAGCTTTTTTGACGGCGTCCCACTCGCGCTGCATTTGGCTGCTCAGCGTCGAGCGCAGCAGCGGCGTGTACCAGAAGTACAAGCAGCCTGGGTTCATCTCGATGCGGTCGCGTACCAGCGTCTCCGTCCCGCTGAGGCTGAACTCCATCGTGCGCCGAAAGCGAAAGCGCCCATACACCCCTTTCATCTCGATCATTTTGTTGCGCTGGAACTCAACCAGATCGGCATTGATGAACGTCACGCCGAGCGGGTCGCTCTTCTCGATGTAGAGCATGGACCCCTGCCGAACGGGGTCGTTGGGCGTGACTTTGGCCAGGCGTGTATGTGATTGCCAGCGCGGATACTCCTCAAAATTGCTGACCATCCGCCACACCTCCGGCAGCGCGCGGCGCACCGTCACTTTTTGTTCAACTAACATGCCACACCTTTAGCTGCGTAACAGTTTATCATCTATTGCAACTTGGCTTTATGCTGATGATAACCCATTCAGGCGGGATATGCGACACGCAGCGTCTGGTTGAGAGGTGGGCGCTCGACGGTGGCGCGGCGGCCATCCGGAAAGGTGACATCCACCCGCTGGACTTGTTGTATGTGGCCGAGGCCGAAATGGGCTACCGGCTCCATCTGGCACAGGTAGCCGCTGCCCGCGTCGATCACACGGCGCTGCTGGCGCTCGGCTGTGGTGAGAGTGACGACCGCCCCGCGGGCAGGCGCGCCGTAGCGCGTAGTCACGTACACACGCAAGAAGTTGTGATCGTTGACCGGCCCATGATACAGCGACAAGGGCTGAAAACCGCTCTCCCCGTGGCTGATGAGCAGCTCTAACCGCCCGTCCCCGTCCAAGTCGGCCACGGCGGCCCCTGTGCCAAGCCCAGTTGGCTCGGCGGCCTCGCCAATTTCCACCGGCCGCCATTCCCCCTCACGCCGAGCAAACAAGCGGTTAGCTTGGCCGATGTTGTTGAACAAGATCTCCTCATAGCCGTCGTTGTCGAAATCGGCGACGATGACCGTGCGCGCGCGCGAGGGGAAGGCCATCACCGTTGGGGCAATGTCGTCCCAGCGGCCATCGCTGCTGTAGACGAACAGACGGTGTGGCCCTTCCCAATTAGCAACGACCAGATCAAAGCGGCCTGCGCTGTTGGTGTCAACAGGGGCGACGCCGCGCGCGTTCTCAAACGGGTCATCGATGCCAAGCTGCTCGGCGATCTCCTCAAACGTGCCGTCGCCGCGGTTGCGAAAGAGGAAGTTGGGGCCGTTCTCGTTGCCTGCGAACACGTCCATACGCTCGCTGACGATGGGGAAAGCGCACAGGCTGCGCCCGCCGGTCGTCAGGGCGACACCCGCCGCAGCGGCCATGTCGCGCAGGATGCCGTCATCGTCAAGCTCATACAGGCGCATCGGCCCGCCGTAGTTAGCCACAAAAAAGCCATAGCGCCCCGTGCCGAAGCGATCCACCGCGGCGACGCTGCGCCCAGCAGTGAGGTTGAGCACGTCAGCGTTGTGCGGCAGTTGAAACAGATCAACCCAACCGTCGATGCCGTCGGCAAACAGGCGATCCGCAACCATCTTGGGGCCGCTGAAGGTGTCGGTGTTGAGGATGTAGACCTCTTCGCGCCCGTCGCCGTCGATGTCGGCCGCGCACAAACCGATTGCGCGCCGTGTGGGGTCAGCTAGCAACGGCGGGGCAGCGTCGACATAACTGCTGCCGTCCCAGCGCAGGGCACGGTTAGGGAAGCCGAAGCCCGCCACCACGAACTCAAACTGGCCATCGTGGTTGATGTCGGTCACAGCTACGCCGTAGGCGAGTTGGGGAAGATTTTCACGAATCAGGTGCGATTGATTGGTGAACACGAGTGGTTACCCTGTGTGTAGGCGCAGCCAAGTTTAAAAGAGGCTAGCACACAACATTAAGAGAGGGGTAAGTGTTTGAGAGAACCAAGCGTACTGCGCTGTGGTTGAGATCAAGCGTTGGCGCGTAGGGTGCTGCGCACGACCTCATCCACGATCACATCGGGGCTGATCTGGTCGGCTTGGCCGTCGAAGTTGCGCAGGATGCGATGGCGCAAGGCGGGGCGCGC
The DNA here is from genome assembly GCA_034432435.1 of Anaerolineae bacterium. Lineage (GTDB taxonomy): Bacteria > Chloroflexota > Anaerolineae > Aggregatilineales > Phototrophicaceae > JANWYT01. The sequence continues at coordinate 17,877 of DAOUBS010000147.1, forward strand.
CACAGCCTCCACGTCGTCGTAGGCCACGTTGAAGCGCTTCTCCAACAGGGCGTTGACCTTCGCGCCGATCATAAGCGCCTGCGCCCCGCGCGGCGACGCGCCCACCGCCACGTACTGCTTGACGAGCGGCGGCGCGGACGGATGATCGGGGTGAGTTGAGACGATCAGGCGGGCGATGCTCTCTTTCAGGTGGCTAGCGACAGGCGTGCTGGCGGCCAATTGACGCATGGCCAGCACGCCGCGCGCGTCGATCACATGTTGGGCGGTCGGCTGTTCGGTGCCGGTGGTGCGCTCAAGGATCGTCACCAATTCGGCGGCGCTGGGGAAGGCAACTTGAATCTTGAAGAGGAAGCGGTCAAGCTGGGCTTCTGGCAGCGGATACGTCCCTTCCATCTCAATCGGGTTCTGCGTCGCCAAGACGAAGAACGGCTCCTCCAACGGGTAGCGCTGCCCGGCGACGGTGACGGTTTTTTCCTGCATCGCTTCGAGCATCGCCGATTGAGTCTTGGGGGTGGCGCGGTTGATCTCGTCGGCGAGCACGAGGTTAGCGAAGATCGGCCCCGGCTGAAAGCGGAAGCGCCGTCGCCCGTCGTCGGCCTCTTCGAGGATGTCCGTGCCGGTGATGTCAGCGGGCATTAGGTCGGGCGTGAATTGGATGCGCGAGAATTTGAGGTCGAGCGCGTCGGCAAAGGTGCGGATGAGCGAGGTCTTGCCCAGCCCGGGGACGCCCTCCAGCAGCGCATGCCGCCCCGCCAAGATGCAGATCAGCACGCTGCGGACGACCTCCCGCTGCCCGACGATGACGCGGGCAATCTCTGTTTCGATGGCGGCGGCGCGGTCGAAAAACTCTTCAGGCTGCATCATTCATCCTTTGCTTGAGGGAAACAGACGACAACGAGCTTGCAGGCTGCGCGCGGTGGCCAGCACGAGGCGGGTCATGACCTGCGCCATCGGGCAGGTGTAGACGCCGTCAGCCACCAACCAGCGCTGCCCGTCGCGCTCCACCAGCAGCCCGACGCGCCCGTAGAGCGTTGACACCGTGGCCACCTGCCACGTCACGCCGCCCATGACGACCGGCTGCAGCAGGCTGGAGCGGTGCAAGCTGTCGGCGATGAATTGGTCAACCACGGCGGCCAGGTCGGGCGTTTGGCGCGCGTCTAGCAGCGCGTAAACGCACTGCCACAGCAGATCCGCAAAGCCGGCCACGGCAAACTCAGCTTGTTCAGGCGTGAGCTTCACTTGGTGGTTGAGCGCAGCGAGCGTCGCTTCAAAGGCGTCGGTGGCGGTTTGGGCGGCGCGGCGCAGCGCAGCCTCATCGGGCAGCATCGCCAGCGGGCGCAAGGCATCTAAAATCGGCCCCCAGAAGTCCGCAAACGTGACCCCGGCAGCGCTGCCCAGCCCGTCGAAGTCCTTCGGGGCGATCTGTGCGAGGCTGAAGCGCTCGTCCAGCCCATGCGCCGCGCGGAACGCCGCTAGCGGAACCGCCTCACCCAGCGGCGGCAGGTCACTCACCCTGAACTTGCTCCATAAACCACGCGATCAGTGCGGTCAGATCGTCGCGCGCCGGGAACAGATAGGCCAGCACTTGTAGGTAGAAGCGCGACGTGAGGACCTCCATCATGCGCTTATTCGCCAGCAGCGGCAGGTATTGGCGCTGAGCGGCGTCTATCTCGCCGTGGAAGGCCGCCCCCAACGCGCGCATCCGTGCGATCAACAGCGGGTCGGCGTCTGAATGCTCCAAGTGGGCCTCAAAGCGCGCCCACGACTCGTCGTAAAGCGCGGCGTCATTCGTCAGGCGGGCGTATACGGCTTTCCAGAATTCGCCGCACAAGGGCGCGCCTACGTCCTCCAGCTCGACGGTTATCGACAGGTCAATATGACGCAGGAAAGCGCTGTCGTGCCGCATCATGAGCGCTGCCAGCGCCAGCCAGTAGTTCGCCAGCGAGCTGTCTCGATCCAGCGCCCACGCCTGCGCGAACACTTCATACGCGCGGTGTGGCTCGCCGAGGATGGCCAGCGCGAAGCCACACATCTCGTGGTAGCTGCGCTGGGTGGGCATCCAGTGGACGGCCTGGGCGTACTGCTCGAGGGCTAGATCCCAAGCGTTGATGTCGACGTAGATATGCCCCAGCAGATAGTAATGGCTGGCGTTGTCGGGTTGCAGCTCTATCGCTTGCATCAGGTCGATGATGGCCCGTCTGTAATCTCGCAGGTGCTGATAGCTGGCCGCACGCGCTTGATAGTTGAACGGGTCGCGCGGGTTCAACTGAATGGCGGTGGTCAAATCCGCAATAGCGGACTCGTAGTCTTCCAAATCGCTAGAGACGACTGCCCGCCAGTAGTGGTAAGTGTCTTTATCTGGCTCAAGGCGGATGGCAGCGGTCAAGTCAGCCAGCGCGTCGCCGTAGTGACCTAAGCCGCGATGCCCCAGCGCGCTGCTGAGGTAGCTTTCAGCGTTGCCCGGGTTCAAGGCGCGCGCGCGCTCAGCGTCGGCGATCGATTCCTCCAAACGTTCCAAATTACGCAGAATGATCGCCCGTGAGTTGTAAACGCTGGGGTCATTGGGCTGTAAGTGGACGACGGTGTTGATGGCCTCCAGCGCGTCGTTGTGTTGGCCGCGCGCGCTGTAGACGAGCGTCAAGCCCATGTAGGCGTCGGCGTAAGCTGGGTTGGCTGTCACCGCTGCTTGATAGTCGCTCAGCGCTTCATCGAGGTTGCCGAGGTGGCGATGAATGATCCCGCGCAGGTTGCGATTGTAGGGGTCGTTGGGGGCAAGCTTCACAGCTTCGTTGAGGTCTGGCAGGGCGCTCTCATAATCGCCGAGCGTGACGTAAATCTGCCCGCGCATGTAGTAGTGGTTGTTATCTTTAGGGGCGAGGCGGATGCACTCGGTGTAAGCGTCGAGCGCTTCAGCCAGTTCCCCCATACGGCGGTTGATGGCTGCGCGCAGCGTGTAGTTGGCGACGTCGCTCGGTTGCAGCTCAATGGCGCTTTCGATGTCGCGCAAGGCGTGCTCATAGTCCTCCAGCTCGAGGTACACTTTCGCCCGCAGGTAGAGCAGGTCGCCGTTGTGGGGGCGGCCCTCCAGCGCTTGGTTTAAGTCAGTCAGGGCTTCAAAGTAACGGCTCATCTCGAGGTAGATTTGGGCGCGCGCGTGCAAAAGATGTGCGCTGTTGGGCTGGATTTCCAGCGCGCGGTTCAACTCTTCAAGCGCACGTTCGGGCTGCTCAAGCGAGCGATACGCCAGCGAGCGGCCAATGTACGGCTCGATGTAGTCAGGGTCTAGCTCGGTGGCGCGGTCATAATCGGCGATGGAGGCTTCATATCGCCCCAAGTCGCGCAGGATGATCGCGCGCGCGTTGTAGACGGCGGCGTTGTCCGCGTCTTGGGCCACGGCGCGATCCATCACTGCCAGCGCTTCCTCCGCCTGCCCCAGCCCAGCATAGGCCATGCTCTGGCCGATGTAGTGGTCTAACTCTTCAGGGCGCAGCTCGATGGCGCGGTTATAAACATTCAGCGCGTCTTGATGCCGCCCCAGCTTGCGGTACAACATGCCCAACAAGTTGTAGTTGGCGCTGTCGCGCGGCTGGAAAGCCACCGCCCGCTCGAGGTCATGTGCTGCAGCCTGCACGTCGCCCAGCTCGTAGTGAATCTGCCCGCGGGTGAAGTGGTGGTTGCCGTTGGTAGGCTCCAGCTGCAGCGCCTCGTCAATCGCCAGCAGCGCCTCAGCGTTGCGCCCCAGCGCGATCAGCGCCAGCGCCTTGCCGACGCGGTAATCCGCTTCCTGTGGGTTCAAGCGGATGGCCTGCTCATAATCGGCCAGCGCCGCCTCGTGATCGCCCATGCGGCGGCGCAGGATGCCGCGCGTGTTGTAAGTGGTAGCGGAGTCAGGTTGCAGTTCCAGCGCGCGGTTGAAAGCGGCCAGCGCATCGTGCAGGCGATCTAACCCACTGAGCGCCAGCCCCTGCCCCACGTGGAAATCGGCCTCCATCGGGTTGAGAGCCAGCGCCTGCTCGTAATCCGCCAGCGCCTCCTCAAAGCGCAGCATGCGCCGCAGGATGACCCCGCGCGCGTTGTAGTAGCTGGCATTTTGTGGTTGAAGCCGCACGGCCTCGCTAATCTGTTCCAGCGCATGAGCCAGCCGCCCCAACGCCATCAAAGCGGCAGCGCTGCCAACGTAGAAATCAGTCTCCGTGGGCTTTAACTCAATCGCGCGCAGGTAGTCCTGCTGGGCGCGGCTGAACTGGCCTTTGAAGCGGTAGATCATGGCGCGCACGTTGTAGTGATAGGCGTCGGTGGGCTGCTGGCTGATGGCTGTGTTGACGGCATCCAGCGCGGCGTCATGAGCGCCCAACCCGTTGAGCGCCAGCGCCAACCCTATATGATAATCTGCCTCGCTGGGGTTGAGGGCGATGGCGCGCCGATAGTCCGCGGCGGCGTCGTGAAAGCGGTTGAGGGCGCGCAGCACGATCCCGCGCATGTTGTAGTTAACGGGGTCACTGGGTTGGCGTTGGATGGCCTCGTTCAAGTCGGCCAGCGCGGCTGAGAAGTTGCCCAACTGGCGTTGAATCTGCGCCCGTAGGTAGTAGGTGTCGCCGCTGCTGTTGTCGAGCGTCAGCGCGCTGTTGAGATCATAGAGGGCAGATTGATAGTCGCCCAATATGTTGTACGTGTGGCCGCGCCACAAGTGGTACGTGGCGTTGGCAGGGTCAGTATCGATGGCTGCGCTGAAGTCGGCCAGCGCGTCACCGTACTCTTGCAGGCCATAAGCAGCGCGCCCCCGCCAGTAGAGGTGCGGCGCGGTGGGGTCTAGCTGAACAGCACGATCAAATGCATCATAAGCGGGCTGGTAGCGAACAGCGTGAAAGTGCAGCGTGCCAACTTCAAAAAACATGGCAGCGTTTTCAGGATGTGCGGCGATTACCTGCGCGAGTTCTTGTTGGCTTTCCTCAAGGCGCTGAAGTTTTTCGAGCAGCCGCGCATGCTGGACGCGCCATACTGGGTTGCTGTCGTCGTGGGTCAATAGCATGTCAATCAGATTAAGGGCTTGTTCCCATTCCCCCGCGTTGACGTAGGCGAGAACACGACGGGCATACAGCGCGATCAAGCGCGTCTGATACAGGTCATGTTCAGGTTTGGCGCGCACCTCATTGAGCAGGATCGCGCGGACGGCTGGCGGGAACTCATAGGCGTTGTTGGCGTTCAGCCGAACCGCTTTGGTGTCCTGCATGCGCACGAGCAGCATGTGGTTGGCGCCGTGCGCGTCTGGCTGGTTGAGAAGCGCCCCTAACACCGTGGCGTCAAACTCAGCCGGCACAGCGCAGGCGCGCATCGCCTCGGCCAGCTTGGGCTGCGTCTCACAGATGGTCGCCCACTTGTCGATGAACTCGTTCAGCTCAAACAAGGCTTGTGAGGGCGAAGGCGCGACGAGGTCGCTCAAACGGTCGGCAGTGTCGTTGAGCGGGTCACCAGCGGGCGGGGGGGCATCAGTCGAGTCAAACATGGTTGGGCAGGGCACAATCTAGCGATAGCATCTTTTTACCTGCCATTGTACGCCAAACGAAGTCAATATCAACCTTCTCAGACGACCTCTGCGCGCAGCCAAACTTCGAGCGTCATCAGCGCCCACAACCGGCGCGCGTGATCAGCTTGGCCGCGCTCGTGTTCCTCGATCAACCGCCGCGCCCACTGCGGGTCCATCACGTTGGCGAGGCGCGCCCCTGCCCCCAACAGCAGATCACGCACAAGGCGGCTGTCGCGGCGCAGCCACGCCCCCAACGGCACGCCGAACCCGTGCTTCGGTCGGTCGACAATGTCGGCGGGCAGATAGTCCTTGGCCAACTGCTTGAGCAGGTACTTGGTCGTCTTGCCGCGCAGCCGCAGGTTGAAGGGCACAGCGAAGGCCGCCTCGATCACCTCTTGACAGAGAAAAGGCGAGCGCGCCTCTAAGCTGGCGGCCATGCTCATCCGATCGGCCTTGACGAGCAGATCGTGCGGCAGGTAGGTGTGAAAGTTGTAGATCAGCGCATCGGCTGGCTGATGGATCGCCTCAGGGGCGATGTCGTTGACGCCTGTGATCGACCGGACCTGCTCTGTTGTAAAAATGCGCACGTAGTCGAGGTAGGCATGGTGCAGCGGTTGATGAGCGCTGTGGGCAAAGCGCTTGGCGCGTTTGACGGGGTCGCGGTAGCTCGTCCCTTCGGGCAGCCATCCGAGCAGGTTCGACAGTTGGCCGATGCCTTTCGCCACGCCTTGCAAGTCTTTGAGCAGGGCTAGCGCGTAGAACCGCTCATAGCCCGCGAACAGCTCATCACCGCCGTCACCTGTCAGCGCGACGGTCACATGGTCGCGTGTGAGCTTGCTGAGGAAATACATCGGCAGGGCGCTGGCGTCAGCAAAAGGCTGATCGTGGTGCTTGACCAGCGTCGGCAGCACGTCGAGCATGTCAGGCTTGACAGTGAACTCGGTGTGGCGCGTGCCGAGCAGGGCGGCCACGCGGCGGGCGTAAGGCGTCTCATCGAAGCTGTCATCCCCGGCAAAGCCGATGCTGAAGGTATGGACGGGCTGGCGGCTGCGACGCTGCATGAGCGCCACGATCAAGCTGCTGTCCACGCCGCCACTGAGAAACGCCCCCAGCGGCACATCGGCGATCATCGTCTGTTCGACAGCGTGTTCCAACGCGGCTTTGACCTTCGGCAGGTAGTGCTCGGCGCGGGCGTGGCGCTCGGCAGGCGCGTTCGTCGGGAGCTGCCAATAGCGCTGGAGCTTGGCATCGTGCGCGGTGACGATCAGGGTGTGAGCGGGCGGCACGCTCTGGACGCCTTGATAAGCGGTCATGTCGTCAGGAAAGCAGCCATGCGTAAGGTAGTAGGCCAGCGCCTCTGGCTCGCCCAGGCGGTGGCGGCGCGGCATCAGTGGGTGGGCGAGCAGCGCCTTGATCTCGCTGCCCCACAGCAGGCGCTCATCGGTCAGCGCGTAGTAAAGCGGCTTCTCGCCGGCGATGTCGCGGGCGAGCATCAGGTGCTGTTCGCGCGCATCCCACAGCGCAAAGGCGAACTGCCCGCGCAGGTGGCGCGGCGCGTCCACGCCGAACTCTTCGTAGAGGTGGACGATTGTCTCACCGTCGCCCTCCGTGCGGAACTGGTGGCCGCGCCCGGCCAGATCGGTTCGCAGCGCACGGTAGTTGTAAATCTCACCGTTGAAGACCAGCACGATCTGCTGGTCTTCGTTATAGAGCGGCTGGTCGCTGCCGGCGAGGTCGATGATGCTCAAGCGGCGCATAGCGAGGCCGACGCGCTCGCCCAAATACACGCCCTGGCCATCTGGCCCGCGGTGCAGCAGCGTGCTGTTCATCGCGCGCAGCGCGTCCGCGTTTGGCGCTTGGCCGCATCGTTCAAAGATGCCGCAAATCCCGCACATGGTCCCTCCGTTGGTAGACGCCCGCTACGATAGCACAGCCCCCCAACGCAGGGCTACCGCGCGTCACTCGATCACGTGCGCATAGCCCGGATCGTTGACGATGGGGGTGGCGTTGGTGTAGTTGTTGACGCGCCGCGCCCAGTCGATCACGTCCTGCGTGATAGGCGGGAAGGTATTGAAGTGCATCGGGACAACGTGGCGCGGCTTCAACAGCTTGATCGCGGCGATGCTGTCCTCGATGCCCATCGTGTATTTGTCCCCAATCGGGATGAACGCGGCGTCTAAGTGCGGCTCGCCGATGAGGGCCATGTCGCTGAACAAGCCGGTGTCGCCTGCGAAGTAGAGGCGCTTGCCTGAAATGGTAAGAATGAAGCCCGTCGGCGTGCCGCCATACGATCCATCGGGCAGTGAAGAGGTGTGAAAGGCCTGCGTCCACTTCACCGAGATGTACTCCCCGTAGTAGCTGCCGCCGATGTTGCCCTCCCACAGGTTCTTTACACCCTGCTTGGCCAGCCAGCCGCAGATCTCGGGCGTGGAGAGCACCAGCGCGCCCGTGCGCTGAGCGATGGCCACCGTGTCGCCGACGTGGTCGCCGTGCCCATGTGACACAAGGATGATGTCCGCGGGGACTTCATCTGCCTTGACGGGCGCAAGCGGGTTGTTCGTCAGAAACGGATCGGTCAACACGCTGCGCCCGTTGATCTCAAATAAGAAAGCCGAATGCCCTAACCAAGTAAAAGAAAGCGTCATGGCGTGTGCTCCATGCGGTTATTTTTCCGATGGCTCTTACTATACCGCAAATGCGCTGGTAGAGGCATCTCTCGGTTTGGGATGAAAGATGACTGGTCGGAGCCACACCCGCGGCTGAAGCTACAGGCCTCAGAGCCAGCACCTTCTCTCGCAAACGCTGGAGCACTCGGCGCGTGCTAGGGCATTGGTGCCAACTATAGGCCCAACCTGCTTCGCTGTGTCGGCTTGGTGCCGTGCCGATTTGCTTCAAGACACGACCCGCAGCGTGGCGAGCGTGGTGTCCTCTGGGCCGACGACCCCGCCGCCAATGCTGCGAATGTAGCGCAGATAGTCCAAGTGTACCGGCTCGATGCGCTCCCCCGGCACAATCAACGGGATACCCGGTGGGTAAGGGATCAGGTTCTCTGCGGAGATGTGGCCGACGGCTTCCTCAAACGCGACAGGGCGCGACGGCGCGTAGTAGGCCTCGCGCGGGGTCATAGCCATCTCTGGCAGGCCAACTGGCAGGCTGACCTCCGACTGATCGTCGGCAGCCTGCGCACAGCGGGAGGTCACGTGTAGCGCGTTCAGCAGCTTCTCGACGCTGGCTTCGGTGTCGCCCATCGTGATGGAGAAGATCACGTGGTTGCGGTCGGCAAATTCACCATCGATGCCGTGGTCATAGCGCAGCTTGTCGTAAAACTGGAAGCCGCTCAAGCCCGTCTCGCGCACGCGGACAACGAGCTTGGTCGGGTCATAGCTGAAGATGCCGCCGCGCCCGATGAGGTCTTCCCCATAGCACCACAGCCCGTTCATCGCGCGGATTTCGGCGCGGGCGGCCTCGGCGAGCCGCAGCGCTTTTTCTAGCAGCGCTTCGCCTCGTGTGACGGAGAAGTGGCGCGCAGCGTCAATCGAGGCGAGCAGGATGCTGCTGGGCGAGGACGTTTGCAGCAGCGACAGGATCTGCCCCACACGCGCCACGTTGACGACGCCATCGTTGACGTGCAGCATCGACCCCTGCGTGAGGGCGCTCTGGGTTTTGTGAGTGCTCTGGATCACCATGTCCGCGCCCAAGCTCACTGCTGAGGTCGGCAGCGCCGGGTGAAACGCTAGATGCGAGCCGTGCGCCTCATCGACGCACAGAGCCGCCCCGGCGGCGTGCGCCATGTGGGCAATCATCGCGGTGTCTGACAGGTAGCCGTAGTAGTTGGGCGACGTGATGTGAACCGCCTTGACGCCGCTGTGCTCGGCCAGCAGCCGCGCGACGGCCTCAGCGCTGGTGGCCAGCGGGAAGCCGATCTCTGGGATGTAGTCCGGCTCGACGTAGAGTGGGATCGCGCCCGACAGCACCACGCCGCCGTACACCGACCGATGCGAGGCACGCGGCATGATAACGCGGTCGCCGTCAAAGCAGGTGGCCATGACGCTGGCGATGTTGCCGACCGTCGAACCGTTGATAAGGAAGAAGGTGTGGTCAGCCCCGTGGGCGTCGGCGGCCAGCTTCTGCGCCTCTAGCAGCGCGCCTTTTGGTGAGTGCAAATAGTCGATGATGC
>DAOUBS010000148.1:0-3171 GCA_034432435.1 Anaerolineae bacterium
CCCTGCTGGAGCACATCCTCACCACTAACCCAGACAGCACCACATGGCAGACCGTCACCGCACAGGACAACACGCCCTTCTTGCGAGAACAATTCGCATCGAAGCTGCTCTACTGTGCCGTGTTCCAGCGTGGCCACCAAGTTCCACTGCTCGTTGAAGGGAAAATCCCACGTAAAGTCGCTAGAGATCTTTACAAAACGCTGCAAGCGCTGTGGGGTGAGGAACGATGGCAGCGCGGAATCGCGCGGAAGTCGTTAGGGGATGGCGTCTGGTTGGTGCTGTGCCTCGGCGAGCAAGCGCTGACGGTGACGGTCTTTTACTTGCCACCCTCTCATCAGCAGTTCCAGAGCGTGCGCGCTGCTCACGAGGACTTTGAAAAAGCCAACGGACGTTTGCTGACCCGCAGCATCGCGCCAGAACGTCTTGTGTTTCCCCAACGCGCGCTGTTCAAAGAAAGCTAAGTAACAGCACAGCATACAATCTATCGATATAATAGGGGTGGTCAGGGCGAGAGTTCAACAAAGACAACTATGATTCGTGAGGAAGACATCTTTATCGCGGGTGAGCGGCGGCTGGGGCGCTACTCGGTGGTGCTTTTGCAGCCCACTGATGGGGGCGAGCGCTGGATGCCCTCTGTGATGACGCTCAACGCCTTGATCTCCAACTTCCGTTTGATCCTCCAGCCCTACAAACGCAAGTACGCGCCGGCTGTCTTGCCAGCGCGTTACATCCGCGAGGTTGGCCAGACGCAGATCTCCGGCTACAACTGCGTCAGCCTCACGCTCGTCACCGGCGATCAGTTCTACCTCATGCTCGGCACAGGCAACCTCAACCACCTGTACGACGATTTGCGCGTGATGAAAACGCCGCCTTTGAAACTTCAAATTGAGGTACCCACCGATCCTGAGGCGATCCGTCGTTTGATTGAATTCTTGCGCAGAGCCTGAAGAAGCTTTAAAGTCACAGAGTGATTTACTTTAGCGGAGACAGAAAAATGACTTACGAGATGATCCTTGTTGAAACGCCCACCGAGGGGGTGGGCTTGATCCGCCTCAACCGGCCACAAGCGCTTAACGCGCTGTGCAACCAACTCATGCGCGAGCTGCACGACGCGCTAGCTGCCTTCGACCGTGATCCAAGCATCGGCTGCATGGTCGTCACCGGCAGTGAGAAGGCCTTCGCCGCCGGGGCCGACATCAAAGAGATGGTCAATACCCCCTTCAGCGAGATGCTGATGGGCGACAGCGTCAGCGATAACTTCGTCTTCAACTACCACAAGCCGATCATCGCAGCCGTCAGCGGGTTTGCGCTGGGCGGCGGCTGTGAGCTGGCGATGGCCTGTGATATGATCGTGGCCAGCGAGACCGCCGTCTTCGGCCAACCCGAGATCAACTTGGGCATCTTGCCGGGCGGCGGCGGCACGCAGCGCCTCACGCGCGCTGTGGGCAAAGCGCTAGCGATGGAGATCATGCTGGCTGATCGCCGTCTGACGGCTGAAGAAGCGCTGCGCTATGGGCTGGTGAACCGCGTCGCCGCGCCTGAGGTCTATCTGGACGAGGCACTCAAGCTGGCTAGCAAAATCGCCAGCATGTCACAAGTAGCCGTGCGCCTGACCAAAGACGCCATCAACCGCGCCTACGAGGGCACACTGGCCGAGGGCATCGCAGCAGAGAAGCGCAACTTCTTCATCGCCTTTGCCACTGAGGACAAACACGAGGGCATGACCGCATTCGTTGAGAAGCGCAAGCCCATCTGGAAGCACCGCTAGCTAAACCAGCGCCGTCCGCTCAGTTCCTTTTGCCATGGGTCGAGCGTGGCGCCAGCCGTCGGCCATTCTGGGTGGAGTTCGCAGACGCGCTGCATGGTCGCCAGCGCGTCTTTTCTCTGTTGGAAGGTTGGGCTGTTCATAACTTGCCCTCCGTCGTTTTGCTGATGGCTAGCAGCGCCTCGTTAATCCTCCGCACCGCGCGCTGAATGCCAGCCCGCCGCGGCGTGTCCACGTACTGCGATAGGTCGAGCAGGGTCTCGCGCAGTCCTTCTAGCATCCACGCTGCGTTCGATGGGACGATGGACAGCGCAACTTCGAGGTCATCCAGCGCTTGATCCTGCTTGCCGAGGGCGAGCCGCGCTACCACTAAATCGGCGTATCCCCAGTAGTTGCCGCTGACAGCGCTTCCTTCCCTGGTGGCAATCTTCTCGACCTGCTTGTAAACAGACTCCATCCGTTCAGCCTGCCCCTTCTTCACATACAGCAGCGCTAGGTTGCTAAACCCATAGCTGCTCTGCGGGGTGACACGGGTCGCGCGTTCGTAGGCTTCAATGGCCTTCTCAACCATGCCACGCCGCCGATACAAGCCGCCCAACACCCCCCACCAGCTTTCCCCGTTGTCATCAACCAGCCGAGGCGAGAGCGCCAGCGCCCGCAGTAAATACTGCTCTGCTTGCACAAATTTGATCTCCTGCTCAACGCTGCTAGGCATCTTTTCAGCGATGCGCCGTATGACAAAGCCCATGCCTGCCAGCGTAGACGGGTCGTTTGGCAGAGCCTCATATGCAGCTTCGTAGTGCTGCCACGCGCGGTCAATTGCGCCTAATTGGGTGTAAACGTAGCCTAAGCGCTGGTGGATGAAAGGGTTGGTCGGGTCAAGCCGCATTGCCTCTTGATAGGCGTTGACAGCCCCTTCGTAATCAGCGGCTTTGAACTGAAGCTCGCCCTGTTCAAGGATGGCAATGGCAGATAGGGCGTTGTCTGTCCGCTGCTGCAAGTGGGCAGTCGTCTCTTGAGCGGTCGTCTCGATGCGCTGACGAAGCTGCTCAAGGAGCATCTCACGCTTGTTGATCTCCTGCTCAAACTGCTGGCGCAGCCGCGCGGCCTCCTCGCGCAGCTCGTGGCTGACGCGGCGCGTGTCTTGAATCGAGCGAATGCCGAACAAGCCCAAGACGATGCCGCCCACCGTCACCCCTGCGGTTAAAGCCAGCGCCACCCCTTCGAACACGTTCAGGAGTGACGCCGCGATGTTAATGTTCTGTTCGGCCAGCGCAGCCGCCATCTCCGCGCGTAGGACAGCGTTCTCTAGTTGCGCGGGCGTGATACGCTCCTCAGCAGGCGCTGGCACAGCCGCTTCCTGTGCCTCAACACTTACGTATATCACCAGCAGCAGCACCGCCATC
>DAOUBS010000149.1:0-17019 GCA_034432435.1 Anaerolineae bacterium
GTTGGCGCTGCTGGCGGTGATGAGATTGCCCGCAATCGTCGCGCGGTTACGGATTTGCGGCGCGCCCACCTCCCACGCGGCCTGCGCCAACGGCAGCGCCCGCTGACGGATCAAAGGGTGCGCCACCACGTGATTATGGGTGACGAGCGGCCCCAAGCGCAGCGTATCCCCCTCGCGCGTGATGGCGTCCAGCCCTGCAATGCGCGTGATGTCGATCAGCACGTGCACGTCCGGGCGTTTGCCGCGTTCCATCTCCAACAACAAGTCTGTGCCGCCCGCGATGATCCGTGCCGCCCTGCCATGTTCAGCCAGCAGCTTCAAAACGTCTGCCACACTCCCAGCGGTGATATACTTCTGCCACATACCCACTTACTCACTCTACAGGCTCAACGGTTAACACATAGTATGGATTAATGTTTAAAATTCGCGTGTGTTTGTACTGCGTGTCGACGACTTTACGCCGATCCCACGTGTGGACGTGGCCATGAATCATGTAGCGCGGGCGATACCACGTTAGAAAGTCAATAAACGCCTCAAACCCTTGATGCGGCAGATCCTCCGCGTCGTGGATACCTTTGGGCGGCGAGTGCGTGACGAACACATCGACCCCGTAACCGCGTCTCCATCGATTATATCGTAAGCGCGGCGCAAGTTGTAAAACCTTCATCCGCATCTCGTGCTGCGTGTACTGAATCGGGCCGCCGTTGTATTGGATGCTGCCCTCCAGCCCGATGAACGTCACGCCTTTGTACTCGAACAAGTTGTTGTGCAGGTCAATGCCGCCGGGCGGCTCTGTCGTGTACATCTCGTCGTGGTTGCCGCGCACGTACAGCAGCGGCTTGCCGAGGATCGACGAGATGTAGTCCAGATACGTCGCTGGCATGTCGCCGCAGCTCACGATGAGTTCAACGTCACTGTAGCGCCGCCGCAGGTTGGAGGCGCTCTCAAGTTGGGGCATGACCGTATCGCTCACACACAGCAGCTTCACGTGCCCGCCGCCCCTTGCTCCAGCGACGGATCCCAGCGCATCGGCTGGCCATCGCCGCCACGTCGCACCTGCACAATCTCCGCTAGGATGCTGATGGCGATCTCGCGCGGCGTCTCCGCGCCGATCTCCAACCCAATCGGGGAACGCACCCGCTGAAGCTGCACCTCGCTGATGCCCTGTTCTAGAAGCGCTTTGCGCGTCAGCGCCCAGCGGCGGCGGCTGCCGATCAGCCCGATGTAGGCCGCGTCCGTCGCCAGCAAAGCCGGGATCAGGCTCAAGTCCACCGGCAGCCCGCGCGTCACCGCGCACACGTAGCTCATGCGGCCTAGCGTGATGTGCTGTGGCAGCTCGTGCCCAGCGCAGACGATGTAGCGGCTCAACCCGGGGACGAGCTGCGGCGTAGCGAACTCCGGGCGGTCATCGCTCAGCACAACATAGAAGCCCATCCACTTGCCCAACTCGGCCAGCGCCTGCCCGACGTGCCCGCCGCCGACCACGATCAACTGCGGCGCGGTCTGCACTGGCTCGATGAAAATCTGCGCTGATCCGCCGCACACGCCCGGGTCGCCGTCGTCGAGGCTGTTGAGCACAAACGTCTCCATGCGGGCGCTGCCGCTGTGGATGACCTCGCGCGCTGCCGCGATGACGCGCGCCTCCATCGCGCCGCCGCCCACCGTCCCGACGATACGGCCATCGCTGTACACGAGCATCTTTGACCCCGCATGGCGCGGCATCGACCCCTGCGTAGCGATCACCGTCGCTAGCGCGGCTTCTGTGCCGTTTGCGCTGGCCTGCGCCAAAGCAGCATACACCGCTGCCATATCATCCATCTGTTACCGTCCACTGCACCACTATCAGCCGTTGATCGCGCACTGCCAGCACCTCAGACTGCACTGGCACACGCTCACCCGACGCCACCTCATAAAAACCGACTGCCAGCGCGTACTCGCCCGTCGGCAGGTCGTCAAAGTTGAGCGAAATTGTAGCGGAAAGCTCCCCGCGTAACCAATTGCCCAGCGGCAGCCCCAGCAGATAGCCGTCCCATTGGGCGACGGGCGGCTGATCTAGGTCAGCGTAGACGTGGGCGAAGAAGCGCGCATCGCGCGGCAGCGGAACTAGCCCCTGCCAACGCAGCGCCAATTGGCCTGTCACGGGGTCGAACTCAGCGCCGCGCAGGCGCACCTCATTCGCGCCGAAAGTTGCCAGCGCTTCGCCTGGTGTGTCCGAAAGCGGCGCTTCCCGCGCATACACGAAGTGGCTAGCTGGCGCATACTCGCCGCTCTCCAGCGCCGCTGACGTCTCAATCAGCAGCGTCTCAGCGCCTATCAGCGGCGTGGCGAACTCTTGCCAGAAGCCTAGCGCTTCCACCAGCACGCGCTCGCCTACAATCTGGCCGTTGGCGCGGATCGTCAGCAAGCCGCGCCCCGCCGCGTGGACGCGCGTCACCAGCAGCAGCGGCTCGCCTTCAACAACGTGGATTGTGAAACGCTCGCCGCCGGTCAAGCGCCGCACGCCGTCGATCAAGACAACGTCCTCGCCTAGCAGCGGCTGCTGGAGCACATCGGTGAGGAAGCCAGCCTGTGGCGCGCCGTGCCACGTGTAGCCTACCGCCTGTTCCGAGGCCAAATCCGCCACGTTAACCCACGTCAGTAGGCCGGTGCCGGCGCTCGCGCCGTAAGCTGCCATCCCTGCGGAGGCCGCCCCCGCCCGCCGCGTCACCGCCGATGATCCGTAGGTCGGCTGTGTGATGTGCTGAACAGGCGCCGCCAGCGCGACGTTGGCCGCTTGATCGACGGCAACAGGGAAGCTCACCAGCGGTTGATCGAGCAGCAGCGTCCCCTCCAGGCGCGCGAGGCCGTAGCCGTGGCCTGCCCCATAGCTGGCGATGAATGGCGGCTGCTCGCGCAGCAGCAGCTCCGCCACGCTGCCCACGCCGTTCCGCCAGTAGCTGGCCGCGCCCGGGGTGGTCAGCCCCACTATGTCGAGCGTGGCGCGTTCCCCCACGTAGCGCATCAGCCCCACGTCGTGCACCGCCACCCGCGCATCCGCAGGGGTGTTCGCGCGCAGCCACGCCGCCATCGCCAGTGGCTGCTGCGCCACGTAGCTCAAGTTCAAGGCTTGATAGCGCGCGAACGTCACCGACGATGCCAGTTGCAGGGCGAGCAGCCCCGCGCTCAGCCCAACGCGCAGCCAGCGCGGCAGCGCTTGTAGCAGCGCTAACGCCAGTGCCAACAACACCAACAGCAAGGGCATGTGATAGCGCTGAAAATGCCAGAAGGCGTTGTCTAGGGTGCTGATCGCCAGCGACACGCCCAGCATCCAGCCCGCACTCAACAAGGCCACCCGCCGCTGCTGCTGCCAGAGCGCCGCCAATCCCACAACGCCCAACAAACCAATCGGCAGGCCGGTCGTCGCGCCGGTCAGCGCCTCTTGCCACACGCGCACCCAATTCTCCACAACGCGGGCAGTGATGATCCCAGCGTCCGCAGGCAGCATCGCGAGGATCGACTTGCTCTGGTTGCCCGTCGCGTTGACGCTGCCCGTCACCAGCAGGTTGACCAGCGGCTGCACCCCACAGGCCAACAGCGGCAGCCCCATCCACAACCGATCACGCCAGCCAGCGCCCCGCCCATCGAACGCCAGCGCTAAGGCTGTCGCCAGCGCCGCCATCGCGCTGCCCTCCGGGCGCATCAGCGCCAGCAGGCTGCCCCACAGAGCGAAGGCCGTCCAGCGCCGCGCGCTGAACGCCCACAGCGCCCACACGACGGCCAGCATGACAAGGCCGGTCTCCATCCCGCTGTTGAAGTGCCACGCGAACACGCCGCCTGTCAGCAGCAGCGCCCCCAGCCAGCGCAGCTCCAGATCAACGCCCCAAACCGCCCCCAAGCGCCACAGCCCGACCAGCGCCCCCGCCAGCGCACCCCAGCCGACGATCACCGCCCACTCGCCCAGCGCCCGCCCCGTGAACCCCAGCGCATAGCCCGCCGCCAGCACGTAGGGGTACAAGAAGCTCGTCGCCCCGCTGGTGGCCGGCTCGCTTGGGTTGTAGACGTAAGGTTGACCCAGTGCGAGCTGCCGCGCGTACTGGAAGTGGATGTAGACGTCGTCGAGAGGCATGAGCATCTCCCCGCCGCCGACCACGCGCCCCAGCGTGATGCTCAGCAGCGCGCCCGCCACACACCACGCCACCAGCACTCCCCACAGCAGACGGTTACGACCCGCAGTGCTCATGGGCCGCCCTCGTTCCAGCCGCGCAGGAACCTCTCGTGGTAGCCTTGCGAGAAGGCGTCCACCACGGGGCGAACGTCCGGATTGAGCGGCACGAGCACCGGCAGCGTCGCCCCCGCCGCGACATAATCGCGCACACGCTGGCGCACCTCTGCCTCACTGCCGAACGCCACCACCTGCCGCACCAAGTCCGGCGTGAGCAGCTTGTAAGCCGCCTCGGGCACATCGCTGAGGCTGACCTGCGCCCACTGCTGACACTCGGCCAGCACATCCTGCGGGAAGCCGTTGGCGCGCATCCAATCTGGGCGCTGGAGCACCGCTTGCAGCACAGCCTGCTGCGCCCGCTGGAAGGTCGCCGCCGCGCTCTCGCGCTCGGTCTGCACGCTGCACAAGATCAACTGCGCGACATCAAACCGCGTGGGGTCGCGCCGCGCCTTGCGCAGCCCCACATGGGCTTCTTCTACGGCATACGCTGTATAGGCAGGCGCAACCATCCCATTGAGCATCATCCCATCGGCGATCTCGCCCGCTAGCGCGTGAAACGCCCCCGTCCCCGCCAGCAAGAACGACACCTCGCGGGCTTCGGGACGCTCACACGGCTGCGCCTGCACATCCACAAGCTGGAGCGTCTCGCCGCCCATCGTGACGCGCTCCAACGCGAGCAAGCGCCGCAGCGCCGAGAGCGCCTCGCGCATCGCCAGCAGCGGCTTGGGGCGCACCATGCCCGCGCGCGTCGCCTCCAAATCGTTCCATGGCCCCAGCGCACAGCGCACACGGCGCGGCGCGAGGTCGTCGAGCGTCATGAGCGCCGCGCTCAACGCCGCCAGTGAGCGCGTCGGCAAGTGCACTACCCCCGCCCCCAAGCCGATCCGCCGCGTCGCAGGGGCGCAGCTAGCCATCGTCAAGAACGGATCGCGGCTGAAGGCCACCTCCGCCTGCCAAACGCTATCGAGGCCGCGCGCCTCGGCGTACTTCACCGCGCTCAGGCACTCGAGCAGCGTCCAGTGATGGGGCAGAAACAACCCAACGGCGTCACGCATGGCGGCTGAGACGGTCAAACTGCGGCAGGTCGGACGGCGCGAGCCCTGAGACGACGCGCTGATGATACAGCGCAAGGTCGTTAGGCGTGTCTACGTCGAGCGCGAGCGTATCGCTCTCGACGATGTGAAACGACAGCCCCGCCTCGCGCGCGCTGTGCACGTGGCGCTGGAAGCTGTTCAGGCCGTACTGAGGGTGAAACGGCAGCGGCAGCGGCGCAAGCAGCGCGTTCGTGCCGCTGTGTTCTGCATCTGGCGCGATGGTCACGCTGGTGGGCGCTGCGCAGTCGAGCAGCGCCGCCACGTCGTGCTCGGTGATGAACGGCAGGTCGCCCGGCAGCATCAGCACTTGGGCCGCGCCCTGCTGTTCGAGCGCTGCCGCGCCCATGCACAGTGCCGCGTTCAAGCCGCTCTGTGTTGGTTCGTGCAGGATGGCCGCGCCCATCGACTGCGCCAGCGTCAGCACGTCCGCGTCACGGCTGATGACGAGCGTGCCACGCAAGCGACGCTGCGGCACGACCACGCGCAGCACCTGTCGCAGCATAGCCGCCGCCAGCGCGGACCGCTCTGGCTCGGTCAGCACAGCGCTCAAGCGCGTCTTGGCCTGCGAGAAAGGTTTCATCGGGATCATCGCCCACACGTTCATCGCCCCATCTCACCCAACGCCAGCACCTCGCGCGCAAGGCGAATCTTGCTCGCTTCGTCCATCATGATCGTGTCCAGCGCCACCAAGCGCGGCGCGTCCAGTTCGCGCCGCGGGTCGCGCTGATCATACACAAACACCGTCACAAAATCCGCGTAGAAGCGCGCGACGGACTCATAGCTGACCTCATAGCCCATCTCGGCCATCATCTTGGCGGCTGGCCCTTTGATCGCTCGCCCCTCCACAATGGGCGTCACAGCGACGCGCGGCACGGCAGCCTGCCTAATCGCCGCGCGCAGGCCGGGCACGTGCAGCATCGGCATGATCGACAGCCACGGGTTGGACGGCGCAAACACGATCAATTCAGCGGTTTGCAGCGCCTGCGCGACCTGCGGCGTCATCGCGGCCTGCGCTGCGCCCTCATAGCGCACTTCCAGCACCGTCGGCTGGCAGCGGTAGCGCACAAAATACTCTTGAAAGTCCAACCAGCCGTGTTCCTGCGTCTGGACGCGCGTCTCGACGAACTGATCGCTCATCGGCAGCACACGGCAGGCGACGCCCTGCGCCTGCGCCAAGTGCGCGGTGATCTGCGTCAGGGTGTGGCCGCGGCGCAGCATCTCCGTCCGCAGCAGGTGCGTGGCGATGTCGCGGTCTTTGATGTTGAACCACGGCGTTTCGCCCAGCGCGCGCAGCGCGTCGAGCGTCACCGTTGTGTCCCCTGCGATGCCCCACCCGTTGATCGGGTCGACCCGCCCCGCCAGCGTGTAGAGCACGGTATCCGTGTCTGGGCAGACGCGCAGGCCGTAGTGCCAGAAGTCGTCGCCAGTGTTGACGACAATCGTCAGCGCGTCCGGCGGCAGCACGCGGTACATCCCCAGCGCGAGCTTGGCCCCACCCACCCCGCCAACGAACAGCACCACGCGCTTCATCGCCACACCACCTTGTCTGTCATCGGCAGGCGCGTTTTGTCGCGCGTCTGCGCCGGGTATCCCAGCGTGATTAAGCCCTGCGGCTGCCAATCCGTCGGCAGGTCGAGCGCAGCCTGCACCACATCTGGGCAAAAGAGCGGCGCGCACATCCAGCACGCGCCGAGGCCGTGCGCGTGCGCGGCCAGCAGCAGGTTCTGACCGGCCATCGCCACGCTCTGCACGGCCATCGTCCACTCGTGCTGCTGCCGCCGCGCGTCAGGGTACGTGTCCATGTCCACCATCGTCAAGCATAGCACGATCACCGCCGGCGCAGACGTCAGCCGCTCATACGAACGCGCCACGTCTGCCGCGATGACGTCTGGCGGCGCGCCGTCGCGCTCCAAGTCTGATCGCAGCCGCGCGCCCATCGCCAGCGCGAGTCGCTCCCGACTTGTCCCACGCACCACAGCGAACCGCCACGGCTGCCGATTGTGCGCCGAGGGCGCCCAGATAGCCGCTTCTAATAGCGCGTCCAGCGTTGACTGAGGAATTTCACGCGGCTCATAGCGTCGGATCGAGCGACGACTACGTGCCAAGCTGAAAAAATCGTCCATGATCTAGCGATACAAGTCTTTCTCTGGTGGGCGGTTGAGGTCGGCAGCGCGCCCCTCGCCACGGGGGAAGTCCAACCCGCGTAAAACAATCACCGGGTAGCCTTCGTCCGCTTCCCCACACAGCAAATGCGCCGCCGACGCGACCAAATCAGCGTAGCCCTGCTGCGCGATGAGCATCGCACGCCCGAACAAGTCGGGACGGCCTCGCAAGTCTACTAGCGCCTGCATGCCGCTCACCCCGATGGCCACGCCCACGTTGCCGAAGCGGAACGGTCGCCCGTGCGTGTCGCTGATGACCACGGCCACCTCACAGCCGGTCAGCGCTTTCAACTGCGCGCGCAGCGCGTCTGCGCTGGCGTCGGGATCGAGCGGCAGTAGCAGCACCCGCTCATCGCTGTGTTCGACGTTGCTCTGGTCGATGCCGGCGTTGGCGCTTACGAAGCCCAGACGATGTTGTGTCACCAAGACGCCGAAGGCTGCCCGCGAGACGCCGCGGCTCTCGTCTAAGATGAGCTGCACCAAGCGTGGGTCTTTGCCGGTGATCTGCGCGAAGTACTCCGCTTCCGCGCTCACCTGCACTTGATTCAAATAGACATAGCGCCCTTCAACCTTGCTTACGATCTTGGACGAGACGACCACTACATCCCCATCCATCAGCGGTTGATGCTCGGCCGCTGCAGCCGCGATCAGATCCGCGAGGGAATCGCCCGTGTCGATCAACGGGATGCCGGGCAGCGCAAACGCCGTAAAGGACGGCGCGTTCACGCCTCGTTCACCCCCGTGATGCGGATGCCCGCGCCTTTGACCTTGTAGCGCTTGTTGATGTACAGCAGCACCGGCGTGAGCGCCTCGGCAGCGATGGCGTTTTGCAGCGGCCCGGCATCAATCGGGCGCAGCCCCGCCGCCCGCACCAGCTTCATCGCGTTCTCTTTGGCTTCTTCATGGTCGGCGCACACCAACACATCGCAGTCTACTTCAGCGTGCACGTCCTTGAGCTTGACTGCGCTCACGTTCTGGAAGGCGGCCACAACTGGCGTCTCTGATCCTAGGATCTCTTGCGCTTCCAAACACGCCGCCTTGCCAGACGGAATGTTAACAGTGGTAATGGCCGGTGGAGCTAGCGGAACAGTGAGGTCAATGACCATCGCCTCCTTGAGGTGAGGTTTGATCGCCTCGAGCGTGGCGCGGTGCGCGTCATACGGCACGCTCAGCACAACCGTTTGAGCAGCAGCGGCAGCTTGCTCGTTGCTCATCCCCGTTAAGTAGTCCGCCCCCAACGTCTGATTAAGCTCAGCGGCTGCGTTCAGCGCTTTGTCCGCGCTGCGCGAGCCGATGATAACTTTGTAACCGTTCAGCGCCCAACGCATGGCCAGCGCTGACCCTTCCTTCCCAGTGCCACCGATCACCGCCACCACTGGAACTAATGAGCCGCTCATAAATAGCCTACCTTAAAATTGTCTCAGTTAAACGTGGGGTTATTCTAGCGAAATACCCGACGCTGTGTAAGACACACTGGTCTTTTGCGGCGCGTACAAGCGGCGCACGTAATACGGCCTGTCGCAGTACAAATCGTCCAGCGTGAGCGCATCGGCAAAACGATCCCATGTGGTGTGGATGAAGGCAAACGCGCGGCGGCTGGCGTTGACGATAGGCGGGCGCGTTTCACGCACGAGGCCAAGCTGGCACAGCCAGTAGAGCGCCTGCGCACGTGGATGCCGCGGCTCATCCGGCATCAGGTCGCACCGCCGCGCCAGCTCCACCCCGCGCAGCGCTGCGTAGTAGTAGACCGCCCCGCGTAGGAAGAAGCCCAACACCTCAGCGTTGACCCCGTCGGGCAGCGCCGTCACCGGAACCCGATAGCGCCGCTCATCGAGCAGCCAACGCAGATCGCGCTGCCGTCTCACCACGCTGACTAGCACCCGATCTTCTGCGAAGAGCGTCATTCGTCCAGCCTCATGCCCTGTTCGAGCGCGCGCATCTCACTGATGACCTCGTCGCGCTCGCTAGCCAGCGCACGATACCGTGGCAGTTGGCCAGCGCGCCCGCTGTCTGGCCCGCTCAGCAGTTGGCTGATCTCTCTCTCCAACACAGCGCGGCGCTCCGACAGGGCTTGATAGCGCTCAAGCGACTCTCTGTCCGACGATTCACTGAAGCTCCCGCTGTCGGTCATCTGGAACCTCCATTGAACTAGTGTAAGCAGGGGGCAGCACGCCCGTATCGGCTAGGTGACGCCGCGAGGCTACCACGTACAGCGGTCGGTTGCGCGTCTCATCGTAAATTCGCGCCACGTACTGACCGATGATGAACATGAAGAACATTTGGAACGCCCCCACTGCCAGCAGCAGCACGATCGTCGTCGCTTGGCCGCCGAAGAACGCCTCCCCCATGAACAGTCGCAGGAAGACGATCACTGTGCCAGCCACCACCGCCAGCACCGCCAGCAGCAGGCTCCCGTAGATCATCAGTTGCAGCGGAAAGTAGGAAAAGCTGGTGATCGCGTCCCCGGCGAAGGAGAGCATCTTCTTCAAGGGGTACTTCGTCTGGCCTGCAGCGCGCGCGCGCCGCACATAACCGACCCCCGTTTGTTTGAAACCCGCCCAACTCGTCATCCCTCGCACAAAGCGGTTGTGCTCGCGCATGGCGCGCAGCACATCCGCCACCCGCCGATCCATCAAGCGAAAGTCGCCCGTGTCGAGTGGGATGTCCACGTCTGTGATGCGGTAGACAAAGCGATAGAAGAGCTTGGCCGTCGCTAACTTGAACAGGCTCTCGCCCTCGCGCGCAGTGCGCACCGCGTAGACGACATCAAAGCCTTCGCGCCACTTGGCCACCAGCTCCGGGATGACCTCGGGTGGGTCTTGTAGGTCGCTGTCGATCAAGATCACCGCGTCGCCGCTCGCGTGGTCGATGCCGGCCGTCACCGCCACTTGATGGCCAAAGTTGCGCGCAAAGTTCACCACGCGCACGTGCTCGTCAATGTCCGCGAGTTGGTTCATCACATCGAGCGAGCCATCACGGCTGCCGTCGTTGATGAGCAGAATTTCATACGGTTCGCCGAGGCCGCGCATGACCGCCGTCAGCCGCTCGTAAAACTGCGGCAGCACTTCTTCCTCGTTGTAGACAGGCGCAACAATCGAAAAGACGGGTTTCACCATAGACTTGCTCAAGTGTGGACGCATTTCTTACCTGTATTGTAACGCAAGAATGCGCTGAACGTTACGCGCGCCGGTTGTTTTGCCTATATACACGCGGATCGCCCGTCTGACGCACCCAATCCGCGAGATCCTGCCACCAGTGGACATCCCAATAGCTGATCGCGGCCCCGCTCGGCGACGGCAGCACGTACACCGCCAGCCCTGTGCTGGGCTGCCACCCGTAAGCGATTTGCTGCGTGGGGCGCTGCAAATAGATCGAAGCAGCTTTTTTGCTGGTGAAAGCCACTGCGCGCGGCTCATAACGGCGCATCGCCGCAGCGAACCGCTCCCGATCAAAGTCTGTATGGCTCAAGTCGCTGTCGTTGCCGATGGCGCGCTTGGCCATGTCTGTCAGGCCGAGGCCATACCGTAGAAGCTGACGAAAGTCCGCAGCGGCAAAGTCGGGCGGGATGAGTCCGATCTGACGCAGCGTCGGCCAGAAGCGGTTGGTAGGGTTGCCGTAGTAAGCCCCCTGCTGCGCTGAGATGCGGCTGGGGGCCGTCCCACAGAACACCAGCACCAGCCCATGCTCCAACACGTCGGGCAGCACATCGCCCGTCATCCGCGTGCTGACCTCACCGCGGCTGCGTTGGGCTTGACGCCTGCACTACTCATCGTTCGTGGATCGGTTCTGCTTCATTGCCTGTGACAAGCGCTCGCTCATGATGAAGATAGCGGTTGCATCCGCAATAAGATGGCCGTCGTGGTTGGTCAGCGCTGCCCACGTGAAGGTCTTGCGGCCCTCCGTACGCTCCACGCTGGCGGTTACCCGCAGCGGCTGGTCGAGCGGCGCGCTGGCGCGGTAGTTCACCGTCATGGTGACAGTGAAGCCGACGCGTCCCGCCTCAAAGCAGGCGGTGCCCATCGCCTCATCGAGCACTGCCGCCACCGCCCCACCATGCGCATAGCCGGGCGGGCCTTCCTTGCTGGCGTCAAAGGTGAACTGGGCTTCAACCGCCCCATCCCCCATCCGCTGAAACGTGACGCCGTAGCCGCCCGGCGCAGGGCTGCGCATCATGCGCGAGCCGACAAATTGTGATTCCGCCATCGTTGACTCAATCCTTTTGCTGCTTCAATCATGTGCTGGGGCGGCTCATCAAGATGAACAAGCCCTCCGCTTCGACGCACAGAGCATCTGCCTCATCGCGAATTTCCGCGCGCAGCCAGCGCTTGCGCCCCTCTCGGCCGGTCACCCAGCCGCGCACGTGCATCGGGCTGCCCACGCGCACTGGCCGCCGATAGCTGATGTTGAGCTGCGCGGTGAAAGCCGGTTCCTTGTGGTGGAACACAGTGGCGGTCATCGCTTCGTCCAACACTGCCGCCAGCGCCCCGCCGTGGACGATCCCGGGCGGCCCCATGTAGCGCTCGTCGAACGTCATCGCCGCCCGCAGCACGTCGTCAGCGTCCGCCGCAAAGCGCAGCCCAAACCCACGTCCCACAAAATTCGACCCAACGAACGTCATAACGGCTCCAAAAGGGTCACCACACGGTTGACCGGCCCCCGCAGCGCCCGCCGATAGCCCACCAGCCAGCGCTCGCTGTCGGGCAGCGTCCACGCGATGCCGCGCTCGCTGATGCGCGAGGCGGGCGCAATCTCAGTGTGGAAGATGAACTCAATCACGCCGCGCTCGACATGCTGATACAAACCAATCCAGCGCAGTTCCGCCGTGCGCAGCTCGTACACCCCATACTGATCGCGCACGTAGGCCCGCACCTGTTCCCACGGGGCAGACGCGCCGTTAACGCGGCAGCCGGGCAAGCTGCGCGTGCCGTCTGGCAGGTCGTTGGCCAGCACTGTTCCCGTCAAGCGATCCAACACGGCGAGGCTCGCGTGGACTTCAAAGCGCGGCCAGCGCGGCTCCGGCCGACCCGTCAGCAGGTTCTTCACGTAGCGCCACGCCAACTGCCGCTGAACGCGCCGCAGCACCGCAGGCGGCGTCACCAACACATGCAGCCGCGACACCCCCGCTAGCGCGTCTTTGGCCATGAAGTCGCCGAAGAAGTCTTTGGGCAGCATCTCAGCGCTGAAGAAGCGATTTTCGGTGCTCTCAGCGGTGGCCGACTGAAGCGCCCCGCCCACCACCCACGCCAGAAACAACACGTTAAGGCGGCTGCGGCCTTGCTGATAGTACAGCCCCAGCGGGCGTGCCACCTCGCACACGATGCCGGTTTCTTCCTGCACCTCGCGCTGCGCCGCAGCCGCCAGCGCCTCACCCGGATCTAAGCGCCCAGTGGGCAAGTTCCACACGCCTAGATCGCCGCGCCGCGAGAGCAGAATCTCGTCCTGATCGTTCAGCACCGCCGCAGCTACCCCGATTCGCAGAGGGTTCATCAGTCGTCTCCACGCAGCAACTCGAACGCCGCGCGATTGTGTTCTTCTACGACACGCGGCACGTCCGCCGTTAGCAGATGTTCGTCCTCAACCACCACCCTCCCATGGATCATCGAGAACACCACCCCGACGCTGCTGCACAGCACCAACGCCGCCACCGGATCATGTTGCGCGCCCGCAAACGCCAGCGCGTCTAGATTATACCCGATGATGTCGGCCGCCATATTCGGCGCGATGCGCCCGATGTCATCGCGCCCCAACACCTGCGCCCCGCCCACCGTCGCCAGCCACAGCGCCTCCCGCGCAGACATGGCCGCCGGGTCTTGATGCGCCACACGCTGAAGCAACATCGCCTGCCGCGCCTCGTTGAGCAGGTGGCCGCCATCGTTCGAGGCCGAGCCGTCCACCCCCAGCCCCACTTTGACCCCGCGCCGCAGCATCGCCCGCACCGGCGCAACCCCCGAGGCTAGGCGCATGTTCGAACAGGGACAGTGCGCTACCCCTGTGCCCGTCTGCGCGAACAGGTCAATCTCACGCGCATCCAACTGCACGCAGTGCGCATGCCACACGTCCTCCCCCACCCAGCCGATGCTCTCTGCGTAGTCGCCGGGGCGCTGGCCGAACACCTCTAGGCTGTAGTCGACGTCAGACTGATTCTCAGCAAGGTGAGTGTGCAGCCGCACGCCGTAAGCGCGCGCCAACTGCGCCGACTCGCGCATCAAATCTTGAGAGACATTGAAGGGCGCGCACGGCGCAACGACGATCTGCGTCATCGCGTAGCGCCCCGCGTCGTGATAGGTTTCGATCAGGCGGCGCGTGTCGTGCAGGACGAACGCCTCATCCTCCACCAGCACATCCGGCGGCAGGCCGCCCTTGCTCTCGCCGAGCGTCATGCTGCCGCGCGCCGCGTGGAAACGCAGCCCCAACTCGCGCGCCACCTCGATCTGCCCGTCCAACTGCGCCCCATTCGGGAAGGTGTAGGTGTGGTCGCTGCTGGTCGTGCAGCCGCTCAACAGCAGTTCGACCATCGAGGTGCGCGTGGCTGTGTAGAGCTGTTCGGGTTTCAGCCGCTTCCAAATGGGATAAAGCGCCCGCAGCCAGCCGAACAGCTCGTCCTGCTGCGCCATGACGCGCGTGATCGACTGGAACATGTGATGATGGGTGTTCACCAAGCCGGGCAGCATCACCCAACGCGACGCATCTATGACACGATCAGCGGTCTCATGTGGGCATTCAGACTGTGGCCCCACCCACTCGATGACATGATCACGCACGAACACTGCCGCGTCGCGCAGCTCGCGCCCCTGCTCGTCCATCGTCAACAGCGTGTGAATCCGCTTCAGCAGCAGCGTTGCCATCTCAACTCGCCTGCCCCAGCGCTCGCTGCGCCGCTTTGACGCAGTTGCTTAAAAGCATAGTGATCGTCATCGGGCCGACGCCGCCAGGCACTTTGCTGATCGCGCCCGCCACCTGCGCCGCGCTGTCAAAATCCACATCGCCCACAATGCGATAGCCGCGCTCAGTCGTAGGGTCGTCCACGCGGTTCGTCCCCACGTCGATGACCACTGCGCCCGGCTTCAGCCACTCCCCTTTGACGAAAAACGGCTGGCCAATCGCGGCGATCACCACGTCCGCACTGCGCACAATCTCGGGGATGTTGCGCGTCCAGCTGTGGCAGACGGTGACAGTCGCGTTGGCCTTCATCAGCATCAGCGCCATCGGCAGGCCGACGATGTTGCTGCGCCCGATCACCACCGCGTTCGCCCCGCTCAGCGGCACGCCGTACGCCTCCAGCAGCGCCATACAGCCGGTCGGCGTGGC
Organism: Anaerolineae bacterium; assembly: GCA_034432435.1. Classification (GTDB taxonomy): domain Bacteria; phylum Chloroflexota; class Anaerolineae; order Aggregatilineales; family Phototrophicaceae; genus JANWYT01. The sequence goes on from DAOUBS010000149.1 coordinate 14,766, forward strand.
CGGGGTGAAGGACGGCTCGCGCCCCTTCATCGCTAGCGCGCCGATGTTGATCGGGTGGAACCCGTCTACGTCTTTCTCAAGGCTGACCGCGCTGAGAATCGCAGCCTCATCGACGTGCGCAGGCAGTGGCAGCTGCACGAGGATGCCGTGAACGGCTGGGTCAGCGTTCATCTGCTCGACCAGCGCGCGCACTCGATCCTGCGGGGTAGAGGCGTCAACAATTTCTACCACCGAGTGAATGCCGACGCGCTCGCAAGCGCGGCGTTTCATGCGCACATACTGCTGCGAGGCCGGGTTGTCCCCTGCCATCACCACCCCCAGCCCCGGCGTCACCCCCTGCGCGCACAGTTGGCCTACTTGCTCCGCAATTTGGGCTTGCAAGCGCTCAGCCACGGCTTGCCCATCAATGACTACAGCCCCCATCTCATTTACCTACTTTCGTGGGATTGCCTGAGGTGATTATCTACGTCTGCAAGTGGTGATTATCTAAATGTAAATAGGTTTTTACAAGACATGACAAGACTCGCACCTTGTTCTCAAGCAACATCAGGTAGACTTGTAGTGGAGTCAACAGACCTGCAACGTTGTGCTGCCCAGAGATCTGACACGGGGTTTGCTATGAAACTGATGAAAAAGCAGTATCGCCTTAACATAGAAAGCGGCCAATCGCTGGTTGAGTACACGCTGATCGTGACGCTCGTCATCCTTGCCTTTGGCTTTGCGCTCGCAGCGACTGGCCCAGCCATCGGGAACGTGTTCAGCAACACGATTTTCAACCTCGTCGGCCAAGACGGAGAGATCATCGAGAACATCCCGGACCGTGCAGGCTTCTGGGGCACGGTGACGTGGGTCGCACAGCAAACGCCCGAACAAACGCCACTGGCCACACGTACCACCGTGCCGCCCACACAAACCAACACCCCGGGTCCATCCCCAACGTTCACAGACACAGCCGTACCAGCCACGCCCACCAACACCCACACGCCGGCTCCATCGCCCACACCTTTTGACCGTGGCTTTGTCGCGCCGTGGACAGACAGCGCCAACCCCGACACCTTCGTCAACTGGCGCCTCGACAACGTCAACAGCTACTTCGGCAGCGGTGACTGGTACGGCACGTACTTCCCCACCAACAACTTCACTGGCACAGCCTTCGCCAGCGGGGAAAACCAAAACGTCATCGACCCCAGCGCCTATCAGAGGCTCGAGCAGAACTACGGCAGCGGCAGCCCCGCAGCCGGCGGCCCCGTTGATAACTTCAGCATCCGCTGGCGGCGCAATATCCTGTTAACCAGCCCAACAACGCTTTCGTTCGACGTGACCAACGTTCAAAACGGTGGCGTGCGCGTGTTCATCGTCGGCGGCAGCTTCGGCGGCAACCCCGACCAAGTCACAGGGGAACCCGGCACATGTTCGCAGGTGGTACGGCGCGGCGGCAGCGCCGGTCAATTCGTTCGTTCGAGCGACCCCATGCGCACCAGCAACCTATCCACCGTCGCAGGGACGACCAGCCCGAACCAAGTCAACCGCAACAACGGCTTCCACGTCATCGACGATGGCGAGGTGTCCGCGGGCCGCGCCTCGCAGTTCGAGTGCCTCGTGATTGACCGCTGGCGCACCGGTGACAACACCAGCCGTAGCATCTTCGGCGTGCAGCGCACTGTGCCTGCTGGTCAGTACACGATCATCGTGGAATACGCCCACACCAGCGGCAGCGCCCGCATCGGCGTCAACGTCAGCAATCGTCAAGGCCGCATCAACCCCGACGACACCGCCATCGACGCCGCTGGCAACCCCATCTCAGGTGGCTTCGCCAATTGCAACTTCGCTAATGTCGAGACCGAGCGTTCCGACACGCGCACGTTCATGTGGAAAGAATTCAGCACCAATTTAGGCATAGGCTTCCCAAGCCGCATGCGCTGCTACCTTGAGCTGCGCGGCTACGTCGAAGTGCCCACCGCCATGACTGACCCCAAATTTACCTTCTGGGACGCATGGGACATCCGCAATAACGTCGATCAATGGGTCGAAATTGCCGACTACGACCCCGACAACGACGGCATCTTCCGCCGTCAGGATCTCGTCTGGCAGCGCGTGTTCCTCCATCGTAACGACACCTTCAACTACAACTGGACGTACAACGTCATCGACCTCGCCCCGTATCTAGCGTCGTCGACCAGCCGCCGCCTCGCCATCCGCTTTGGCATGGAGCGCCGCGAAGCTACCAACAACCGCATGCTCTGGTACATCGACT
>DAOUBS010000150.1:0-4534 GCA_034432435.1 Anaerolineae bacterium
CGACACCGCAGCGCCCTTTGTAGCGTACATGCCCTTGCTTAGCGGCGAGCGGCTGTTGGGGCTGCTGCGCGTGTACGGTGATGACCAGAGCCGCCTTGGCGTGGAAGAGTTGAACTTCCTGCGCAGCTTGTCCGGCCATACGGCTGTGAGCATCGACAACGCCTTCTTGCTAGAAGCGCAGCAGTTCCAAGTGAACGCGCTCACCCGCCTGCGCGATCTATCACTCCAAGCGGCCAGCAACCAAGACGATCAGCACATCACCGCGACCATCTTGCAGACGACGCTCGAGGTGCTGGGCGGCGTGGAGGCGGCACTTTACGCCTACGACGCGCGCACCCAAGAGATCGTGCCGATCGCAGGGCTGCACCGCACCGTGGACGGCTTCAGCCCCGTTGAGCCGCGCCTTAGCACTTCCCCGATTTACGACGCGGTGGCCACCCGCCAGCTCGTGAGCAGCCAGCTCGTCAATACGCTTGAGACGGATGCCCAAGCCAACCTGATCTACCCCACTCTCCTCGCTGTGCCGATTATGCGACACGGTAACGTTGCCGAGGTGCTGGCGGTCGGCTTCAGCCTGCGGCGCGATCTTGCCCAGCGCGATTATAACTTTATCGAACTGCTGGCCGTGCAGGTGGCCAACCACCTTGAGACGATCACCCTCAACCGCACGATCCGCACCGCCAACAAGCGAATGCGCGCCATCTTGGACTCGACGCGCGATGGCATCATCCTGCTAGATAACTTTGGCCGCGTGCTCGACGCTAACTTGCAAGCCAGCCGCCTGCTCGGCGTCGATCTAAACGAGGCCATCGGTGAATCGTTCACGCAGTTCATGCGCAAGCACTACAGTGGCACGCCACAAGAGGCCTACATGCTAGCGCTCGGGACGGAGTCCGTCGGCGAGTTGCGTGAGGTGGAACTGACGCGCAGCGAAAACCCGATCTATTTACAAACCAGCACGCTGCCCGTGCGCGATGCCAACGACTCCAGCCTCGGGCGGCTGCTCTCACTGCGCGACATCACCGAGGACAAACGGCTCGCCATGCTGCGCGACAGCTTACAGCGCATGGTCATTCACGACCTGCGCAGCCCGATGGGCGCGATCATAACCGGCCTCTCGTTCCTGCAAAATCTGGTCGATGAGCTGAATCCAGCGATAGCGCGCGACATACGCCGCACGCTGGACGCATCGCTCGAGAGCGCGGAAAACCTGATGCGCCTGATGGACACCCTGCGCGACATCCCCCGCATGAAAGACATCCAACTAGAGCTGCAGCTCATTTCCGTTCAGACGCTGATCCACAAAGCCTACGAGTCGCTTGAGCCGCTGTTCGTCGAGGCGCGCATCGCCTTTGAAGTGGTAGTCAACGTTGACATGCGCATCGCCGTCGATGTTGACTTGATGCGCCGCGTGCTGGTGAATTTGCTGCACAATGCGTTGAAGTTTACGCCTGAAGGTGGCAAGATCATAGTCATCACAGATGTGAACCACGAGGAAGCGCTGCTGCGAGTGCGGGTGTGTGACACTGGCCCGGGCATCCCCCCTGCCATGCGTGAGCGCATCTTTGGCGAGTTCCAACAGGTAGAGGGCCTCATCCCTAAACGCGGCGGGCGCGGCACAGGCCTCGGTCTAACACTGTGCAAGCTGGCCGTCGAGGCACACGGGGGGCGCATCTGGGTCGAGGCGGAAGGACCGCTGCCCGGCGCTTGTTTCGCGTTCACCCTGCCGCTCTCGCCCCTTAACAGCGCACACCAAGCAGCTGGCTAATGACCAGAAAGGACTATCGCGCTTGATTCGTCAAATCAACCTAAACCGCATGATCCTCACCGGCGCGCTGATGGCCGCCACCGTGGTGATGGTCGTGCTCAACTTATCTCAGCCCAACGCCTTCAACTCGCTGCTCAACATCGCGCTGACGCTGCTCGTGGCCGGGTTGATCGTCTTTGGGCTGCTCATGATCAACGTGCTGGAGCGCCGCTGGGATCAGCAGGAGGTCGCACTGCAAGCCGTAGAGGCCGACAACATGGCGCTGATGAAGCGCATCTCGCAGCGTGCCGACCAGCTCAGCACGCTCAACCAGCTCAGCGTGCTGATGACCCAAACGCTATCCACGTCGGACGTGTTGGACTCCACCGTGTCCTCAGCGGCGCTCATCACCCAAGCCGATGCCGTCGCGGTGTTCGTGCTCAAAGATCAAACGTTTGAGCGCGTGCGCGATGCTGGCTTCAACGACAGCCCGGCCTACCTGACGCCGATCACCTCGCCCACCCTCACCTCGATGACGCCTACCATCATCCATGGCCTGCGCCACAGCCACCGCGAGCCGATGACAACTCTGCTCGCCGACGGCTTCCAGTCCATGTTGGAACTGCCGTTCGTTAGCAATGGGCGCTTGCTGGGCGTGGTCGGCTGCTACTTCCGCCGGCTGAGCACCTTCAAAGACGACGAGATCGGCATCATGCTGTCGTTCGCTGCGCTGCTCACCAACGCGCTGCAAAACGCCGAGCGCTACGAGCAGACGGACTACCGGCGCGAGGTGGCCTCGAGCAACGTGCAAGCGCTGCTCGAAGCCCGCGAGGCTTACACCCATATGCTCGTGCACGACCTGCGCAGCCCGCTCACCGCCGTCGCGACTAGCCTCAAGATGCTGGCCTCTACCGTAGACGAAACCGACGCGCACCACGAGACGATTCAGCGCCTGACCAGCGCCGGCTTGCGCGGGCTGCGCAAGGTCATGGCGCGCGTGGACAGCCTGCTTGACATTGCCAAGATGGAGAGCGGCGTCATGCCACTTCAGCGCACGCCCACCCAAGTGGCCAAACTGGTTGAAAACGTCTTCAAAGATCTAGAGCCGCTGGCCGAAGGGTTGGAGGTACGCCTCTACGCGACGATCACGCCCTTGCCACCGCTCATGCTCGACGCCGACAAAATGGAGCGCGCCCTGCTCAACCTTGTCGACAACGCGCTGAAGTACACCCCACAAGGCTCCACCGTGCGCGTGGAGGCCGTGCGCAGCGCCTCAGATCGGCTGCAAATGCGCGTAGTCGACAGCGGCAGCGGCGTCCCAGACAGTCACAAAGAACGCCTCTTCGACCGCTTCGTACAGATCGAAGATCGGCAAGTCGTGCGGCGCGGCGTCGGCCTCGGCCTGAGCTTGTGCAAAGCCGTCGCTGACGCGCACGAGGGGCGCATCTGGATCGAGGACAACCCGACCGGCGGAGCGATCTTCATCATCGAAGTGCCGATGATCGTCGCCCCCGTCAACGAAAAGCCCCCTGCTGCAGCCGAACTGCCGACCAAACCGGCGCTCTAGCGCGCTGTGACGCGGCGCTTGCCCTTGATTTCTGCGCGAAATCGCTATACTGGTTTGGTAGCAAGAGGTCAGACTATGCAGCTTGACGCCCCCTACTCATCCGCCAAACGCCCCCCAACGTCGCTCAGCCTGCGCTTGTTCTACGCGCTGCTGATCGTCAGCCTGTTGACGGCGCTGCCGTTTGTGGCGGTCAGCGTCACGGGCATGGCGCTGCCGACGGTGATCCAAGTGTTCACGACGCGCTTTCTGGGGATCTTCGTCGAGGCTGTCCCGTTTCTGCTGTTGGGCAGCATCACCAGCGGGCTGATTGACGCCTTCGTGCGCCCCGATGACATCGTGCGCGTGCTGCCGCGCAACCGCTACGCGTCAACCGTACTGGGGTCGTTCATGGGATTGATCTTCCCCGTGTGCGAGTGCGGCGTCGTGCCGGTGGCCAAGCGGCTGTTCACCAAAGGCCTGCCCGTCTCGATCGGCATTTCGTTCCTGCTGGCCGCGCCCTTCATGAACCCGATCGTGTTCGCCAGCACGTTGATCGCGTTCGGCTTCGGTGAGGTGTTCATCGGGCGTTTCGTCGTTACGGCGCTGGTGGCCAGCGCGGTTGGGCTGATCTTCGCCTTCAGCACCCGCGGGACGGAGCCGCTGCGCCCTGAGAGCATGATGGATGCGAGCTGCATCGTGCCGCCGCGCCCTAAACTGGGGGCCGGTCTCTCACAGGCAATGGCCACCGCCAGCGTCGATTTCTTCGACATGGGGCGCTTCTTGGTCATCGGCTGCCTGATGGCGGCCGGGATGCAGACCTTCGTCCCACAAGAGGCGCTGCTAGCCATCGGAGGCAACACACTCTCCTCGGTGTTGGTGATGCAGGGGCTGGCCTTCATCCTCAGCGCGTGCAGCACCGTTGACAGCTTCCTCGCGCTGGCTTTTGCCAACACCTTCACAACGGGCGCGATCATCGCCTTCCTCTCCTTCGGCCCGATGGTGGACATCAAGAGCGCACTAATGTTCTTGGGGGTGTTCACGCGCCGCACGGTGTTCTACTTGATCCTGCTGCCCTTCGTGCTAAACTTGCTAGCCGGTGTCGTGATTAACTCGATGTTGGGGTATCGCTGATGACAGATGCACAACCTACGCTCGGCGTGCTCATCACCTACTACAACGAGCGCGACCTGCTGACGGAGTGCTTGGAGTCGCTGCTGGCCAACACGCAACTGCCGGATGAA
>DAOUBS010000151.1:0-2287 GCA_034432435.1 Anaerolineae bacterium
CCTCAACTACTACGGCAACTTAGTCATCATTGAGCACGATCTTCTGTCAGTGGAGGGTTTGCCCGTGTTCACCCTGTACGCCCACCTCGAGCGCGTCGACGTCGCAAGCGGCGCACAGGTGGCAGCAGGCGACCCCATCGGCGCGGTCGGCGCGACGGGCATCGCGCTTGGCCCACACCTGCACTTCGAAGTCCGTGTAGGCGATCCAACCAACTACCTAGCGACGCGCAACCCTGATTTCTGGATCAAACCCTACCCCCGCTTTGGGACATTGGCTGGGCGGGTTACCTCAGCGTCAGGCGACGTCCGCGGGCAGGTCGTCCTTATCCGCAGCAACGGGCGCACGCGCGAGGCCTATGTCTACGGCGGCGACCGAGTCAACAGCGACCCGTCATGGAACGAAAACTTCACCTATGCCGATCTACCAGCAGGGATCTATGAGGTGCTCATCAGCGAGCGCGGACGCGTGCGGTTCCGCGCTGAGGTGACCATCGAAGACGGCAAGACCACGTTTGTTACAATTGATCTAGACTGATTGAGGCCTCAAAATGCCCCGCTATATCCACACCTCCCACCTTGACGACGTGCCTGCGACGGCCGACGTAGTCATCATTGGCGGCGGCCCCGCCGGCGCAGCAGCGCTTTGGGCGCTCTATGAGCTTGACCCAACGCTGAACGTTGTCCTGATCGAGCGCGCCGAGCAGCTCGCCAGCGGCAGCTCAACGGCATCGCTTGAAAACTTCCGCACCTGCTGGCCGACGGCTTGCATCGCCCACCAATGCGCCGAGAGCATCGCCGTCTACCTTGACGCTGACCGCTGGATTGGTGAAGGGGCTAGCCAACTCGTTCAGCCCAAAGTGCGCGGTTACTTGTTCTGCGGCTTCACATCCAAACAGGCTGAACAACTTGAAGCGGATGTCGTCCATCTTCACGCCGCCGGCATGCCCCACATCGAATTTCTCGATGAAGCCACGCTGCGCCTTCGTTTTCCGTGGCTGGATGCCAGCGTCATCGCCGCCAAATACGATCCACAAGCAGGCTGGCTGGACAGCTACGGGCTGGTCAACGCATATGTGAAAGCCGCGGAAAACGCCCTCGTGCTGCTCGGCGTGGAGGGTGCGACGATCTGCCACACGAACGGGCAGGTGAGCGGCGTGCAGTGGCGCACAGGGCACATCCAAACCGCCCGCGTGATCCTCGCCAATGGCGCAGGCGCTGTTGAGACGGCGCGCGCATCTGGGCTGTCGCTGCCCGTCGTGCTGCGCCCACGCCAGAGCTTTACCAGCGACTTCCGCCATGAACAATTCCCGCAAGAGGCGCCGATGCTCATCAGCGCCGCGCCCTATCCACACGTCCGCCCAGAGGCCGGCAGCAGCGCGATCTTTGGCTGGGAATATCAATGGTGCAGCCCTGAGCGCAACAGCGGCCAAGCTCCGACGGACTACCTGACGCAGCCTCACCCCAATTTAAACGAACTCAAAGATCCACGTTTTCCGTCGATCACGCTTGCGCTGCTAGCACGCCACTTCGGCCATACCACACATGGCTTTGCCGACAGCCGCTACTTGCGCGGCGTTCGGCACAACATCGGCTACTACGTCTACCGTGACGCCACAGCCGCCTACACAGTAGCGGGCGATGGGTCACATGCCCCCTACACCAGCGAACGCGCCATCTTAGATCAGCATCCAGAGGTACGCGGTTTGTTCTTGTCTGTTGCCCACAGCGGCCACGGCATCATGACATCTGCCGCCGCGGGTCGCATCGTAGCGCGGCATGCACTGGGCATAGCACTGCACGAACCACTCTACGAGCAGTTCCGCATCGGCGTTCATTGGGTCGAGCACGACGAGAACGCACTTTAAGCGCTCATGATACCGCAGATAGGCGGCTCCCACGGCAGGGCTTGATGACGCGCCAGCATCTGAGCGATGGCCTCAGCAATGGCCGGCGGATACGGCGCTGTGCGGCGCACACGCAAATCGGCAAACGAGTTCACACATTCGAAGGTTGCCGCCAGCGTCTCACGGGTTTCATTCACCATGAACATCATGTAGTGGATGCGCTTGGCGCTTGCCCCAACCAACCGCGCATACACCGAGACGCGATCCCCCACGTGAACCTCGCGCAAAAAGTGGATGTGGTGTTCCAGATCAAAGCCGCCCGTGCCATGTTCTGTGTGGAACTCCGGCGTCAAGCCCAGTGCAGCGACCAATGGATACCCCGCATCGTCGAAGACGCTCAGATAATGCCGCACGTTCATGTGGCCATTCTCATCTTGGTAAGA
>DAOUBS010000152.1:0-23383 GCA_034432435.1 Anaerolineae bacterium
CAAGGGCGCGAAGGCGTTCAGCCTCGCGCTCTGCAGCTAGCCGCCGCGATTCGGACTGTTCGAGCAGGGTGCGCATCTCTGCCCGTACCTGCTCTAGGATGTTTGTTTCGCGCTGAACGGGCAGCGACTGTGTGCGTAGAACAGATTGATCAGACTCCAAACCGCTAAGGCGTCGCTGGAGCGTTTCGATCATGTCACTTTGTAAAGCGAGCCGCTCTTCAAGGGTGTTGATCGTATGTTTGTCTTTGCGTCGTTCATCATCTAGAAACTCAATGATGCGAGCGAGTGAATGCACGTCCATTTGACTACCTCATCTGCTTCAATTTGTGGCCAGTATAGCACAGTGATTGATAGATTTCCCTCGTTCAGGGCGTTCAGTGTACAATTTATGTATGATGTATGAAAGCAAACAGTTAGGGTTGATGCATCATGCGGCATCGTGAGCAGCTTGAAGCGCTGGAAGCGCAAGCGTTGGCTCCTTATGCAGTGAGCAGCCGAGCCAGTCGTGGACGATTTCACCCCGATCATGAGCCGGCTTATCGTACTGCGTTTCAGCGTGATCATGATCGGATTGTGCATTCAGCCGCTTTTCGGCGATTGGAGTACAAAACACAGGTCTTTGTCAACGATGAGGGAGACTACTATCGCACACGGTTGACGCACACGCTGGAGGTGGCTCAGATTGGGCGCACCATCGCGCGCGCGCTTGGTGTGAATGTTGACCTCACTGAGACGATCTGTTTGGCGCACGACCTCGGTCATCCCCCGTTTGGCCACAGCGGCGAGCAAGTGTTAGACGAGCTGATGAAAGACCACGGCGGCTTTAACCACAACCATCAGAGCTATCGGGTTGTGACCGAGCTTGAGACGCGCTACCCGAATTGGCGTGGGCTGAACTTAACCTATGAGACGCTGGAGGGCATTGCCAAACACGAGACAGACGCGGTGCTGCCGACGCAAGAAGCGTTTGACCTCAGCCTGCGCCCCAGCTTGGAAGCACAAATTGCCAACTTCGCTGACGAACTGGCCTACAACGCCCATGATCTGGATGACGGCCTTCAAGCTAACCTGCTGACGTTGGCACAACTGCGAGATTTGGAGATTTGGCGTTGGTTGGAGGAGCGTCTGGGCGTGCCAGAGGAGGGGTTAACCGAGTTGAATCGGCATCGGTTCATCCGTGAGCTAGTAGGAATGATGGTAGATGACGTTTTGCAGACCACGCAGCACGCGCTAGATGAGCTTGCGCCAACGTCGCCGATAGATATTCAACGACACACGGCTAACGTTGTTGCGTTCAGCCCACGGATGCAAGCGCTCACACGCCAGCTGCGCCGCTTTCTGTACGATAATATGTACTATCACTTTCGTGTAGTCAAGATGAAATCACGAGCACATGTTTTTATTAGCAGACTATTTGACTCATACATTCAAGAACCACGCCATCTGCCACCCGAATATCGCACAAGAATTGAAGAGATGGGACTATACCGATGCGTAGCAGATTACATTGCCTGTATGACAGACCGGAGCGCTTTGTTAGAATATCGACAGTTGTACGATGCCGCCGCTCGGCCTTAGCCTAACAGGATTGTCTATGTCAGAGACACTACTAAATGGACGCTATGCGCTAGTCGCCCAGCAGGGATCTGGTGGGATGTCAGTTATTTATCGGGCTGTCGATCGCCTGCTTCAGCGCAACGTGGCAGTCAAGATCTTGCGCCCCAGCCTGACAACAGACCCCGCCTTTCTAGAGAAGTTTCGTAACGAAGCGCGCAGCATCGCCAACTTGTCTCATCCAAACATCGTCACTGTGTTTGACGTTGGCAGCGATGGGTCAACACATTACATCGTCATGGAACTTGTCGATGGACAAGACTTGAAAAAGATCATCAAAGCCAGCGGCGCGATGCCCATAGAAAAGGTGATCGACGTCATCACTCAAATTTGCGCTGGCATTGGCTACGCTCATCGTTCTGGTATCGTACACGCTGACATCAAGCCCCAGAACATCTTGATGACCCGTGATGAAAAGGTCAAAGTCACAGACTTCGGGATTGCGCAGGCTCTAAGCGACACCCAACCCCAGCAGCGGGCCGAAGTTGTGTGGGGAAGCCCGCACTACTTCTCACCTGAGCAAGCGAAAGGCGAACAGCCATCCGCCCGCAGCGATGTTTACAGCATTGGCATCGTTATGTTTGAAATGTTGACGGGACGGCTACCATACACGGGCACGAATCAGCAAGAGCTGGCCATGGCACACATCCGCGAGCGCGTGCCCCTTGTTACAGAGTTTAATCCAAGCGTGCCAGCGGGTTTAGCTGAACTTGTGAAGCAAGCAATGGCGAAAGAACCTGCCGAACGCTTCCGCGATGCTGATCAATTTAGCGCTCGGATCAAACAATACCGTGATCAAGCAAACAGCGCTACCATAAACAATATGAGGCCTGCCATCCCGCCTGCGCCTCAGCAACCTGCGAGTGCAGCCGATGTACCGCCTGCACCTTCGGCTGTACCTCGGCAACCAACACCGCCACCTGTGAATGCTGCGCCGATTCCAGCTCGTCCTCCGGGAGTAGGCGCGACTCCTTACATTCCGCCGATTCCGCCTGCAAGCAGTGAACCGACCATGAAATTCAGCGCAGCGCCGGCAGCTCCTAACCCATACAACCCGCGGCAGCAGGCAGCGCCCCCAATGATGGGGCAAGTTCCAGATCCACGACATCCAATGCCCCCAGCCAACACGCCGCTGCCACAGCCAACTTACAATGTTCCGCCTGGTCGCCCGTTTGGCCCCGATTCCGGCCAGTATTACCCGCCTCAGTACAGTCAGCCCATGCGGCCATTGGAAGGCTCTGAAGGGCGAGATTATGTGACGATTGCGCTGGCGGTGTTGGCTGTTATTGCGATTCTGGGGTTGATTCCGGTGTGGGCGATTGCTCTCTCGGCGCGCTAGTGGGTGGCATGGTAGGTGTTGCTGCAGGACGCCTCATGCCGCTGACGCTTTCGGTCATGGAGAATGCTGGATTCTCGCCACGGGCAATCAAAAACGAGTCGACAAGGACCGTGCTTGTGCCGACGGCCGGCGAAGCTGTGTAGATGCCGATTGCACCTTCGTTGAAGGTATCCTCTTGCAACCTGACCACTAGTTGGCTGTTGATGTAGCCAACCAACAAGTTACGAAACACGATGATCGTCAGCCTGTTTTGTTGGCCCCGTGGCAGAGCGGCGTCGGTAGGAGTCCAGTTCTCCCCTGCGTTGCGCAGCTCGCGCCACAAGCCATTTTCGCGCGTCCACAAGCTAAAGCGAGCTTCGCTGTCCACAGCGAACACGTTGTAATTGTCTGGGTCTTGATAGCGAAAAACGATGCCATAGGCGCTGTTGGGGGCGCTGTCCTCGGTCAAGGTGGCGTCCATCGTGATCTGAACATCGCGGTAGCGAAAGTAATCAGGGTTGAAGAGACTGGTAGTGGCTGTGTTGTTCAACGTGTTGGTGATGATGTATTGACCGTCGCGGATGACACGCTGCACGACGCCTTCTTGTGTTTGCTGCCATGCTACATTCAAGCTTTCACCGTCTGAAAATGTGATCAACCCGAAAACTTCTTCTGAAGTCATTGCACTGACGACATCTTGAACGGAGAGCGGGAGCGCATCCTGCTCTGAGGTGCTCGGACGCTCTTGTGTTAGGCGAGCTACGATGAGCAGGGAGACAACTGCAACGGCCAGCGCTGCAAACCCCAGCGGGTTCTGTTTGGCTGGCTGTAGAACCGCGCTTTCAATGGTTTGTAGGATGGTGCGCGTGGGCTTGTTGGGAACATCTGAAGTTGTGAGTGGTGCAGCGGTTTTTATAGTTGGCAGGATAAGTGTCCTCTCGCGCTCAGTGTGGAGGTAAGCGCGCAAGTCTAACGCAAACTCGCTGGCAGTTTGATAGCGTGCTGCGGGATCTTTGGCAAGCGCTTTGGTGATGATGCGCTCATAAGCCTCGTTGTCAACACGGATATAATTGGATAGTGAAGGGATCGGCATCTGAATGTGCTTCAGCAGGACGGAGAGCGTGTCATCTCCCTCATAGGGCGTGCGTCCTGTCAGCAGTTCAAACAAGATGACCCCTAGCGCGTACAAGTCACTGCGGCTGTCGATGGTCTCTCCAGTGGCCTGCTCGGGTGACATGTAAGCGGGCGTGCCGACGATTGTTCCGTCTTGAGTGTGTCTCGCTAAGCTGCCCGCGAGCTTGACGATCCCAAAATCGGTCAGAACAGCGCGATCGTTTTGCTCAACGAGCACATTGCTGGGCTTCAAGTCGCGGTGGATCATGCCTTTTTGGTGGGCGTATTCGAGCGCAGCGCAGAGGTCGAGCATGATATGCTGAACGCGGTCAATTGGGATCATCAGCCCCTGAGCTTGGTGATGCTTGAGGATGTTCTCAAGTGTTTGATCAGCGACGTAGCGCATCACCATGTAGGTGAGGGTTTGGCCTTCATGCTCAATCTGATTGAAGTCATAAACTTGAACGATATTAGGATGGTTGAGGCTGGCGATGGCGCGCGCCTCTTGGACGAAACGCCCATAAAATCCTTCTTCATCGGCAAGATGTTTGTGCAGGATCTTGACAGCTACCTCACGGTCGAGGTTCTCATCACGAGCACGAAAGACGGTCGCCATCCCCCCAGAGCCAATTTTTTCCAGCAGGGTGTAGCGGTCGATACGCTGATTGACAAGAGGAGAATATTTCACCATGTTGTTCGTCGCATTTCTGAGTACATGCGCACCATCCAGAGTAACACTAGAACTGAAATGTTGCTCAACCCTAACACGCATTTAGCGCTAATTAGGGCTGAAACACATCATACAAGAGGCCCGGCTGACCGTCTGTGCGCAAGACACTGTAGAAGCATGGCTCAGCTAAGCGAGCGGGACATCCATTTAAATTATAAAGAATCATTGGATTCACTGCACCCACTTGCTCTGCGATCTGAAACGCGCTGCGCGTGTATTCACGCTGTTGTTGAGCCGAGACGTAAGTGAAGAAAGGGTTCTCAGCCATGTTGGGCGCGGCTAGCGAGTTGACTTCCGCGCTGCCCCAACCAAACCGCGTTACCCACAGGGGGACTTCGCTGCCGCCTACAGCATCGACCAATTGGCGATAGGTGAGTAGCGTCTCTAGAAAGTAGAACTCTGGCTGTTCAAAATGGGTCAGGACGCCCTCCAACGGTTGGCAGCAGCGGGCGTCAGGCGGGTTGGCGAACCCATCGGGCTGTACGCCGACAGCGTCGACAAGGCTCAAAAGGCCGCCATTTAGCAGCGTCTGGAGAAATAAGCGATCTGAGATTGAATTCTGTGGGTTAGTGATGCCAGTGGGGGCTAGACCCGCTGACACGATGAGAGCGTCAGCGTCCGCACGCCGAATCGCCGCTGCGGCTGCTGACAAAAGCGACAAGTAGCTGATGCTTGACAGGCGGGCCGTTTCGCGGCTTGCGGACGTCGAATCGTGCCACGAGCGCCGCAGATTAGGCTCCAACCAGATCTCATAGGCTTGCACGCGGCCACGGTAACGCTCAGCGACGCGCTGAACAAACTGAGCATAGGTTTGAACGTCATCCGGTGGGCCGTATTGAGTGAGATTGAGAACATACGGGGTGGCAGAGGGGCGCGCCCAGTCCGGCGCGCCGGTCAACGTGAGCAAGATGTTTCGGCCTTGAGAGTTTAGACCATCAATCACTAGATCGAGCGCTTCCCAGTTGATCTGGTTAGGCACTGGTTCAAACTCTCGCCAGTTGATTGTGATCTTGACCCATTGGATGTCTAATTTACTAACCCAGTTAAGTACTTGCTCAGGCAATTGATTTTGCAGGAACACCTCGACGCCGCGTTCTAGCTTGCGATCAAGGAAGCTGTCAGGGTGTGGTGTGCTGGTTGCGATGGCCAACGGTGGAGAGTCGCTCACTGTGTCATGGCGTGGCACACGCAGTTGAGCGCCAATTGTGAGCGTGTTGGGGTTCGTAATTCGGTTGAGCGCGATGAGCGTTTCAACGGACGTGTTGAACATGGTTGCAATGCGCGCCAGTGTGTCTCCGCGTTTTACCGTGTAGACTTCCCACGATGTGATGACAACGGGGTCATCTGGCCGAAGCGGAATGATGAGCACTTGGCCGGGTTGAATTGGCCGTGCGGGGGGAAGGTCGTTGGCGCTGATGATCTCCTGTGGTGTGATGCCATAAACACGAGCGATAGCGGCTAGACTGTCACCCGCGCGCACTGTGTACTCTTCTACGCGCTCATGAGAGGGGGCGGTTGGAGTTTGTGTGTAAGCAGTGGGCTGAAGCAACAGCGTTACAATCAGGGCAGCGCCCAACCAAGCATAGGCGCGTCGCATGGGGTCTCCTCGCGCATGTGGCCTCAACTTCAGTTTACCGTGATTCGCCGCCATCTGCCAATGAGTGCTATAATCCGATACCGGAGGGGTGTGCATGGAACGGCGTAAGCTACTAGGGGTCAGCTTGACAATGGGAGGGGTGATTGTAACAACTCTCGGTGGGGTGTGGCTGGCGGTGCAGCCCACAACCATTGTGGATGACCCAAGTCTTATCAGTAGTGCGCTCCCGATTTTCTTACTAGCGTTCGGTTTGATGACCGTGGGCGGATACTTGATAGTGTCTTCTGGCAGCAATCAGTCATTTGCTGAGCCAGAGATGGAACTGCCGCTGCTGCTGCTTGACTACCTGCGCCAGCATGGAGAAGTCTCTATTGGCCAAGCAGCAGATGCGCTTGGCGTACCAAAGGACGCAGTCATCTTGAGCCTAGAGGAATTGCAAAGGTTGTACTTATTCAGCGGGTACGTTCGACCAGATGAAGAGCGCGTGTGTACGATACCTGGGCCTATGCTGGAGGTGATGCAGCAGTGTGTCGTGTGTGGGCATGCACTTGTTCCGAGAAAACTGCATCCTACGCTGTGCCCGCAGTGTAAGACGATCTATTATCTCCCTAAAATCTGAGGAATTGGCAGAAAGAAAATTGCTGTACACTGTAGATATTATTAACTGACGAGGAATCTGCTATGTCGTCTGAACTGTACGAGAAAATTGTTTCACAGCGGGGTGGATTAGAATCACTGGTGGCACGTATCCCTGGGTTCAAAGGGTATCACGAGAAGAACGCACGGCGACAAGCAGATACGATGCTTCGCAACTACATTGCGGAGCGAATTGACGCTATCATCCGCGACTTTACCCGTGTCGAATCGATGATTTTGGACGATGGCAGAGGACTGTCTCACATGTCCAAGACGCGGGAAGTCAAATCACGGCTGCAATCCTACCGTGACCGTGTCGCAACAGCCAATCCGAAGTATTCTGGCATGTTCGAGGCAGTCAAAATCGGCAATGAGGAACTGGATCGCATTTATGCCTTTGACGAGGCACAGCTCCAGTATGTTGAAGAACTGAACGTCAACGTGGGGATCCTACAGAGCACCGTCGCAAAAGGAGAGGACTTTAAAGCAGCGTTGGATGCGGTGCTGTCGAGCGTAGACACTGCCATCGACGTTTTCAGCCTGCGCGATGATCAGATTCTGCAACTAGGCAGTGACAAGTAGTCAATATGAATCGAATTGAACCTGTAAGGAGAGGAAAATGCGCATTATTGACGTGATCGTTCACGATAATGTAATGGACGACGAGTTTGTCTATCGCCTACCGCAAAGTGGCGATGGTGACTTTCGGTTTGGCTCGCAGCTGATCGTCCAAGAAAGCCAAGTAGCGGCTTTCGTGCGCAATGGGCAAGTACTGGATATGTTCACGGCTGGCCGCCACACGCTGAGCGTTGCCAACTTGCCGATCCTTACGAACATGTTAAAGCTGGTCACGAGTGGTCGCACGCCGTTCCAAGCGCTGGTGTACTTCATCAACATGAAGACGATGCCACAGGTGGGCTGGGGGACGAACCCGCCGATCCCGGTGGCGCTGCCGGGCACTGCGATGGGCGCGGCACTGTTGACGACCTTTGGCACAATGAGCTTGCGGATTGCTGATCCTGCGCGCTTCTTGAAAAAGTTCGGCATGAGCAAGCCGATCACTCGAGTCGATGACCTCAAGACAGCGATGCAGACGAAACTGCTAGGTGAACTGACGGTGCTGCTTTCCAACGCGGGAATTAGCAGCGTGATGGACGCCAACAAACTGATGAACGACCTTGAAGGCGCGGCGCTCGTCAAGCTCAGCACGCAGTTTGAAGATGAGTTTGGTGTCAGCATCATCGCATTTGACGCGAACCCATTCAACGCGAAGCAGGTCTCGCCAGACGAGATGATGAGCTACATGAGCGCCGAGACATACGAACGGGTCATCCGCGTGCAGGCGCTGCGTGATGCAGCGCGCAACGAGGGGGCCGGTGGCGCGCTGGCAGGAGCGGGCGTCGGCTTTGGCGTCGGCCAGCAGCTCGGCGGCGCGTTCATGAATCCGGAGCAGCAGGCGGCTCAACAGGCGGCGCAGCAGCAGCAGATGCTCATGAACCAGATGATGATGCAGAAAATGATGGAGATGATGTCTGGCAACCAACAGCAGGCTGCGTCCGCACCAGCCCCCGTGGCTACGCCGGCCTCATCAGGTGCGTTGAATACGGTGCAAGATGTGCGTAACGCCATTGAGGCGCTTGATCTGCGCTTGATCAACGGTGAAGTGCGCCAAGACGTGTATGATCGACTCATGGCGCGACTCGAAGCGCGTCTTGCCGAGCTTGGCGGCTAACATAAACTTGAGTGCAGGAACTTGAGAGTGCAGGGCGTTTCAACAAGCGTCCTGTATTCATTCTCTGCGCAGTGTATCAAGCGAATATAATTCTTCGCCGTCTATCGTAAAGACTTGCCCTGTGCTGGGGTCATAGAGCTTGGCGATCAGCGCGTAGTCACCTGTTGGTACAGCCGTAAGCGGCAAGATGTGGATAGTCCGTTGAAGAGCTGATATGGGTTCTAGGCGGAGATCTGACTGTGCCCACACGGGGCTGTTGTTAACGGGGTTCCAATCTCCGATGAGTTGCACGGACGCTGCAAGTGATGTGTCTGAAGTATGTGACCAATACAGCCATACTTCAACGGCATCAACTTGCACTCGCATCCGAACCCCACGCAGCCTGGCTGTCGTGGAGGTACTGATGTTTAAGGGCTCGGGCAATTCAGCCGATGACACACTGCTGGGGAGATAGCGCGCAAGCGGCGCCCCCATAACGCGCTGTTCGTCTACTTTGATGCGGGCTCTTTCAAGCCATTGTCGAGCGGCGCGGGCGTTTGGCCAGTCATAGAAAGAATGTTCAAACAACCAGATCGTAAAGAACTGAGCATCTAACGCAGACATCTGCTGCGCGATGTGCGCTTCAGTTTGCTGGGGCGAAGCTGGAATGGCAGCGGTATGCATGATGGGATCGATGTAGTATCCGAAAGCAGCGTCTACGGTTGTTTGCACAACCAGATCCTCAGGACTAGCCTGAGTCATCAGAAAGTCGCGGATGGCCTTCCAGTTCGGTGATTTTCCGAAGTCACCAGTGACGTGGAGGTGTACAGAACTGAACACGAATAGAATCAGCACGGTGATGAGCGATCCTGCCCCCAATGAGCGCGAGATGCCGCCTCGATGCCATCCGTAATACCAGCCGCCCGCCAACAGGATCAAGAGTGGGGCAGCCGCAGGCAGGACGTATCGCGGCAGGAACACGGCCACAACAGCGCTGATGACCGAGAGGCCGAAGATCGGCACAGCTAAAAGACAAACTAGCCAAAGGCGTTGATTCGGCATCGAGCGCAGCGTAGTCAGCGACAACGCAGCGCCAGCCCACGCAAGCGCGCTCGCAATAAAGAGCAGCTCGCTTGGGGCAAGGTCACCGATTAAGAGCGCGCCCGGAAACGTTAGAATGAGCGCGCTGAAGTCGAAATAGGTAATGTTGCCTGCGTAGCCCCCGCGACTGAACAAGCTACCCTGAAGCAGCATAAAGACCCCAACAACAACACCGCCGATAGCTGCGTGGATCAGTGCCCAACGCCAGCGCCACCTTCTGTCAAGTTTCATAAGGCCATACAGCCCGATTGCACCCACGAACAACAGTTCAAAGTAGAAGAACAAGCTAACGCTCAGCGCAGCGATCCCGTAGGCAAGCAGCGCGCGTCCACGAGGAAACTTGATCGTGCGCCAGCCAGAATACATCGTGAATAGGCTGAACGTGCTCCAAAGGGCGTAATTGCGAAAGTCACGGGCGTGCCATATCCCATGGGGGTTCAGCGCCATCAGCACAGCAGCGACTAGGCCGACAGTCGGGTTAAACATCGCTTTTGTGAGGGTGTAGATCAGGGCGATGCCAAGCAGGCTGCCAAGCGCTGGCAGCATTCGCAGCGCTAACTCACTGTTGATGCCGACGAGTAGCCCCCACGCTCTGAAGGTTGCGTAGGTGAGCGGAGGGTGCGGCTCAATGGTTGCGATGGACGTAAGCGACTGAGCCAGTGGCAGTCCTGACCAGTAAGACGCAGAAAAAGCCTCATCACCGCGCAGCGATGCGTTGCCCAAGCCCCCAACGCGCAGGCCAAAGCCGACTGCCAGTACTATGACTAACAGCGGATACTGCCAACGGCTGAGGTGCTTGTCTGTCATTGCGAAGCAGGCAGCGTAGCCTTTTCAAAGCTGGCAATTTGTTCATCAGTCAGCGGCAGGGCGGATTTGGTCTGCGCATCACCTGTCTTTTTTAGATACAAATCGCGCATGAGGTCTTTCAAGTTGGGCTTGTTTTTGTTGTCCGCGTAGACGACTGGAATGGTTGGGTTTTCAATCGTCAACTTGACTCGTGGGTGGACAAACACAACAATCGGCTGCACGGTGACATCTGGCGCATGGGTTTGAAGCAGCTCCGTGGCTTTTTGTGCTAGACGGGTCGCTTCTTCTGTAGGGTTGCCGATACCGTCCATGCGCAAGGTCGACAGGAAGCGTGAGATCGGATTGGCCAGCGTGCGCCATTGGTCGCCACTGACTTCGAAGTGGCCATCATGCCACCGCGTAACGATGACGAAGACCCCTTGTGGGCAGATCAACAGATGTCTGATCGGGAGGTGATAGTAGTTGTAAAGTATGCTCTTCTTGCTCAGGCTCTTGAGCGCTTCTGGCAGCACTTTCTCCGGACGAGGTGGACGTGCCCAGAGGTTCGTCATGCGGATAGAGATGAGCGTCATGATGAAAGCCGCAGGTAAGACAAGCGCTTGCAGGAATAGGATACCTGCGTTAATGTCACCAGATGGGTCAAATGCTGAAGCGTTGACGAAGAAGAAGCCTGCAATCAGCACGAACAAAGTTCCCAGAAATAGATAGTTGGCGAGCTTGCGATTGCGCTCTGCTAGTTTGGTGTTGGTTTCGATCCGCATACAGTTGTAACTTCCGTTCGAGGGGTCGCGCGGCGCGCGACCCCTGTGCTGTTATTCGCCGCAGCCGCTGCTGCGCTCTTTCAAGATGTAGTCGATGATCTGAGTGTTGTTTGCTTCGTTCAGCTCAGCTACGTTGTTGTTGCCGTCAATCTGGAACACCAGACGATTTGCCTCGTTGAAGAAGGTGCTAGGCAGGGTGAATTGATCCTCACCGCCGAGGGTAGCGCCAGGTGCATGGCCGTTGATGACGATGTCACGTTGAGCGGTCACTTGGCCTGTGCGCACAGCCACGTTTGTTACGCGCAGCACGTAATTGGGCGCAGCTTCGAACCCATCGTTCTTGATGGCCCAGCGGAACGTGATAACGTCCTTGCAGAAGAAATTGGTTGGTGCTGGACGGGTTGTAAGGGTGGTTGACCAGATCAGGTCGATGTTGAGCGTTTCCTCGTTGCCGCTGCGCGGCACGAAGTAAGACATGGGGCCAATGTGGGTGACTTCAGCACAGACAAAATCACCGTAGCGCTGCGATGGCAGAATGTACCATTTTTGCGGCACGCCATACGAGACGCCGATCACCGCTTGGCTGATGTCGCCTGCGTTCGGTTGAACACAGTGAGTGACAGGGATTTTCATCAAGCTCGCGTCATCGGGAAGTTTTTGATAATCCCCATTGGCAAATATCTGATAGGTGAGGCCGCGACGCTCAAAGCCCGCAACAGAAGCCGGCACAAGGTTGATGTTGCCAATGATGCCAGGCTGCATCGGGGCAGGTTCTACTCGGCAGTGCAGGGTGAAGGTTCCACCACCTCCGAATTGAATGTCGGATGGGTCAAAGCGCACGTTCGGGCAGCCATCGTAGCCATTTAGCAAGTTCAGATCAGCTTGAGCGTCTGTCACAATTTGTTGACCGAGCGGTGCGCCCCCAAAGGTAGGCGGCGCGCCTGTGCGCCCATCGGCTTGGTTCAGTTCGATGTTGATGCGCGCGATGCCGCCCATCGCAATGTTGACCGGCCCAGATCCATCCCCCGGGCCGAAGATGGCCGCGTTGGCGAGGTTGTTCAGGTCAATTACACTGTTCGGCGTCCACGCCCAGTAAGTGAGCACAGAGTTCCCAGATTGATCGGCACGGAAGCGGAAGTCCACAGGTAGATAAAACCCAGCCCAGACGATGCGGCTGCTGGTGGTTGCGGGTTGAGGTAGAACAATGCGAACAACGCCGGATTCATTGATGGCCACGTCCGCCCTTGCGATCAACTGCGCATCTTGAGGGGTTCCACCGTTGGGGTCGGCGTAGACGACGACTGTCACCGGCTGGCCGACGACAGGACGAACGACGTCGAGCGTGACTGCATCAATCGTGACTGGAAACGCGAGGTTTTGCGCGCCGAGGTCAAACCCGTTGATGACCAGCGTTGGCTCATCACGGATGACAAATGTGCCACTAGCAGCGCCAGAGTTGAGCGAGATCGTTGTGCTGCCTGCAAGGACAGGCGCAGCTAAAGCCAGCCCCACAAGCCCAAGTACTGCCCCCCAAAATGCCGCCCTCATACCTGATTTAGCCATCAGCTTGTCCTAGCGTGAAACCTGTTGTTGGCTGGTATTGTAGGGGGATTTAGAGGGTCGGTCAAGTAAACCACTTCGTAACGACGGTGCTGGTCTAGTCTAAATAGATAGTCCGTGGCTATAATCCTCGGGATTGTCGCAGCAGAGCATGGATTGCTTAAGATGGAAGAAATCATCGCAGTGGGCGTGATTGGCGCGCTGATTTTTGCCGCATATTATTCGTTGGTATTGTTTCCACGGCAGCGTGACTTCACGAAGCGTCAGATGATGGCGCGTGAGTTGGCGGCAGGCGATGAAATCGTCACTTACGGGGGGATCATTGGCAAGGTGAAGCATATCGACTCTGCAAAGGGCATTGCGCTTGTCGAGATTGCGGATGGTGTCACGGTTCGATTGGTAATTGCTGCGATGATGAATCGTTATGACCCTGAAGAAATTGCACGCAACGCCCGCATGGGGCAGGGCGTTGAAACAGAGATGACCCCATAATCTATAGGAACGCTCCGGAAGGATAGTTTATGCAGACCCATTGGCGATGGCTAGCCGTTATTCTTGTGTTGTCTTTGTTCTCTCTCTACGTTGCGCTGCCAGCTGATGTGAAAGGGGTGACGCCGGATGATCCTGTCTGTGAACGTCTGCGCGAAAATCCACGGTTAGACAGCCTCGGTGTGCGATGCAGCGAGAACATCACGATTGATCTGAACGGAGATCGTATTCCTGAGATCGACATCCGTGTGACGCAGAGCCTCGGCCTTGACCTCATCGGCGGCTTGCGTGTGCTGTTGCAAGCCGATGTGGACACGGGGGCGTTCAGCGCTGAAGAGCTGCGCGCTGCGATGGGTGAAACGGCCAATAACATCAATCGACGTGTGAACGGGCTGGGGTTGACGGAAGCAACAGTCCAATTACAGGGAGCTGATCGTATCCTTGTTGAGCTGCCTGGCGTGCGCGATCGTCAGCAAGCGATCAACACGATCCAGCAGACGGCCCTGCTTGAATTCGTCGACATGGCGGGGCTGCGCGGCACAGTTGGGCAGTATGTGGATCGTTTGATTTTGACGACGGGGCAGCTAGAACTCACGGGGCAGCGCGCCGAAGCTGACATGAGCGCACTCTTGTCGCGGCTGCGTGACCCGCAAGGGAACCCGTTTACGACGGCTTTCACGGGCAGCATGCTCGAGCGCGCCAGCGCGCAATTCGGCGCACTCTCCGCAGCGTCCCCGCCGGAGTGGTACATCTCGTTCCAAGTGCGCCCAGAATTTCAAGTGCCGTTTGCAGAGTACACTGGCGCACGCATCGGGGAACCGATGGCCATCGTTTTAGATGGGTTGGTGCTGTCTGCGCCGACGATTGAAGCGCGGCTGAGCGATGGCGGGGTCATCACTGGCAGCTTTACAGAAGAGGAAGCGCGCACGTTGGCGCTGCAATTGCAATCTGGTGCGCTGCCGATTCCGCTGCGGATCGTGACTGCGGAGGAAGTCGGCGCGACCTTGGGGCAGGCTAGCGTGGCGGCCAGTATTCGCGCTGGAATCATCGGTGTGTTGGTCGTGTTGAGCTTCATGGTGGTGTACTACCGCGTGCCTGGCCTAGCGGCTGCCGGCGCGCTGATCGTGTTTATATTGTTAAACCTCGCGTTGTTCAAGCTGCTGCCGGTCACGCTGACGCTGCCGGCGATCACGGGTTTTTTGATCTCCATCGGCACCGCGGTTGATGGCAACATCCTCATCTTCGAGAGGATCAAAGAGGAACTTCGTCTTGGGCGCGACATTGACACTGCGCTGAAGGCCGGCTTTAAGCGTGCATGGACGTCGATTCGTGACTCGAACACCTCGACCATCATCATCGGCATGATCCTGTTCTTCTTCGGTCAGACACCTGGGGCGAGCATCGTGAGCGGCTTTGCGATTACGCTCATCTTGGGCTTGCTGCTGAATCTGTTCACCGCTGTGCTGGTCACGCGGACTTTCTTGTACATTTTGGTCTCACTTGGTCGGGCGCGCTTGGCACGAAGCCGCTGGCTGCTAGGGGTATAAGGGGACGCAATGGACGCTAATACGATTCTGAGCGTTGTTGTTCTTGCGGTTGCCGTTGCAATACTGGCTTATGGGTTTGCCACGCGCCGCCGCGTCAGCATGTTCAACTTGGTTGAGAACCGCCGTCTTTACTTTCTCATTTCGACGGCGATTATCTTGCCTGGCATCTTGATCATGCTTTACTCGTTGGTGACGACGGGCAGCCTTTTCCGCCTGAGCATCGACTTCGTGGGTGGCTCGATCTACGATTTGACGTTCACTGAGCCGGGCGTCACAGAGGACATCATCCGCGATGTGTTCTCGGCGGCTGGCGACAGCGGCGTCATCATTCAGCGGTTAGGGGGCGCTGGCAGCAATCGCTGGTCAGTGCGCGGCAGCTTCCAAGAAGCAGAAACGATTGAGCAGATTTTGGAGCAGCTTAACGCGGTTGCGCCATTGGACAGGGACAGCTTCCAGCAGCAGTCCGTGTCGCCTAGCATCGGACGTGAAGTGACCCAAGCGGCGTTTGTCGCTGTGATTGTCGCCGCGTTTGTCGTAACAGGCTTCATGGTGCTGGCGTTTCGACAAGTGCCGAATGCGTTCCGATATGGCATTTGTGCTGTGGCGGCTATGCTGCACGATCTGTTTGTTGTGTTGGGCGTCATGTCGTTGATGGGTCTGCTGTTCGGCTGGGAGGTCGACGCATTGTTCTTGACGGCGATTCTAACTGTCGTGGGCTTCTCAGTGCAGGATACGATCGTGATCTTTGATCGCATCCGTGAGAACATCCCGCTTCGCATCGGCGAACCATATGAGACAATCGTGAACCGCAGCGTTTGGGAGTCGATTCATCGATCACTAGCGACACAGCTCAACGCGTTTTTCATCATGATTGCGATCATGCTGTTCGGCGGTGAGACGGTGCGCCAGTTCATCTTTGTGTTGTTCATCGGCTTGCTGACTGGTAGCTATTCGTCGATCTTCACTGCTGTGCCGCTGCTCGTAGCGTGGGAGAAGGGTGAGATCCCATTTGTGAAGGGCGACCTTGCCCACGATGAGGGTGCGGTTGCGGTGAAAGCTTAGGGGAAAAGTGATGCGCGCACTGGTGTTTGAAGGCAAGCTGTGCCTTGAGCATGACTACCCACAGCCGACGCTTGAGCCAAATCAATCGTTGATTCGGATGCGGCGTGCAGGGATCTGCAACACAGACCTAGAACTCACTAAAGGCTACATGGGTTTTACAGGGGTGTTGGGCCATGAGTTTGTCGGCGAAGTCGTGGCTGGGGATCCAAAATGGATCGGCAAGCGCGTTGTGGGCGAGATCAACGTCCCCCACGGTGACTGTGATATGTGTCGAAAGGGTGTTCCCAGCCAATGCCGCAATCGTACCACAGTCGGCATTGACCGTCATCAAGGGGCTTTTGCAGATTATTTGGCGCTGCGCACCGAGAACCTCTACGCTGTGCCCGATACGGTGAGCGATGAACAGGCGGTGTTTGTGGAGCCGCTAGCCGCCGCATGTAACATCCTGGAGCTGGTGCATCTCTCGCCGCGGGATCGGGTTGTTGTCGTCGGCGCGGGCAAGTTGGGGCTGCTGTGCGCGCAGGTGCTGCGCTTGACAGGGGCGGATGTCTCGGTGGTGGTGAGGCGTGAGCACCCACGGATGCTGTTGAGCAAGTGGGGTATTCCTGGGCAAGGCATTGAGGCTTATCCAGAACGTGAGACGGATGTAGTCGTGGATTGCACAGGCAGCAGTGAGGGGTTTGCTGCGGCCTTGAAGCTCTTGCGGCCACGTGGGACACTCGTCCTGAAGAGCACATATGCAGGCATGCCAAGTGTGGATTTAACGCAAGTTGTGATTGACGAGATCAACGTGGTGGGCAGCCGATGTGGCCCATTTGCGGCTGCACTGCGCCTGCTGGAGCAGAAGTTAGTTGATGTTGAGTCAATGATTGAAGCTGTCTACCCATTTGAGGAAGCGCTTGAAGCATTTGAAGCAGCGTTCCAATCGGGAATGCTCAAGGTGCTGCTCAAGTTCGATTAGCCGCCGAACGGGATCGTAAACTGGAAGCGGCTGCCGACGCCGACTTCACTTTCTAGCCAGATATTGCCACCGTGCGCTTCGATGATGTGCTTGCACAGGGCGAGGCCTAGGCCTGTCCCTCGCTCGACGTGCTCATGCGTCGGGACGCGGTAGAACTTTTGGAACATGTGCTTCTGATGCTCAGGGGCGATGCCGTAGCCAGTATCTGCGATCGTTACATGCACGAAGGGCGAATCACCGTTCTCTAGCAAGCGCAGAAAAATATCGATCTTCCCTTCAGTGCGGTTGTACTTGATAGCGTTTGACAGCAAGTTGAGGATGACCTGTTTGATTTTCCCGCGGTCAGCTTCAACGAGATAGTCTTCTGGCTCAATGCGGATGTGTATATGCTTGTTCGCAGCCTGTTGAGCGAGCACTTCAGCGCTCTCCGTGATTAATTCATGGATGGAGAAGCGTGAGAGGTTGAGGCTGACGCGGCCACTTTCCATGCGAGCAACGTCGAGGAACTCCGACGTGAGGTCAATCAAGCGCTGGGTTTCTTCTTTCAGCTTATCAACGAGATAGCCGCGCTTATCCTCTGGAAGGTCGGGGCGCGAGAGGAGAGTCGTGCTTGCCTTGAGCGCCATCAGCGGGTTTCTCAACTCATGTACCAGCTCGTTCATGAAGTCACTCTGTTGAAAGAGGCGCGCGTTTTCGATGGCGATGGCTGCTTGGCTGGCCAGCGTTCGCAGCATCTGGATGTCCTGATCTGTAAATGAGACGCCACCGTTTTTGTTGATGGCTTGCACCACGCCGATGACTTTTTCATGCGTGCGCATGGGAACGCCCAGCAGGTTCCTCGTGTGAAACTGGAGGCGACTGTCCACGGCTGCGTAGTGATTGGGCGTCGAAGTGACGTTTTCGATCACGCGCGGCTCACCGTGCGTCACGATCCAGCCTGCGATGCTGCCCTCAAGCGGGACGAAGATTTCTTCCATCTCAGACGGGCGGATGTTGGTTGACATAGCAAACCGAAGCTGCTTGCGAGTTTCATCTAACAGCAGGATAGAGGAGGCCTCTACGTCGATCAGCTCCTTTGCCAGCGCACAAATCTTGCGCAGCAGCGTTGGAAGATCATACGTGGAGCTAAGCTGTTGGCTGATCTCGACGATGCGCCTGTACTGTTCAACCAGCGTTTGTTCGGTGGTCATGTGCGCTACACCTGCATACAGGCAACGATCTGCGGGAGAACTTCGGCTGCGTCGGCGTGGATTACAATGTCGGCGGTCTGGTCAAGAAATGTCGACTGCAAGTTGACGATGACCAGCTTGCTGCCGTTGCGACGCGCCAGCAGCGGCAGGCTGCTGGCTGGCTCTACTTCAAGCGACGAACCTACAATGAGCATGAGATCGGCTTTGCGCGCGTCATCCTTAGCTTGTTGAAGGGCTTGATAGGGAAGCTGCTCACCAAACAAGATCACGTTCGGTTTGAGGACGCCACCACACTCACAAGTGGGAATAACGTTATCGTTCAACAGTGCCTCAAGATACGGTGCAGCGTCGTATTCTTTAAAACAGCGAATACATGTCATGGATCGCATGTGACCGTGCAGCTCACGCACGATGACGCTGCCGGCGCGTGTGTGGAGCATGTCGATGTTCTGAGTGATCACGCTCTTCAGGATGCCAATTCGTTCGAGAGTAGCTAGCGCGAAATGGGCAGGGTTGGGCTGTGCGTGCTGTGTGGTGATGGCTAGCGGACGCACCCAATCGTAGAAGGCGCGTGGGTTGTGCCTGAAGCCAAAGATGCTGGCCACCTGCATCGGATCAACGTGTTCCCACAGGCCGCTGTTAGCGCTTCGAAAGTCTGGAATGCCAGATGGTGTGCTAATTCCTGCCCCTGTAAAAGCAACGGCGTATTTAGCATTGAGCAGCCATTGGGCGACCTGTTCTGTAGCGGAGAGGCTTTGCATGTGCCAACTGAATTCACCTTAAGTGGTGAGCTGCCCCCCAGCAATTGACTTGAGTTTGGGCTTCATCGCCTCAGTGAGCTTAGCAAACTGACCAGCGACCACACTGTTAGGCTGAAGTAGAATCAACGGGGTCTTGTTCTCCAGCGCTTGGAAGGCCAGCTCTGGCGCAGGCGAAACGATCGCACGAATTTCACGCCCAAGTGCGGCCTCGACCTCTTGCCACGACGTCTGCAAGCTTGACTGTGCGCGACTGACGACTACCAGACCTACGCGGTTGCCGCTGCCATCTTCATCAAGCTGCCGCAGCAGCTCTCTGGCCATGTTAATGCACAAGCTGTTCGGTTCAACCACAAGAAGGATACGCTCCATCTCTTGTAAGAGGCGAGCAGTCAGGCCGCTGTAAGTTGAACCGAGGTCGAAGATGGCGGGCTTACCTAGTATCCGCACGTGATTGATGATATTGACGGCTTGATCTTCGCTGAACTTAAGCTGTGCTTCACGCGCGTTCACTGAACACACGAGCGCGCGCAGGCCGCTTGCATGAGATGCCAGCGCGTTCTCAACAGCCTTTTGAGTCAAGTCTGTTGGTTGTGACGTCAGTAGACGACTCATGCTCTGGGTGCGGATCAAGCCAAGCATCGCGCCGACGCCCCCTGAGCCGAGGCGGAAATCTGCAACGATTGGGTTTTCACCGCTGACGAGCATCCCAGCCCCGAGGTTGACCGCTACGGTGGTTGCGCCGACGCCCCCCTTAGCGCCTAACACCCCAATGCTGATATTTCTAGGGCGGCTCACGCTTTGTGTTTGTATAAGAACTTCTTGTTTGGAGGAGGCGCGCGTCAGCATGGCACGAACGCGCGTAGCAAGCTCTTGTGGATGGGTTGGTTTGGTTAAGTAGTCATCTGCGCCGGCTTCAAACCCTTTGACCTTGTCGTCGATCAGCGTCTTAGCTGTGAACATGATGATCGGGATGTCCTGCGTAGAGGCGTTGGCGCGCAGACGGCGGCATACTTCTAAGCCGTTCATGTCCGGCATCATGACATCTAGAATGATCAGATTGGGGCGTTCGGCTTCAGCTTTTGCGAGCGCCTGTAGACCCGTACTGGCAGCGCTGACTTCGTAACCACTGCGCTGCAACATTAGGCCGATCAGCTTAAGGCTGTCAACATCATCATCAACGATTAGGATTTTTTCTGGCATACGAGGCTCCGCATGAGCACTTAAATTAATGGAAAGAATAGCATGAATTACTAGTGGCTGCAAGCGAACAGTGATAACCCTACAATCGCAGTTTGCCTAACCTCTGCATGATGACCACAAGACTTGCATATATGCCGTGTAGTCGTGGTCGCTGGTTCCTGATGCGCCCTCGCCACGGCACGGTCTAGATCCTATAATGCCATTTGCACACAGAACAACAGGGTGACATTTGGCACAGTCTTTTAAGATCTGCCCGATCTGTAAAACGCTCAACCACACCAACGCGGTGGTTTGTACGACCTGCGGCACATCCTTAGGGGAGATTACCGCGGTTAGCAAGCTGCCTGCTGCCCCAGCAAACGCGACTTATGACTTCAAGTTCGGGGAAAATGATCTGATGGAGTCTAGCGCCTCGTCGGGTGCGCGCGTTGGCTTGATCGTTCTGTGTGCTGTGCTGCTCATACTGGTGGGGATTGGATTGGGTGTGGTGTTAAGCACGCAGCAGCCATCACAGCCCGCGGTCGTGGGCCAAGTCGCTACAGAAACACCCCGCCCGACGTTGGAATTTGCGACCGTCACCCCTGGCCCGCCCACCCGAACTGCAACCTCAACCCCAACGATCACGTTTACCCCCGGGCCGACTGAAACCCCCAGCCCGTGTGTGCAAACGATTGTTGCGGGAGGGTCGTTGATCGCAGCTATCTTGAGTTGCGGTTACACCAACCTCGACATCATGCCGACGGTCATGGCGCTGAACAACATCACCGATCCGACACGGCTGCAACTAGGCCAGCAGATCATCATCCCGTTTCCCACTCCAACCCTTGATCCAAACGCGCCCGAGAGTGCGCCGCCACAATCGCAGGGTGAGACAGCTAATTCGGTCACAATGAACGCTAGCGACAGTCTATTAGAGGTTGACACGTCGATCGACCCATTCGCGCCAACAGCTACCCCGACCCTTCCGCCCGGCGTGATGTGGCATCGTGTTGTGTCTGGCGAAAACATTATCATGATTGCCGTTGCCTATAACACGGACGCCAAGACCTTGTCAGAGTTAAACCCTGAAATAGACTTTGCAAGGTGTGAATTTGGTGAGCGCTTTGGCGGGCCGCAGTGCTTGGTGCAGCTTCGCGTTGGCCAGTTGATGCGGGTTCCAGCGCCGACCCCAACGCCAACGCTCAGCCCCACGCCTGACCCGAATGCAACGGCCACCCCCACGCCAACGGCAACGTTTAATCAGCCGAATGTGGTGAGTCCGCCTGATCGCCAGTTCTTCCGCAGCGATGAGCTGGTGACACTCCGTTGGAGTCCAACGGCGACGCTCAAGCCCGGTCATGTCTACTTGGTGAGCGTGATTGATCGCACGGCTGGCGTAGCCTACCAAGCAACAACAAGCGACATCTCTTTTCTGGTTCCGTTAGAGTGGCATGGGACGACAGCAGCTCGGCATGAGTATGAGTGGTCAATTGGAATTTTAGACACGACGACTAACGCCGTCACGATGCAGACGACGCCCCGTCTGTTCGTTTGGCAGGGTAGGGTGGAGAATGGCTCATGAGGTATAGACTGGCTCTGTTGGGTGTATGTGTTGTGTGCGCGATTTCGGCCTGTAACTTGGTCACGCCAATTGTAACCCCGACTGCGGAGCCGCTTGTGACCGAGACCCCCAGCCCGCTGCCATCCCCAAGCGCGACGTTGACGCCGACGGCGACGGCAACATTGCTCATTTCGACGCCAGCGATTGTGACCCAAGAGCCAACTGCACAGATCAACGCAGTGCCGACGATGCCCGAGGCTGAGCCAACGGAAGGCCCCTACACTTACATCATCCGACCGAATGATACCCTCGGCTTTATTTTGCAGTTACAGCCGTGGGGGTATCCACCGTTTGATCCGGGGGTGATTGCCGCAGTCGTGCGCTTGAACAACCTGCCCAACGAGAACATCTTGCCGCCACCCGGCAGCGAGCTGCTCATCCCGCGTCGGACGGCCACACCAATTCCCGTGGGGGCGGATGCGACAGCTACGAGTGACGCCAGCCTCGGCACGGGGCAGCGCATCGGCAATGTGACGCTGCCACAGGGGGCTGTGGCCGGTTGCTACACAGTGGTTGAGGGAGATAGTTTGATCGGGATTGCGGATCGCTTCAATACGACGCTAGAGACGCTGAGCCAGCTTAATCAAAATCTCAACTGGACAGGTTGCCGCTTCAGTGAGTACAGCGGCGGGCCGAACTGCCGTCCGTTCATCAGCGTCGGGCAGTGTGTGAACGTCCCACTGCCAACGCCAACGCCGGTTCCATCGCCAACGCCGAGCGGGCGCGAAACGGCGACCCCGACGCCAACCTATGCGCCAGCGCTTGGGTTTTACCCGCCCGATGGAGCGATTGCATCACCGGTTGCGATGCGGCTTGAATGGGTAAGCGTGGGTGTGCTGCGGCCGAATGAGGTTTACCTTGTCGAGTTCCAGAATTTGACAAACAACACGCAGTCGCTGCACGTCACACGCAACACCTTCTACGTCTTGCCGGAGTCGCTCATCCCGACAGATGGCCAAACCCACAATGTGCGTTGGCGGGTCTCGGTTGCCAGCCAGACCGACACCGGGGCCTATCAGTTCATCGGTGGGGTAGGGGATTGGCGCACGTTCCAGTGGCGCAGCCGGTGATAGATGCGCTAGGTGCGGCGGCTGAACTCGCGTGAGAGCTGATCGCGGCTTATGTGGATAAGCGTAGCGCTGCCCGATGGGCTGTTCAGCGGGTTGGGGCAGCGCTCTAGCAGGCGTAGTAGATGCTCCATTGTGTCGCGTTCAAGCCGTTGACCTGATTTATAGGCGGCGGCCTGTGCGAGCAGATCAACAAGTGCGCTGTGTGGGTCTAATTTGTTCTCTACGGCTAGCAAGAAACGCGCAGTGAAGTCGGTGACTTGGGGCGATGTGATCCACTGAGGAACTGTCAGGATGCGCCACGTGGTGCTGCCGAACAGCTCGAACTGGAACCCAAACTGCGCCAACGTGCTGATGTGTTTCTCAAGCAGTTTTGAGTGCTGTGAAGTCAAGTTGACAGTTGCGGCCTCGATTGGCTGTGCGGCGAGCGCGCCCTGTTGAAGCTCATCCATGATTTGCTGATAACGAACGCGCTCGCTGGCTGCGAATTGATCGACAAGGTAAAGGCCTGCTGGGCCTTCAGCGACAATGTAGGCGTTGGCAAGCTGACCAATGACG
>DAOUBS010000153.1:0-10655 GCA_034432435.1 Anaerolineae bacterium
GCCGCTGGTGGTAGCACAAGTCCAGCCGCTGATGCCGGGGCAAGTGCGCGCTGCCGCGCCGCCGCAGTGGATCCTCGCGTACCCGACGACCCCGCCGCTGCCGCCCTTGATCGCTGCGCCCGCCGCGCCTGATCGTCAACCCTACGCCGGTGACGGCTGTGCGCCGCGCGGCGTCCCGGCGGTGGGCACGTTGAATCAGGGGTTTCACCCGTATCACTTGGGTGTTGACATCGGCGTGCAGGTCGGAACGCCCGTGCGCGCCACTCACAGCGCGACGGTGGTCTTTGCCGATTGGAGCGAGATCGGCTATGGCTACTTGGTGATCCTTCAGAACAGCGCGTTCACCACCTACTACGCGCACAACAGCAGCGTCTACGTGCAGGCCGGGGAGCAGGTCGGGCGGGGAAGTGTGATCGCTGCCAGCGGCAGCAGCGGCAACAGCACCGGCCCACACATCCACTATGAAGTGCGCATCGATGACCTGCCGGTTGACCCCGTGACCTTCGAGGACGCTGAATACGTGGCGTGTTGAAGAAACGCCGCTCACGCGGTCAGAAGTTGGCTATAATATCAACATCATTTGGTTTGAAAGCGGTTTGTGATGGCCTCATCTGGCAGGAAGTTCGTCTCGATGCGCTGGCGGGTGCTGCTGCCGACGGCGCTTGTAGTGGCGGTGGTCGGCGGGTTTGGCGTGTTTTTTGTAGTCAGCGCGCTGACCGTGAGCCGCGTTGACTTGGCGGCGCAGCTTGGTCAGCAGAGCGCGGAGGCCACGTTGAGCCGCGTCCGCGAGCGGTTCGACGCTTTGCGCAGCGAGGCCGCCCGTGTCGCATACACGCGCGGCGTCGATGACGCGCTGCGCGGGCGCAGCTTTGCCAGCGTGGAACCCAGCCTGCGCGCGCTGATGACGTTGGGCGGCCTCGACGTGCTGCTGCTGCTGGACGCCGACGGAGACGAGGCGCTCACACTGCGGGCGGCAGGCGGCGCGGTGCTGGCCAGCGCTAACGCCCGCCTCGAGCTGGAAGCAGCGCTTAAGCGGCTGCTGGCGGGCAGTGCAGCAGAGTCGTTCCTGCTGCGCACGCCGGAAGAGGTATTCGTTGTGGTGGGCGTGCCCGTGGTGAGCGATCAGCGCGTGTTGGGGGCAGCGCTGGTAGGGCAGGCGCTGCTGCCGTTCGCGCAGCACATCAACGCCAGCTCCATCAGCGACGTGGCGATCTACGCGCCCAATGGAACGCTGCTGGCGAGCACACAGCCGGCCATTGGCGGCGCAGCGCTGCCCGACACAGTGCGGCAGCAGACCTTACAGGGGGCAGCGCTGAGCTTTGAATGGGGCGTCGCTAGTGAAGGCTATCAAGCGGTGGCGCTGCCGCTGGTGATGGGGCACAGCACGCTGGGGACGGTGGTGGCGCTCGTGCCGGCGTCGTGGGGGGCGCAGGGGATCGACAGCCGCCCGTGGGTGGCGGGCTTGGCAGCGCTCATCGCCATCAGCGCGCTGGGAACGCTTGTGATAGGGGTGCAGCGCGCCACGCAGCGCTTGGAAGCCGTCGCTGAGACAGCCTACGCCATCGCCAGCGGCCATACCCACGCGCGAACGCACATGCAGCCGGTCGACGAGATCGGGCGGGTAGGGCACGCGGTAGACGCAATGGCGCGCGTGGCGCAGCACCGCGAGGATCACCTGCGCGACATGCTCACCCGTGAGCGCCGCGAGCGCGCCTATCTGATGCACGTGTTGGAATCGCTGCCGGAGGGGGTCATCCTCTACAGCTTGAGCGGGCAGCTTTTGATGATGAACGACCGTGCGCGTGCCCTTATTGACGGTCAGCCGTCCGCGCTGCCCTTGCTGGAGGCGGCCAACGCCTCAGATAGCGCTTGGTTGAGTGCGCCGCGGCGCATTGACCACGGCGCGCGCGTCTTAGAGGCGCAAACGACGCAGATCACCGTCCCGGGGGGGCGCGCGCTCGGGCAGGTGGTGCTGCTGCGCGATGTGACACTCGAGGCGCGCCGCCAGCGCATGCACGCGGTGATGCTCGAACAACTGGACTTGCCCGATGATCTCCACCGCCAAGACACAGCCATGAACCACCGCTTGCGGATGGATCCCAAAGTGAGCGAGTTCATGCGCGAGGTAGCGCGCCACGCGGCCGCCCTACAAAAGATGATCGTCGACATGCAGGCGCTGACGCAGTACAACGCACCGCAAGCGCGCAGCCGTCAGCGCGTGATGTCCGTCGAGACGCTGCTGTGGGCGGTGGCCAACGACTGGCGGCAGATCGCCGTTGCGGCTAACCTCACCTTGCAAGTGACCGTGCAGCGCAAGGGGTTGTTGATCCGTGCGGATGAAAGCCGCCTGCGGCTGGCGTTAGGGAACATCGTGGACAACGCGATCAAGTACACGCCCGCGGGCGGCACGATCACACTGGAAGTCGAGCGCGCGACCGAGGGCAGCGTGCATCTGCGCGTGCGAGACAACGGCGTCGGCATCCACGCGCAGGACCTGAAGCACCTGTTCACGCCGTTCTATCGGGGAACGCCTATAGATGAGGACGGCCGAACGCTGCGTGTGCCGGGCTTGGGGCAGGGGTTGAAGGTGGCGCGGCAGATCATCGAGGCGCACGGCGGCAAGATCAAGGTCAAGAGCCGCGCCGGGGCTGGAACGGCGGTCTACGTAGCGCTGCCGCTGGCGGTGGATGCGCCCGCGCTGCTGCCGGGCGAGCCGTTCTTGCACGAGGGCGACACGGTCATCATCAGCCTGCCGCAGGCCATGCGCGAGTAGGGGCGCGACATGTCTCGCCCCACAGATCGCCCGAGTCGGGCAGCGTAAGCAGGTAGGCCGTCAGGTCGTAGATCTGCGAGGCAGTTAGCACGTTCTCGTAGTTAGGCATCATCGTCATGCCGACGAACTCGGGCACGACGAAGGCCTGCGAGGCGTGGATGGAGTTGTAGATGTAGGTGTAGGGGCCTTCCCCCGCGACGCGATCACCGGCGCGCAGGCCGATGTTGTGCAGGCTGGGGCCGATCTTGACCTCATCGCCGACGACGGCATGACAGGTGCTGCACGCCCATTCTGCGCCGTCGATGTTCAGCGTCTGGTTGAAGAGCGCCTCGCCGCGCGCGGCGTTGCCGAAGTTGTCCACGGTGAACTTGAGCGGGTCATCTGCGCCGAAGGCCGGCCCGCCGATCACCAGTTCACCGCCCGCCGGTTCAGCCGCCTCAACGGTCGGTTCAAGGGTGGGTTCGGGCGTGGGGGTGCTGGTGGGCACGGGGGTGTTGGTCGGGAGGGGGGTGTTCGTCGGGCGCGGGGTGGAGGTTGCAATCTGCACGACGGCCTGCCCACCTTGCACAACGGCAGGGGTCGCCGTGATCTCGAACACCGCCGGTGGAATCGTGCCGCAGCCCGCTGCTGCTGCCGCCGCAATGCTAAGCGCTGCCACAAAAAGTACACGTTTCATACGGGCGCTTCCAAAATTGTGAACTCGTGAACAATTGGCCTGATTATAGCGCGAGCGCGGCGTAAAGCCTAGTGGCCAATCGTAGGCCGAGCGCTGAAGCATTTGGCTGAGGCGCGCCCCTGAAGCGGGGCTTGGGGTGGATGGTGGGTTTCTCAGAACCCCATTGTCTCAGGGCGACGATAGTGCACCATGCGCTGGAGCAGTTTCAGCTCCAGGGGCGCGGCGTAAAACTCCAGCCGATAGCGCCAGCCCGCCAGCGCCCCCAGCAGGCGGCGCATTGCCCCGCGCAGGCGGATGTCGGTCGTGGTGGGATAGTAGGCGTTGATCACCGTCTCGAAGTTGCGAATGCGGCGGCGGATGGGGTCGGCTGACCACGGCGTGCCGGGGTTGCGGCGCAGCGCCTTGTCTGCCCATTCGTCACTGGCCCATTCCTCCAACGTCTGCGGGAAGCGGAAGCCCAACCGCACGGCCTCGTCTAGCATCACGCTGCCCTCTTGTGGGACAGGTGTGTACATGTAAAGCACCAGCTCGGTGGCGGGGTTGACCTGCTTTACCTTGCGGATGAAGGTGATCGTCTGTTCGATGTCGGCGATGGGGTCGGGTGGGTTGCCGAGCACGAAAGACAGCTCCGGCACGATGCCGTGGGGCTTCAGCCGCTCGACGATGGCCAGCGTCTGCGCTGTGCCGCTTTTGCCGCCCTTGTTCATCAGCTTGAGCGTCTCATCACTGCCGCTCTCCGCGCCCATGAAGAGCATCTTCAAGCCGCTGCGGGCTAACGTCGCAAAGGTCGTCTCGTCGTAGGTCATAAGGGTGTCAACCCGCCCCAAGCCCCACCAATGGATGTCAAGGCCGGTCATCCCCTCGGCGATGGCGCGGCTGCGCTGCTCGTTGACGAAGAAGTCCATGTCGTGGAACTCCATCCCATCGATCTGGTAGCGCGCTTTGAGGTAGCGCATAATCTGAACGACGCGCTCGGCGCTTTCGGCCAGCCAGCGCTTTTGCGCCAGCGGCACAATCGCGCAGAACGAGCAGCTAAACGGGCAGCCCCAACTGCTGTGATGCGACAGCACGCGCCGCCCCAAGTAGCTGTAGCCGATGTAGCGCGTTACGTCCAGCGCGTCGTAGGGATACCACGGCAGGGTGTTGATCGGCACGAAGGGGGCGCGCGGCGTTTTGACGACCGTTTCCCCGTCTAAATAGGCCAGCGATGGCACATCTTTCAGGCTGCCGCCGCAGAAGAAGGTATCGATGAACTTGCGGAAGGCGGCCTCGCCCTGCCCGATGATGGCGTAATCGACAATCTGGCTGCGGACGACCACTTCAGCGTGGTTGCTCGGAAAGTAGCCACCCCACAGGATGGTGAGGCCGGGCAGCGCAGCTTTGACCGCGTGGCACACCTTGACCGCCTGCCGAAGCTGCGGCCCGGGCATGACGCTCACAGCCAGCAGCTTGGCGCGGGTGCGTTGCGCGTGGGCGATGATCTCGGCAGCAGGGTCGGCGGTCAAGTTGCCGTCGATGAACACCGCGTCATAGTCCGCAGCGGCTACAGCGTGGATCGCCAGCAGCGACATCGGCAGCCGCTGCTTGCCCGGTGAGGTGCTGATCGGGTTGTAGTACAAGATGGTGTGGCGCATGAATCCCCTTGTGAGCGCTGGCAGCGCCCCGTTGCCAGTATTGTCCATCGCCGCGCGAGAATGCGCAACTTAAACCAGGGGATGCCTACGGACACGGCACGCCGTGCCCCCATAAACACACCCTCATCGAATCCGTCAAATTGACGCTAACCCACTCCCTCCATTACAATAGCCTTTGTACCTTGAGCGATGGAACTTGAACCATGAAGTATCACATTTGGACAATGGGCTGCCAGATGAACGCGGCAGACTCGCAGCGGCTGGCCAGCGAATTGGAACGCTTGGGGCATCACGCCACTGACGACCCCGACACCGCGGACATCATGGTGGTCAACACCTGTGTGGTGCGCCAGCAAGCTGAGGACAAAGCCTATGGCCGCCTCGGGCAGATGGCCAAACTGAAAGAGAAAGACCCACACCGCATCATCGGGGTGATGGGCTGCCTCGTGGGCGTCAAAGACCCGCTGCACCTGCGCAAACGCCTGCCCTACGTGGACGTGTTCATGGCCCCTTCCGAGCCGCAGCCGATGGTGGACTTCTTGCTCTCCCGCGAGGAGGAGCTGGCCTACGTCGCCACTGACCGCCAGCAGCGCGAACGCCGCGACGCCATCCAAGATGGGGAAATCCTGCTGCCGCTGCATGAGCAGGGGCGGTTGGTGAGCGCGCACGTACCGGTAGTGTACGGCTGTTCGCACGCTTGCACGTTCTGCATCATCCCCTTCCGCCGCGGGGTGGAGCGCAGCCGCAGCGTTGGCGAGATCGTGGCGCACGTGCGCAGCCTCGCCCAGCAAGGGGTCAAAGAGGTGACGCTGCTCGGCCAGATCGTTGACCGCTACGGCAAAGACATCCCTGACGGGCCGGATTTGGCCGACCTGCTGCGGATCGTCCATGACGTGGCGGAAGAGCACGGCGTGCAGCGCGTGCGCTTCTTGACGAGCCACCCGAACTGGATGTCTGAGCGCATCTTGCGCACCGTGGCTGAGCTGCCGCGCCTGATGCCGCAGATCGAAGTGCCGATCCAAGCGGGGGACGATGAGGTGCTGGCGCGGATGAAGCGCGGTTACACGGTCGATGAATACCGTCGCTTGATCGACCGCATCCGTCAGATCATCCCTGAGGTGGCGATCCACACGGATGTGATCGTCGGCTTCTGTGGCGAGACCGAAGCGCAGTTCATGGGGACATATCGCATCTTGGAGGAGTTGAAGCTCGACAAGGTGCATCTGGCCAAGTATAGCCCACGCCCGAACACCGTCAGCGAGCGACGCATGGCCGACGACGTCCCGCAAGCGGAGAAAGAGCGCCGCCACGCGATGATCGAAGCGCTGCAAGAACAAGTGTCGCTCAAGATCAACGAGCGCTGGTTGGGCGCGACGGTCGAAGTGCTGGTAGAGGAGCAGAACAAGGGGAAATGGGTGGGGCGCACCCCGCAGAACAAGCTCGTGTTTTTTGAAGCAGAAGGCGACCTGCGCGGCCAGCTTGTGCCGGTCGAGATCGTGGCTACCACCGCATGGAGTATGCGCGGTCGGCTGCCACACACGCAGCCCGCAGAGGAGTTCCCGCTGCCGGTGATGCCCGCATGAAGGACGTTTGACATTTGCTAGAACGGCTGCTTGTAGCTACAATTGCCACTGTTGCGTTTACTTCTACTGCGCGATGCCTGCTTGCATCGCGCCCGTGCGCTGAATGATCGGAGGCGGGGCAAATGCCTGCAGAGAGAAAAAAGTCAGGTTTTTATTACCCGAACAAATTTGCTCGCATTACGCTTGAGGCGATGCAAGACGTCATGGGTGACAACGGTCTGCGGGCGATTCTGAACCTAGCAAAGTTGTCAGAACTCATCGACAATTTCCCACCTGACAATCTCGACAAAGAGTTTGACTTTGCTGATTACACGGCGATCAACGTAGCGTTGGATGAGATGTACGGGCCGCGCGGGGCGCGCGGGTTAGCGCTGCGGGCAGGCCGCGCGACATTCGCTCAGGGCTTGCGCGCCTTCGGGGCGCTGGCCGGCGTGGGCGATCTCGCCTTCAAAGTGCTGCCGCTCAACGCCAAGCTGCGCATCGGCGTGCCAGCGATGGCCAACATCTTCATGCAGTTTAGCGATCAGATCTCGCATGTGACGGAAGAAGGCTCTGACCGCATCATCTACACGCTGGAGCGCTGCCCGATGTGTTGGGAGCGTAAGGCAGATCGAGCGGTGTGCTATGTGGGGCAAGGCCTGCTGCAAGAAGGCCTGCGCTGGGTGTCTGGTGGGCAGGAGTTCAAGGTAGACATGGAAACCTGCATCGCAAAAGGCGACGACATGGGTCGCTACGTCATCTATAAAGAGCCGATTAGCAGCTAATCATGCGCGGTGCAATTCTGCGGTTGATCTATGTAGTGATGATTGGGGCGGCGTGTAACTTGGGCACTGCGCCTGCACAGCCCACGCAAATTCCGCCGACGCCCACGGTGTTTACCGGGGCGGCCAACCCGCCAGAGGTGACGATTCTTTCACCGCAGAACGGCGCACAGTTTCCCGTCAATCAACCGCTGTTCGTGGAGGCACGCGCCACTAGCCCAGAGGGCGTGACGCGCGTGCAGTTGTTCGCCAACGGCAGCCCTGTCAAGACCGTCTCTTCAACATCGCCTGCTGGCGACACGACCCTCACCGCTACGCTCGACTTCACGCCGCGCGCGGTTGGCCCCGTCAACTTGCGCGTGCAGGCCTTCCGTGGGATGGTGGCCAGCGCCCCAGCAGATTTGCAGATTGTGGTCGTCAACCAAGCCACGCAGCCGACGCCACTGCCGCTGCCGGGCGGCGGTGGGCTTCCGAGTGGTGGGGGCGGCGGCAGCGGGGTGGTCATCCCACCGGATGGCGTGTGCCGCATCGTGACTAACTCCGGCGTGAACCTGCGCAGCACGCCCGTCATCACCCAGAACAACATCCTAACGACGCTGCCCGCCAGCACACTCGCGCCGGTCATCGCTCGCCTGCCAGATAACTCGTGGTGGAAAGTCAGCGTGGGCGCGCGCATCGGCTGGGTCTCTAACACGGTCGTGACGATCACCGGCAACTGTTTCAACGTGCCGATTGAACAGGCCACCACACCGACGCCCAACATCCCCTCGCCCACGCCAGCCCCGACGCTGACGCCGTTCGTTCCAACGAACACGCCGGCCATCCCCGCCGCGACCGTGCCGTCTGCGCTGCCTGATCTGGTTGTGACGAGCATCTTCGCGCGCACCCCCCTCACGTTGAGCGGCGGCAGCGTCACCGAGACGTTCTCAGTCACGGTGACGAATGCCGGGCTGGGGCCAGCGGGCGCGTTCAACGCGACGATCCGTATCGACAACGGCGCGCCGCTCGATCTGGGCGCGGTGAGCGGCCTCCAGCAAGGGCAGAGCGTGGTGCTTCAGC
The DNA here is from genome assembly GCA_034432435.1 of Anaerolineae bacterium. Classification (GTDB taxonomy): domain Bacteria; phylum Chloroflexota; class Anaerolineae; order Aggregatilineales; family Phototrophicaceae; genus JANWYT01. Next base: position 8,487 of record DAOUBS010000153.1, read on the forward strand.
GGCAGCTTACCTTCAGCGGGCCGGGCACGTACAACATCCGCGTGGACGTTGACCCCAACAACCAAGTGACCGAAATCAGCGAGGTGAACAACCGTGGCGACATCACGATTGTCGTCACGAACTAGCTCGGCAGCGTGCCGCTGGCGACCAGCGCGAGGATGAGCAGCCCCAGCCCGATGCGGTAAACGCCGAACGGGATGAAGGTGTTGCGACTCACATAGCGCAGCAGCCACACAATCGACACATACGACACACCTCCGGCGATGACTGCCCCAACGAACAGATAGATCAGATCATCGCTTGGGATGCGGCTTAGCCCGCGCACCAGCGAGTACACAGTAGCAATCCCCAGCGTCGGAATGGCAAGGTAGAAGGTGAAGAGGGTGGCAGTGGCGCGCTGAAGGCCGCTGAGCATCCCGCCGATGATCGTCATCCCTGAGCGCGACATGCCCGGAAACAGCGCCAAAATCTGCCACAGCCCAACGATCAGTGCTTGGCGGTAGGTGATCGTCCGCAGGTCGGCCATGATCTCGTCGCGCGCGCGCGCCTCGTGTAGCGAGGGCCGCAGCCGCTCCACGACGATGAAGAGCACCCCCCCCACGATGAGCGCCAGCGCGACGTTGCGGCTGTTGAACAGGGTCGCTTCGATCCAATCGGCGAGCAAGAAGCCGATGCCCGCCGCCGGCACGAACGCGATGAGCAACCTGATCCACAGGGCGCGCACGCTGGCGTCACGGTGGACGGTGCGCGCCTGCTGCCACAGCTCTGCCCAGTAGAACAGCACCACCGCGATCACTGACCCGACTTGGATGAAGACCTCGAACGTGCCGCTGTAGGCATCGCTGAGGGCGACGACGCGCCCCAGCACGATCAGGTGGCCAGTGGATGAAATCGGTAGAAACTCGGTGATGCCCTGCACCACAGCCAGCACCAACACGCGCAGCAGTTCTTCTAGCATGAACGTTCTCTCACATTCGACGGCACAGGCTCAAAGCCTGCTGGAAACTGCCCGAATATAGCCCATCATATGAGGTTGGGCTATACTTGATTCAAACCTCCAACGATTGCGTGGATGATGAAACGATACGGGGCAGTGCTGCGGGGCAACCCACAATATGCGAAGCTGTGGCTGGCGCAGGTCGTCAGCTTGACGGGTGATTGGTTCGGGACGGTGGTGCTGTCTACGTTGGTGGCGGCGCTGAGCGATGGCTCGGGGTTGGCGCTCAGTTTGTTCTTTCTATCGCGTTTTGTGCCGCCGCTGCTGCTCTCGGCGCAGGTGGGCGTCATCACAGATCGCTACAACCGTAAGCATGTGCTGGTGGTCAGCAACTTGTCGCGTGCGTTGATCATCCCGCTGTTCTTGCTAGTGAACACGCCTGATTTGCTGTGGTTGGTGTACGTTGTGTCGACTGCGCAGGCGGTGATGTCGGCGCTGTTTGAACCGGCACAGAGCGCCATCTTGCCGAGCCTGCTGCGCGATGAGGACTTGATCTACGGCAACACGCTGCTCAACGTCACATGGTCGGCTATGTTGGCGATTGGCGCGGCGGCGGGCGGCCTCTTCACGGCAAGCTTTGGCCCCACCGCAGCGCTGACAGTCAACGCGCTGACCTTCCTGCTGGCGGGCGTACTCACGTCGTGGATCGTCTACGACCCAACGCGCCGCCGCGCCGCCACCGACAAACCCAAAGAGCAGACCACCTTCGCGGATGGGCTGCGCTTCTTGCGGCGGCATCCCGCCCTCATCTGGACGCTGCTCATCAAGGGGGCAACCTCGCTGGGCAATGTCGACACGCTGCTAGCCGTGCTCGCAACGCAGTTGTTCATCGTGGGCAGCCGCGGCGAGCTGTCGCTGAGCATCCTCTACGCCGTGTTCGGGGTGGGTGCGTTCTTCGGCCCGTTGATCATCAACCGCTGGAACAACGGCAGCATCGCGCGGATGCGCTGGTTCGTGCTGATGGGCTTCGTCTTCTCGTTCAGCGCGTGGTGGCTGATGGGCGTGGCAGGGTCGCTGGCGTTCTTGGCCTTCGCCGTGCTGATTCGCGGGGTGGGCGGCTCGATCAACTGGACGTTTAGCTCGGTCATGGTGCAGCGGCAGACGCCCGACGCCTATCTAGGGCGGTTGTTCTCGATCGACTACGCTTTCTTCTACGCCGCGACGATCTTGAG
>DAOUBS010000154.1:0-14558 GCA_034432435.1 Anaerolineae bacterium
GAGACCATCCGCCGCGACATGGAGGGCGCGTACTTGATGGTCGTCAACCAATACGAGAGCATGCTCATCAAGGAAAAAGCTGGCCTCACAGTTGAGGATTTGCGACGTGCAGTCGATTTGCTGGTCATCACCCACGGCAAAGAAGGCTCTGAGATCTTCACCAACGGGGACAGCATCTTCGTGCCCGTTTTCCCGACGGACAAGATCGTTGACCCCACCGGCGCAGGGGATGCTTACCGGGCTGGGCTGCTGGCGGGTCTGCTGCACAACATGCCGCTTGACCTTGCCGGCATGATGGGATCGCTCAGCGCCGTCTACGCGCTTGAGAACGTCGGTCCACAGAACCCCAATTTTTCCCTACCTGAGTTCATCGCTCGCTTCCGCAGCTTGTACGACGATCGCGGACATCTTGATCGTCTGCTTGAACTAAGCTAACAAACGAACAAATCAGCACAGGGATTCACTGGCGCAAACGCGCTGTGAATGTGATAGAATGCTGCCGCGTCGTCATTGAATCAATCACAGGAGCAAGAATGACTTCTCACGATGTAAAAGACACAAGTCTCGCCACAGGTGGGCGCTATCGGATCGAATGGGCTGAGCAAGAAATGCCGGTGCTGCGCGCCATCCGCGAGCGCTTCGAGCGCGAAAAACCGCTCAAGGGCGTTCGTATTTCAGCCTGTCTGCACGTTACCACTGAAACCGCCAACCTAATGCGCACCTTGCAAGCGGGCGGCGCTGACGTTGTACTGTGCGCAAGCAACCCGCTTTCAACTCAGGATGACGTGGCCGCCTCATTGGTCATCCACGATGAAATCCCGGTCTACGCCATCAAAGGTGAGGACAAAGACACCTACTTCAAGCACATTGAGGCTGCCCTCAACCACAAGCCACAGATCACGATGGACGATGGCGCTGACCTCGTGAGCGAGATCCACAAGACCCGCCGTGAGCTGCTTTCGGATATCGTGGGCGGCACAGAAGAAACCACCACGGGCGTGATCCGCCTGCGCGCGATGGCCAAAGACGGCGCGCTGGCCTTCCCTGTGATTGCAATCAACGACAGCAACACCAAACACTTATTTGACAACCGCTACGGCACTGGCCAGAGCACTATCGACGGCGTCATCCGCGCGACGAACATCCTGCTGGCCGGTCGCACCGTGGTCGTGGCCGGTTATGGTTGGTGCAGCCGTGGCATCGCCAGCCGCGCGCAGGGTATGGGGGCCAACGTCATCGTCACTGAGATTAACCCGCTGCGCGCGCTCGAGGCGGTCATGGATGGCTTCCGCGTCATGCCGATGATTGAAGCCGCGCCCATCGGTGATGTGTTCATCACAGCCACAGGCGACATCAACGTGATTGACGCCCACCATTTCGAAGTGATGAAACCTGGCGCAATCGTCGCCAACAGCGGCCACTTCAACGTTGAAATCAACCTCGACGCGCTGGCCAAGATGGCCGACGACAAGCCGCGTCTAGTGCGCCCTTTCGTTGAGGAGTACCTCATCAAAGGCCGCCCGGTTTACATCTTAGGCGAGGGCCGTCTGATTAACCTCGCATCTGCCGAAGGCCACCCCGCCAGCGTGATGGACATGAGCTTTGCCAATCAAGCGCTCGGTGCGGAGTACATGCTCAAGAACCACGCCACGCTCACGCCCAACGTCTACACCATCCCTGAAGACGTTGACAACGAAATTGCCCGCCTCAAGCTCGAAGCAATGGGCATCAAGATCGACGTCCTCACCCCAGAGCAGGTGCACTACCTCAATCAGTGGCAAGAAGGGACCTGATTTCCGCGCTGTTCAGCACAGGAAGGCGGCCCGCCGGATCGCCTTCCCTGTTTTTCCCAAGCATCCGTTATCAAGGAGACTTTACCATGACACGATCAATCCAGCGCATAACTGCCCTGATGGCCGTGCTGCTGCTTGTTGTCCTGAGCGTGGTCCAAGTGAGCGCACAATCGACTGGACGCGCGCGCTTCGTGCACGTCACGCCGTCCGTAGGCGCGGTTGATATCTACGTCAACGGCAGCCTGTTGGCGCAAGGTGTGGAGTACGGCAGCGCCTCCCCGCTGTTTTCGCTGCCCACTGGCGATCATATCGTTGACCTTACCCTTGCCAACCAGACTAACTCACTCGTCCAGCAGTCGATCACCATCGACGCTCTGCGCCCGACCGCTTTCGTCATCGCCGATGGCACACAGTTCTTCGGTGTGCCAGAAAACCTCAACGAAACGCCCACAGGTGGTGCTCGGCTGCTCTTGGTGCACGCGCTAGCAGGCGGCCCTGCTGTCGATGTCAAATTGGCGGAGGCAGTGACGCTCGGCGGCGTTGAGCAGCCAGTTGGCACACCCATCGCAACCAACATGACTTACGGCACAGCCTTCGGCGCGTTCGACGTGCCAGCACAAACCTACGTCGTCGACGTCTTGGCAGCAAACAGTGACGTTGAAGTCCTCCCGGATCTTGCGCTGCCGCTTGCCGCTGGCACATCCTACACGGCCATTGTATACGGCACACCCAATCAGCCCGAAACGCTGCTGCTGACAGCGCCCACACAGGGAGCAGCCAACACCGGCCTAGTGCGCGTCGTGCACGCCGTGATGGGCGGGCCAGTCGTAGATGTCTACGACGGTGAAACACTCATCATCCCCTCGCTTGCGCCTGAGACTGCCACGGAACACATTGCCCTGCCTGCTGGCACGCGCACCTTGATCGTGCGCCCAGCCGGTGCGCCCGCCGATAATACCACTGTTCTGGTCCAAGCCGATGTGAGCGTGACAGCAGGTGGAGCGTTTACAGTGGTGGCGATGGAGGCCACCGGCGCGGTTGTCCTCGGCGTTTATGAGGATAACATCGCACAAGCGCTGAATGGTCAGCAGGCTGTCGTGAGCGTGGTCAACACCGTGACCGAAAGCCTAGTCGAAAACTTCTCTATTGCTGAGTTCCCAATCGCCACGCAAATCAGCTACGCTGTGATGAGCGACCCCATCGCACTCACTCCGGCGCTAGGCAGCGCGGACTTCACCCTGAATGTCAACAATCAACGCGGTCTGGTGCGCACGCCGCTTCCACCGCTCTACGGGGGCGTTTATTACAACGTCGTCGTGGTCAGCGGGACGCTGTTCAGCGGGCCGCGCGCCCTAATCTTCCCCACCGTCTTGAACGCAACATTAGGCAGCGCACCGAACGCAAACCAATCGCTCGTGGCCGCAATCCCCCAGCCAACTGATGAACCCGTGACACAACCAACTCAAGCGCCCCCCGTGGTCACAGAGGCGCCGCCCGCAGCAGTCGTGACACAGCCCCCCGCCGGTGATCCCAATCAGATCACGGCGCGTGTGATCCTCGACCCCGGGGCTAACCTTCAACTTCGTCAGAACCCCAGCCCAGATGCGCTATCGCTCGGTCTGGCCCCCTCTGGTGCGACGTTGATCGTCAACGGGCGTGAAGGTCGTCCAGTGGCGCTGGTCGAAGGTCAAGCCCCGCCGCCCGAGGCCGAAACCTATGAGGATCCAGTGGGCTTGCTGCCGGATGATCGCGCTGACTTGCCCGCCACAGCGACTTGGCTGAACGTCACCTACAACACGCCGGACGGTGGGCGCATCACTGCGTGGGTGTTGGCGCAGTTCTTGGATGTGCGCAACGCGCGCAACGAGCGCGTCCGCCTGCGCGACCTCGAGCCGATCGCTCGCAACATTCCAGGCCGGGCCGTCGAAACAGAAGTGACGCCGCCGCCCGTGCCGACTGATGTCTTGCAGGCTGTCGTATTCAACCTCGATCCGGGCGTGTCCTTGAACATTCGCCGACTGCCCACCACTGCGGGCGAAGTCTTGGCGCGCGTCCAAGCCGGAACCGTGCTTGAGTTCATCGGTGGGGAAGAAGAAGAGCGTTGGGCGTTCGTCCGCTACACCACGCCTGAGGGCGGCGTAGTGGAGGGTTGGGTGTCCACCCAGTACATCCAGTACCAGTATAACAACCGCATCTTCCGCCTAGAGGAGTTCAAAGATCTCGTCTCACGGACAACATCTCAGGCGCTCTACGAGATCATTCCAACGGACAGGCTCGGCAGCGTGCGCGGGCCAGCCCCCACGTTAGCTGCCCCTACCGTTGACCCCTTCCGTGATCAGTACGTCGCCACTGTGCAGCTTGACCCCACCGCTAACCTGCAACTGCGCCGCAACCCTGACACTGCGTCAGAATCGCTCGGCTTGATCCCTAGCGGCACACAAGTGATCGTCACCGCGCGGACAGCCGCCGGCGACTGGCTGCGCGCTCAGTATCAGGGGCAAACTGGTTGGATCAGCGCCAACTTCGTCACGGTTACGTTCAACCGCACGTCAGTTAGCATTGACGAAATCCCCATTGACACGACGCTCCCCTAGCTTGTCGTTGATGGACTTCCGCGGGGCGGTTCAGTGTGCTGAGTCGCCCCGTTTGTTTGTGCAGAATTCGGCAAATCAAGGCATAATGGGGGCGTAGTGACCCACTCAGGGAGCCGTCGATATGCGCCACAGCTTTATCTGTACCTTGCTCGCGTTGGTATTCGCCCTCGCCGCGTGTGGCGGCCCAGCGCCTGAGCTGCCGACGGAAGTCCCCACCTTCACTGTTGAACCACCCACCGAAACGCCAACGCCGACGCGCACCCCTATTCCCACTGCAACGCCGACAGCAACTCCGCCCCCTACCACTGCGGATGATCCGTCTCAACAGGCGTTTGTGCGCTTTGTTCACACCGCCGCGGAACTCGGCACGGTGGATTTTTACGTCGATGATTCGAAGTTTGTGAGCTTCATGGAAGCCGGCTCATTCACCGATCCCAACGGGCTGGTTGCGGGTCAGTACCGCATCAGCGCACGCCCCAACAGCCGCTCGTCCAGCGACCTCATCCTTGCTGAAACGTCGCTTGTCCTGCCCGGTCAAGCGTCTGTTCTCGTTGTGCTCACTGGCAGCGGTGACAACGCAGCGTTGACAATCATCCGCGAAGACCTGACGCCGCTCAGCGGCAATCGGTCGCGTGTGTCGTTGTTCAACGGGCTTTCGACAGATGTCAGCCTCAACAATGGGACAATCCCGCTGGCCGCAGAGGTTGCGCCAGCCGCTCGCAGCGAGACAACAACCATCGAAGCAGGCGCGCTGGAGCTAAATCTGCGCGAAGCGGGTCAGATCATCTTCACCAGCCGCTACACGCTGCGCCCCCGTCAGCATGTCGTGTTCGTCCCCTACCTGTTGACAGGCACCACTCAGCCGCGCCTGCTCATCATCACGTCACCGATTCCGGGCATCGCTCGGCTCGGCATCGTCAACACAATTGAAGATCTCATCGTTGACGTCGTGGCCAACGGGGAGAACATCGCCGTAGGCTTGGGCAATCGTCAGATCGTTGAACCCGTCCCGACCCCTGCACTGGATTATCGGCTGCAAATCTACGCCACAGAAGTAGACCGCAGCACTGTTGAGCCTGTGCTGCAAACGTCGTTCAACCTCCCCCCTGACGAATTGGTATATCTCATCCTCACAGGCACACCTGAATCAGCGCGCATCATTACCTACACAGTCGATCAAACGCCTACGCCCGAAAACACTGCGCGCTTGGTGTTTGTCAACACCTTGCCCCAATTCCCGCGGGTGCAGGTCAGCGCGAACGTCATCGTCAACACTACTGTGCCTTATGGCGCCGTCGTGCGCGACATCACCGTTCCCGGTGGGCCGCTGCCCCTCACATGGACACAAGCCCAAATGGGCAGTGACATGGGCGCAACCCTTGAAACGGCCTCAGATTTTGTCGTTGAGGCCGGCGCTGAAACCCTCTACCTGTTCACAGGCAACTCCATCGCTCCACCCCTTACCATCACAACGTCAGTAGGCGCTGCGCAAGCCGCCCTGCCAACCCCCAGCGGAGATGCTACGCCTGATACCTCACCGGTCCTGTACGCGATTAACGCGCTCAACGATCTTTCCATCGAGTTCCGCGTGAATGATGTTCCACTCAGTTCACCGCTGAATCGGCGCACATCGAGCGCTCCAGTGCTCGTGCCGGCGGGTGAAGTCGTCCTCACCGCGCTGCGCCCCGACACCAATCAGCTGCTCGCTCGGCAGATCGTCACGCTGCGCCCTAACACCTTCAACGTTGTGGCGATCACCCAACTATCTGACCTAAGCTATGAGTTGAACCTGTTCGAGACAGCGCCTGTTCCATTCACGAATCCTACGGTGCGCCTGCTCAACTTAAGTGAGGACAACATCCCGCTTGGCTTGGCCATCGCCATCAACAACGGGAGCACGTTCGCATTCCCTCAGCCAAACGCTGAGCCTGACCCAGAAACAGGCGTCGTCAGCTTCCGCATCAGCTACCCAATCGGTCTGACGCGCGTCGCCCGTGAAGTCGGGTCGCGCAGCACGTCCGCCCTGCTCCCGCTGCGCTTCGGCAGCAACCCTTACGACGTTTACGTAATTGACGATTTCGACGGCAGCGTGAGCAACGTCATCCCTAACGTGCCGATGGAAATAGGCCGCCACTATGACATCGTCGCGTTCAAACTTCCCCGCTCGCAAGAAGTCGTCGCGTTCGTCCTGCCGCTCCCACAAACCACAAGTGTTTACAGCCCGTATGAGCCGTGTATAATGCCCGTGTTATCGTCACAGGGGCAGGCTAGCGCGTGCAGTGGTTAATCACCGGAGCGACAGGCTTCGTTGGCACACATCTCGTTCAACACCTTGAAAAAGCCGAGCCGAGCGCGTCGATCGTAGGAACCACGCTGCAATCACCCCCTGATCGTGGTCAAACGCGCTTCGTCGAATGTGACTTGCTGCAAGAATCCAGAGTTGAAGAACTCGTCCACACTGTTCAGCCAACCCACATCGTCCACTTAGCAGGGCAAGCCAACGTTCAGGCCGCCTATCGTAACCCGTGGCAGACTTTTGAAACCAACCTGCGACCGCTCATCTACCTGCTGGAGGCCTGCCGCAAGCTCTCACCACTTCCGCGTGTCTTAGTCGTAACATCTGCCGAAATCTACGGGGCAGTGCCCGTAGATGCGATGCCTATCACGGAACAGACCCCCCTCAACCCAGCCAATCCCTACAGCGTGAGTAAAGCCGCCCAAGACTTGCTCGCTCAGCAGTACGCCACGTCCTACACCATGCCGATCATTCGCGCCCGCCCCTTCAACCATATCGGCCCGGGCCAGAGCGAAGGGTTTGTAGCCACTGCCTTTGCCATGCAAATCGCACGGATTGAAGCCAAGCTTCAGCCCCCACAAATCCGCGTGGGCAACCTCCACGCTCAACGCGACTTCACCGACGTCCGTGACATCGTGCGCGCCTATCACCTGCTCATCACTCATGGGCAAGTCGGTGAGGCCTACAACATCGCATCTGGTCACAGCATCACGATTGCGCAACTGCTAGATACGTTGATCGCACTGACCGAAGTTGATGTAGAGATCGTCGTCGAAACAGATCGACTGCGCCCGATTGATGTGTCAGTGTTGAACGCTTCTTGTGAGAAGCTTCATAGAGCCACCCAATGGGAGCCAACCTATCCTCTTGAAACAACGCTAAAAGACGTGCTGGAGGACTGCCGCCAGCGCGTAAGAACTCAACTCATGGAGAAACGTTGATGGCAAAGAAAGCCCTAATCACCGGCATCACTGGTCAAGATGGATCTTATCTCGCTGAGCTGCTGCTCAGCAAGGGTTATGAGGTGTACGGCATGGTGCGGCGCACTAGCACCGTGCGCTATGAGCGTATTCGCCACATTCAGGACGACATCCGCTTTGTTCAAGGCGACCTGCTCGATCAAACCAGCCTGAACCGCGCCGTTGCTGTTGTGCAGCCCGACGAAGTCTACAACCTCGGCGCGCAGAGCTTCGTCCCAACCTCGTGGAACCAGCCCGACTTCACCGGCGTCGTGACGGGGCTAGGCGTCACCAAAATGCTTGAGGCTATCCACACCGTCAAACCAGACACGCGTTTCTATCAAGCCTCCAGCAGCGAGATGTTCGGCAAGGTGCAGGAAGTCCCCCAGCGCGAGACGACCCCCTTTTACCCGCGCAGCCCCTACGGCGTGGCAAAAGTCTACGGGCACTGGATCACCGTCAACTACCGCGAGAGCTACAACATGTACGCTGTCAGCGGCATCCTGTTCAACCACGAAAGCCCACGGCGCGGCCTCGAATTCGTCACGCGCAAGGTCAGCTATCACGTCGCTAAGATCAAATTGGGCTTGGCGCATGAGCTGCGCATCGGCAACCTCGACGCTCAACGCGATTGGGGCTTCGCTGGCGACTATGTGGAGGCAATGTGGCTCATGCTGCAACAGGATGAACCCGATGACTACGTCATCGCCACCGGCCAGACCCACTCCGTGCAGCGCCTGCTGGAAGTCGCGTTCGGCTGCGTCGGCCTCGACTGGAAAAACTACACCGTCCAAGATGCCGCGTTCATGCGTCCAGCAGAGGTAGACCTGCTCATCGGCGACCCGTCGAAAGCTCACGCCAAGCTCGGATGGGAACCCAGCGTGACGTTCGAACAGCTCGTCGAGATGATGGTGCAGGCGGACATCGAGCGCCTTAAACACAACCCCAGCGACATCGTATGACGCCTCGACCACTAACAAGATAGCCTGCCCCAATGGGATTGTTCGACACCCACTGTCATCTGAACTTTGACGCCTACGCCGATGACCTTGACCAAGTGCTCGTTGACTCGGCGGCTGTCGGCGTCACCCGTTTTGTCGTTCCAGCCATCGATTTGACAACAAGCCGTGAGGTGATCGCGCTGGCAGAGCGTTATGACGGCGTCTACGCGGCGGTAGGCATTCATCCCAACGCTACCGCAGACTACGCGCCCGAACATCTCGACCAACTGCGCGCGCTGCTGCCCCACCCCAAAGTGGTGGCTATCGGCGAAATCGGGCTGGATTATTATTGGGACTTCAGCCCGCCAGACCGACAGCAGCAAGCCTTTGAGGCGCAGCTCGAGCTAGCCAATGAGTACAAGCTACCCGTCATCATTCACAACCGCGACGCCCACGCGCCAACCCTCGCCACGCTGGCCAGTTGGCGCGCCGCCGATCCTCAGCGCCCGGGCGTGCTCCACTCCTTCAGCGGTGACCTCGATCACGCAGCGCAAGCCCTAACAATGGGATTTTATCTAGGGTTCACCGGGCCGATCACGTATAAAAAATCTGAGGTCACTCGCCAAGTAGCCGCCCACGCCCCGCTTGATCGCATCCTCGTAGAAACTGACAGCCCCTACCTCACACCGATTCCACATCGTGGCAAACGTAACACGCCAGCCTACATCCCCTTGATCGTGGAGCGGCTGGCGGCTGTGCGGGCGATCCCTGAAACAGATGTGGCGCAGGCGTCCATCCAGAACGCGCTGCGCCTCTTCACCCCCCGCAGCTAACGCGCCCGCCACGGGGTTTGCGTCAGCCGATACTCCAGTTCAGCGGTCATGAGGGCGATACGAGCGTCCGCAATCGCTTGATTGATGCGCCCCGCGGCCACTGCTTCATCGAGGCGTGCCCGCATTGGCTCTAGCAGAGTGTTGATGAACGCCTCAAGGGACTGACCTGCTTCCTCCAGAATGACAGCAATGCTCTTCCCTGCGCTGAGCGCATCGCGCACCTCAAGCCGTGTCAGCCCTGTAGTCTGCATCAACGTGCGGATCACGTAATCGTAGCGATCACCGACGGTCGCGGCGTTCCTCATCCCGCCCAACCTTAATGAATCGCGCAGGGTTGCTTCACCGTTCAACACGTCATCCACGAGAGCAGGCAGTTCAGCCAGAAGTGCCTCAGCACGCTGTGGAGTCAGACGCCCCACGGCTACCTGCGCGTTGATGCGCTCAGTCACAGCAGCGATGATCTCTTCTGTGACGTTAGCAAGATCAGCGCCAGATGATGTGATGAGTTCGGCCAGCGTCTGGCCATTGCGCAGGCCATCGCGTATTTCGACCAGCGTCAAGCCTGTTAGATCGGTCAACTGCTGGACGAGCGCCCCGGCGTTGCCCGCCTGCCCCTGCCGAATCCACGGCCCGCGTCCACCCGGTCCACCGCCCGGCTCATCGCGGCCTCCCTGTGCTGCCGCCACTCCTGCGATCAGCGCCAACGCACTTGCCCCAACGAATAGCTGCTTCTTGTTCATCTTGACTCTCTCCTACGACTATTTGTCTCTACACTCAACATAGTCGAGGGATGTAACCAATCTTTCGCTGAGTTGTAAAACGCTGGTAAACTATTTCGCATGAATGATGTAAAAAGCCACCCTACTTGCAGCATTGTAATCGTCAGCTACAACGTGGCTGACCTTCTGCTTGCTTGCATTGAGAGCATCCACACCAGCGCCGCCGCCGTCAATCCCCCCCTTGCTGTTGAGATCATTGTGGTAGACTCTGCCAGTACGGACGACACTGTCACGCGGGTTCGAGATCATTACTCCGATGTTACGATGATCGCCTGTCAGGAAAATGTCGGCTTCACCCGCGGGACGAACCTCGGCATACACGCCTCTCACGGTGAATTTGTGTTCCTGCTTAACCCTGACACTGTGCTGCTCGGCGCTGCGCTGCCCGATCTTGTCGCGTTCATGCAAGACAATCCAGACGTTGGCATCGCTGGCCCGCACACCTTCAACGCTGACATGACGACTCAATCCACCCGCCGCCGCTTTCCGACGCACCTCACCGCCTTCTTCGAGAGCACATGGCTGCAAGGCTATGCGCCGCGTCAGGTACTTGATCACTTCTACGTTAGAGATATGCCAGACGATCAAACGCAAGACGTCGAGTGGATGCAGGGGTCAGCCTTGATGGTGCGACGCTCTGTTTTTGAACAAGTCGGCTCCCTCGACGAGGCGTATCGGATGTACTCTGAAGAGCTAGACTTTTGCAAACGCGCCTCAGATGCAGGCTGGCGCATCGTCTACCACGCCGACGCGCACATCATCCACTACGGCGGAGCCAGCAGCGATCAAGTCGGCGCGCTCAAGCACATCTACTTTCAGACCAGCAAAATCCGCTACCATCGCAAGGTGCACGGGGCAGCCTTCGCGCACCTGCTGCGCGCCTTTCTGTTCGCCAGCTACCTGTCGCAGATTGCGCTTGAGGCGGTCAAAGGAATGCTCGGCAGCAAGCGCTCCCTGCGCCAGCAGCGCATCCACGCCTACTGGCAGGTGATCCGCAGCGGCCTACGAGTCAACCCATGAGCCGTCCTCCGTGGTTGATTGACCTCGCGGCGTGTGCGCTGTTGGCTGTGCTGTGGCTCCTGTTCTTCGCGCGCGCTCTACCGTTGAGCGACAGCGCCTTGCTGCCAGCACAGGGCGATTTCTACGGCCAGTTCTACACCTTCAGCGTTTACCAATTCGACCGCCTGACCAGCGGTGAACTCCCGCTGTGGAACCCCTATAACCATGCCGGGTTCCCTTTCATCGCCGACCCGCAGACGGCAGTCTTTTATCCGCTGCGCCTGCTCATGATCGCCGCGGCACACGCGATAGGCGGCTGGCGCGTTGAAGCGCTCCTGCTAGAGGGGTTGATCCATTTCTTCGTCGCCTCCATCGGCTGGTACATTTTTCTGCGGCTCCTCACATGGGATCGCACAGGCTCTGTCCCCGCGGCTGTCACCGGCAGCCTCGTTGCGACCTATGGAGGCTTCCTCACAGGGTATCCACTCCCACAGCTTGCTATCCTCGAGGGCGCGGTTTGGCTGCCTTTGATGCTGGCCGCGCTACGCCTCGCCGTGCACCCGAACGGGGTCAGATGGGGGTGGCTGATGGCCGCATCCGCCGCGTTGGGGATGTCATGGCTGGCTGGCCACTCACAAACGTCGTGGTTCTGCACAGTGTTGGGCGTCAGCTACCTGCTCTATCTGAGCTGGCAGCACCGTCTGAGGCCGGTGACGGCTGCGCTGACGTTGGCCACGTTCGGCAGCGTGACGTTCGGCACAACCGCCGTGACGCTGCTGCCCGGCCTCGAATACCTGCGCGTCACATCGCGCGCGGATATGGACTTCGCACAGAAGGCCAACGGCTTCCCCATTCATGACGTGGTGCAGATGATCGTGCCCGGCGTTGTCAGCCTGTATTCACCGCTGTTCATCAGCGTGACCGGCTTAAGCGTGGCGCTGTGGGCGCTTCAGGATCGTTCAGCGTGGTTTTGGGGCGGCGTAGCGTTCGCGGCGCTGCTGCTCAGCTTCGGTGGGAACGCGCCTTTTTACGGGTGGGTCTACCCACTGCCTACAGGGTTGAGCTTCTTCCGCGGTCAGGAACGTTTCGCGTTCCTTGTCAACGCTGGGCTGGCGGTTATGGCTGCCTACGGCGTCACCGTGGCGACAGCAGCACATCCACAGCGCTGGCGGCGTTATGTGCGCGGATGGTTCATCGCCTTGAGCTTGTTGTATCTAGCATTTTGGGCGGCGTCGGTTACAGTGGGGGAACAGCAGGAGGCACTGCCCCCACTACTGTTGAGCACGGTCGCCTGCTTCGCCTTGTGGGCCGCTTCACAGCGTCATCATATCCCTGTGACCAGCGCCCTGATCCCGCTCTTCGTGGCGCTGGAGCTGTTCCGCCTCGGCCTCGGCAGCTCAGCTGTGTTTGTCCCACGAGAACAGATCGGCACGTTACAACCCGCCGCTGATCTGACCGAGATCATCCGCGCAGACCGTCAGGCGTTTCGCGTCGATGGCTTCCGCGGCTTGCACGATCACTATGCAAGCGTCGTTCGTCTACAAGACATCCGCGGCATCAGCCCGCTGTTTATCACAACGGTTGAGCGCATCGTGAACCGCGACTACAGCCACAACCCCCTCGCGTGGGAACTGTTCGCGGTGAAATACGTCTACAGTGACCGCGCGTCATTCTCCACGCCAACACAGATCTTGGCAGAGGGCACAGATCGCTACGGATCGATTTTCCTGCACCAGCTCGACGATCCGCGCCCGTTCGCCCATCTGCTCTACCGCGCCGACGTGGTCGACAGTGACGAATTCGCGTGGGCGCTGCTGAACGACCCGCGCTACCGCCCGCGTGACTCGGTGATCTTGCTCGGCGACCTCACACAGACCCTGCCCAACCAGCCGCCGCGCAACAGCCGCGCCAGCGTTGCGCAGTTTGCGCCTGAAGCGCTGACCATCACTGTTAACACGCCTGAGAACGCCATCCTGTCTCTGTCAGTAGTCGACTATGCGGGCTGGCAGGCCACCCTAGACGGCAACCCGATCCCGATTCGGCGGGCGTATGGCGCGCTGATGGCTTTCGAGATTCCAGCCGGTGAGCACACTCTGGCGTTGACTTATCGCCCGCTGAGCGCGATCATCGGGGGGATGATCAGTGCGGCCACGTGGGCAGCGCTCTTCGTCTGGCTGGTCAGTCGTCGCTTCAGAGCTGCTATTCCATGAACACATCTCTCAGCCTACAACTCTGGTTTTCCAGGCGCTCCACCGTCACACAGTCGATCATCACCGGCCTGATGATTGGGCTTTGTGCGGGATTGATTGCGCTGGGCATGGCCGCGCTGGGGCCAGTCGTCGCGTTAGCGCTGCTGGGCGGCTTCACAGTTGGCTTCATTGCCCTCAGCAGCGTGAGGATGGCTCTCATAGTGGCGCTGTTTTCGCTCATGCTGCTGCCGTTCGGCACGCTGCCAGTGCGCATTGGCATCACGCCTAGCTTCCTAGACGCTGCGCTCGGCGCGTTTGTGCTCGTGTACATCATTCGACGCATGACCCGCGAGCAGACCGGCTTTGCGCTGACGCCGGTTCACGCCCTCATTACCCTCTACATCATGTGGTTCATCTTTGCGTTCGCGTTGGGTATGCAGTATGGCCCCCCGACAGCCACCATCCTCCGCCGTCTGGCGGCAGCGCTGCTAGCCATAGGAATGACCTTCATCCTCGTTGACTTGCTGCGCGACACACGCAGCCTCACGCGAATTGTGCAAGTCCTCATGGTTGGCTCTGGCGCACAAGCGGCCATCGCCATTGGCCTGTATGCGCTGCCCGATACGCTCACCGAGAACATCCTCGTGCGGCTGGCGCGCTTCGGCTACCCGGACGGGGGCGTCGTCCGCTACATCGAAAGCAACCCCGCCCTCGGCGAGCGCGCGATTGGCACATGGGTTGACCCGAACGCCCTCGGCGGGGTCATGGCAGTTGGCGCAGCGCTGCTGCTGCCACACGTGCTGGCTGACTCGAAAGTGCTGCGTCCGCGCTGGCTCGCGGGGCTGTTGTGCGGCCTGTGTGTGCTGGCGCTCTACTTGTCCAACTCGCGCGCGTCGTTCTTGGCCTTCGCCTTCAGCCTCGGCGTCCTCGTTCTGGTTCGTCATCGTAAGTACATTCCCATCCTGATGATCGCTGCTAGCGGGTTTTTGTTCCTGCCACAGACTCAAAACTACATCGACCGTATCTTTCAAGCGTTTCAAGGCGCAGACTTGGCAACTCAGATGCGTATCGGTGAGTGGACAGACGCCCTTGAACTCATCAGCCGCTTCCCGATTGCCGGCATCGGCTTCACTGGCACGCCCTACCGCAACGTATACACCGACGTCGCCAACATG
>DAOUBS010000155.1:0-9620 GCA_034432435.1 Anaerolineae bacterium
ACATGACGAGAAAGGTTTGTCAATCAATAGAGTGCCTAGAGATAAACAGATCAAACGCCGAGCGCTCAAGCACTCGGCTGGAAGCACGGCCCCTGAAGGGGGTTGCTGGTGCAAACGTGGCTGCTCAAATAAAACAGCCCACTTGGTAGTGGGCTGCGTCAGAAATCGCTGCGATGCCATCGAGCGGGCATACCTAGACAGCCTCCTGAACGGCGGGGGACTGGACCGCAACGGGGCGCGTAGCCGGGTGGAGCATGCCAGCAATCGACTGCTGCACGACGAGCAGCACCGGCGAGTTTTCGGTGGGCTTGCCCTCCGCGCTCAGGTAAGCGCAGCGCTCGACCAGCGTCATTGCGTCCGCGCCCAGCTCGTTGAGGATGGCCTGATCGACCACGTCGCGCCGCTCCCACCATTTGCCGTAGCGGCTGTAGGGCGTCTGAACGGCGGCAGGCTCCAGCAGGCTGGCGATGTTGGTCTGCTCGGCCATGATGCTGCGATAGAGTTCCCATGCGGCGGCAGGGCTGTCCCCCGTCAAACGATAATCCCGACCAAACTTAGCCTGAAACGTGCTGGCCAGCGCAGTCAGATTGGCGACATGTGCGATGATACGTTGTGCGATGTTGAGGTTCATGGTGAACACTCCCTTCGGTCTATTTGGTCCTAATCGATGTCCATATGTTAAGTTTATTTTAAGAAAATGTCAAGAGCGCGTTTTGCTAAATTTTTCGATAATTTAGCTTATTTTTTTCAAAATTTCGAAAAAATTTGCTTTTTTCTGTTTTTTCTACAATTTGACTGAAACTACTTTTCTTTAATTTTTCTTAACATAATTAACAGACACTGTCATACCGTAGGCAAGGCGTAGCCTGAGCGATTGCGGCCAAAACGGCTGACTTCGCTCTATAATCGTGTAAAAAGAGCTTACAAAAGGTGAGAAATGCGCGTTTGGAGAGTGATGGGGTTGATGGCTTTGCTTGCGCTGAGCGCGTGCGGCGGCGTCACACCCCGCGTCACGCCCACCCCGCCGCCCACCAACACCCCGCAGGCGACGATCATCGCGCTGGAACCGACTACCACGTCCAGCAGCACGCTCACCAACACCGCCACTGCCACCACGACCGCCACCACCACGCCTAGCCCGCTGCCCCAGCCGAGCGAGACCGCTACCAGCACAGCGACGGCCACCCCTGCCCCCACCAACACCGCTACGTTGACGGCGACACCGACCGCTACCGAGACACCAACAGCGACACTCACCCCCACGAACACGCCCACCGTCACCAACACGCCCATCCTCACCTCAACGCCGACTGACACGGCGACGCCGACTGACACGCCCACCTTCACCATGACGCCGACGCAGACTCTCACCCCCACTGCCACCCCGACAATCAGCCCAACAGCGACGGCCACGCCCCTTCCGACCAATACGCCGATCCCATCCCCGACGCCTATCCCGCCGCCGCCTACTGCCACCTTCACCCCCGCGCCGACCGAGACGCCTGTGCCGTCGCCCAGCGCGACGTTCACCCCGTCCGTCACGTCCACCGCCACACCGACCGACGCGCCCACCGTTGACCTCACCCGCATCGTGGAGGCCTTCACGCTGACCGCCCAAGCGCAGACGCCCCCGCCCACCGAGCCGCCCACGTGGACGCCCGTCCCGCCTGCCAGCCCAACCAACACCCTTGAGCCGACGCTCGACCCGCTGACGGAGGTCATCACGGCCACCGTCCCGCCCGATCAGGTTGGCATCCGCATCACGCCAGTGCCCGGCACGGCATCGCCTGAGCCAGACCTGCCGACCAGCACCCCCGCGCCCACCCTAACGCCCCTCCCACCGCCGCCCACCCTGACGGCCACGCCGGCGCTGCCGCCGATTTCGTTCGCGGCAATGTTCAACCCGCTCAACGTGCAGGCAGCGCGCTTCACGGTGGCCCCGGGCGCGGCCTACTTCGGCGCGGCGCTGCCCGGCGCGGTGGAGCTGCTCGCCGTCAACCCGCGCGACGCGCGCAGCTACGCCCGCGTTGACCCCGCCGGCAACCTCGCGTTTGTTCCTGTTGGCGGCGGCGGCGAACAGCGCATCGCCTCGTCGCCGTTCTATGAGGGGCAGCCGCTCGCCCCCAGCGCCGACCAGAACGATGACCGCGTGGTCGAAATCGCGTGGTCGCCGGATGGAACCAAGCTCGCCTTCGTCATCCGCACGCCAGAAGGACGCGACAGCGGCGACACCGGCCTGTGGGTGTGGTTTGGCGATCAAGCCTTCGCCCAAGCCTACGACTGCCCCAACGACACCTACGCGAGCTGCCAACTTGCGGATGAGAAGGTAACGAGCAACTACTACGCGCGGCAGGTGCTCTGGCGCAGCGACAGCAACGCGATGCTGGTGCTCTACACCACCTTCTGGGAGGGGCGCAGCAAGCGGGCGTTCGCCGTCGTGCCCGTCATTAGAGAGAACGCCACGCTTGCCCCCCGCCTGTTCATGTACGACAGCGCCAGCTATCTGAACGATGGGCGCATCTTAATCAGCGGAGAGGCGCGCGATGGGCGCTGGCTGGTGGCGATTATGGGCCTCAAGCCAGACGGCCAGCCCGACGAGGAACAGATTGAAGTGCTGTTCGACGGCGGCCCCACCGCGACGTGGGTCACGGGGGCGGTGCAGCGGCCAGATGGCGCAGTCGTGGCGTTCGGGCGCTTGGGCGGGCGCGAGGGGCCAGTGCAGTTGGGGCGCGTGCAGGGCGGCCAATGGCAGCCCTTTGGCCCGTTCATCGGTGAGGGCACGCCCAGCGACATCCGCTGGGGGCCAGCGCGCACGCAAGCTGTCGTCACCGTCAGCGGCGTGCAGTATCTGGTGGACGCCGGCTCTGGCGCGTTCACCCGACTGAACTAAGAATGAGCAAGGTGTGAATAAAATTCTAGACGGTTCATGAAAGATTTTTAAAGGCTTGACAACTTGCACACGGGCGGCTACACTCTAGCCATTGTCCACGAGACAAAGGAGGTGATCGCATGTTGTATGGTCTGATGGGGTGCACCCGCTAACCAAGCAGCACGCTGTAATTGTTGCCCGGTGACCGGGTGATTGCTCCGACCGCGCCCACAGGCTAACCCCCTGTGGGCGTTTCGATTTATACTGTGGGTGCGCGGCGGGCTGTGGCCGTTTTGGGGATCGAATAAATTTTTTGGAAGGGGAGTTAGACATGGAACGCAATCGGCGGGCGCTGTTGTTCATGCCCGGGGACGCGCGGCGCAAGATCGAGAAGGGCGCAGCGCTCGACGTGGACAGCGTCATCATGGATCTAGAGGACGCAGTGGCGCTAACGCAGAAACAAGCCGCGCGCGAGTGCGTGGCGGCAGCGCTGCGAGAAGTCGACTTCGGCCAGACGGAACGGCTCGTGCGCATTAATCAGGTGATCCCAGGCTGGCTCTACGTAGAGGACATCAAGGCGACCGTCCACGCGCGCCCTGATGGCTACGTCCTGCCCAAAGTGGAATCCGCTGAGCAAGTGGCGCGGGTGGATGCGCTGCTGGCGCTGGCCGAAGATCAACACAATTGGCCGCGCGACAGCATCAAGCTCTTGGCGATCATCGAGACGGCGCTCGGCGTGGTCAACCTGCGCGAGATTGCCACCAGCGCGGGGCGGCTGGTCGCGCTGATCTTCGGCGCGGAAGACCTCGCCGGCGACATGGGGGCGAAGCGCACCCCTTCTGGTCATGAGGTGGCCTACGCGCGCGGGGCGGTGGTGCTCCACGCCAAAGCCGCAGGCCGCCAAGCCATCGACACAGTCTACATCCACTTGAACGACGCCGACGACACCGCGCTCATCGCCGAGACGCAGCGCGCCCTTGAGATGGGCTACAACGGCAAGCTGGCGATTCACCCGCGCCAAGTCGCTCCGATTCAACAGGCCTTCACCCCCACGCCCGAGGAGGTCGCGGCGGCACAGGCGCTGGTGGACGCCTTCAACGCGGCGCAGGCGCAGGGGCGCGGCGTGTTCGAGTATCAAGGCCGCATGGTAGATATGCCCATGATCCGCGCGGCGATGAGCGTGCTCCAGCGGGCACGCTGAGCGATCAGCCAGCCCAGCCCGAACGCCGCGCACAGCGTCAGATACGGGTTGAGGACGGCGCGCTCACGGCCTTCCAGCGCGGCGTTCTTAACGAGCAGCACGCCCGCCGTGTAGTAGCCCACGACGAGGAACACTAGCACCGCCGCTGGCCACTGGCGCAGCGTGATCAGCCGCCCCCAGCCTAGCAGCGCCAGCCCCAGCAGCGCCGCGTTGTAGGCCACGCGCAGCGCCTCGCTGAGTTGAGGCGCCTCTGGCCACAGCCCATACAAGCGCAGCGCCCCCAGCCCCATCGTTAAGACGTACTCGACGGGGTAGGCGCGGAAGATGTCGAACGACACTTGATTCAGCGCTTTGCCGATCTCGGGGCTGCCGGCGTGATAGCCGAAGCGGGTGAACTCATCGACGGCGGCGGGGTCGTTGCCCAGCAGCGCCTCCACGCGGCGGGTGATCTCAAGGTTGATCGTGTCGATGTCCTTGCCGGTGGCCAGCCGCTCAACCGAGTTGGCGCGGTAGAAGGCCATCGTGAAGCCGCTGACGGTGGAAAAGGTGGGATAGTTGAAGGTTTGGGCGTTGTGGAACGTCCACAGGGCAATCGGCAGCGCGCACAGCCCCATGTAAAGCAGCACCATCGGCCACCAGCGGCGCGCCAACCACAAGAACCACACGCCCAGCCCCGTCCAAATCAAGAATGACTCTGGGCGGCAGAGCACCGCCAGCGCAAAGCAGGCCGCCGCCGCGACGCTCGCCCGCAGCGCCTGCCCCGGGCGCTTGGCCTGCGCCAGCGCCAGCAAGCACGCCACCATGCCCGTGATGCCGAACACGCTCCACGGCACGGGGTCAAGCAGCACCGCGCCTTTGTCGATGGCCGTCGGGTCAAGCGCGAACCACACACCCCCGCCGATCACCGCCCAATGCGGCAGGTTCAGCCGCTGCCCCAGCGCGTAGACAAAGCCCACGACCAGCCCGCCCATCAGCGCGTTGGCCAGCAGCACCGCGGTCGAGTTCACCCCCAGCGCGGCCACGATCAGCGGAAAGAGGGGGGGACGCGGCAGGAACAAGCTGTTGTTGAAGTCACCATGTTCGACGATGTGCAGCGCCCCAGAGATGTACAGGACGTAGTCGCCTTGATCGAGGCTATCGGCTCCCACCGTTCCGATCAACCAGCCGGCATACGCTAGACGCACGCCGACCGCCAGCAGGATCAAAGCGACCAGTGCACGGTGTGAGGGGGCAACGTGCATCAGATCACTCCTAAGTTACAGCAGTTACAGCGGTTGATTATGCGACGGCAGCAGGCCGCCCCGCAAGATAGGGACAGCGCCTGCCGTGCCCGGTTTTCATTTTCGTGGGCACAGCAAGTCCCCTTCAGCAAGCGCCGCCTTAACGGATGAGCGTTCTGCAACTTGTGAGGGATTAACAGCGTATATATGATTAAACATACATCGATCATCAACGAGGCGTGGCTATGAGCGACAAACCTAAAAAGACCAATGACAACATCGCATTAGACAGCCAAGCGGTCAAAACAACGATCCAGTCGTGGATTCAGTGGGGCAACGAGCGGTTGTTGATCGTCCGCGGCCAAGACGGCAAAGAGCTGGTGAACCTGCCACTGACGGCGGCGGTGGCCGTGGGGGCAGTGGGGGTGTTCTTCGTCTTGCCGCTGACGATCCTGCTGGGAATTGTAGCTTTCTTCCTCCGCCTGCGCTTTGAGATTGCGAGCTTTGCCAAAGACAGCGACAACGCAATCGTCTACCCTGAGCGGCTCAGCCAGTCCGATCAAGACTAATCTGGGCCACTTGGCGGGTTCAGAACCCATCCAGCGGCCTATAGATAGATGTCAGCGCTGGGCTACACTATGCACGTTAACGATATAGAAGGAACCAAACGATGACCAACAAACGGACCAACAACGCCGAAGCAATTGTGGAAGAGTTCAGCGTCAAGAGCAGCGAGGCCGTGGCCTTCATCAAGGAGCTGGTGCGCAAGGGCAACATCCGCCGCATCACGTTGAAGACCGCCGCAGGCCGTGAGATCCTCACGATCCCAGTCACA
This sequence comes from Anaerolineae bacterium, assembly GCA_034432435.1. Classification (GTDB taxonomy): domain Bacteria; phylum Chloroflexota; class Anaerolineae; order Aggregatilineales; family Phototrophicaceae; genus JANWYT01. The sequence goes on from DAOUBS010000155.1 coordinate 6,126, forward strand.
GCGGCGGTGGTAGGCGCGGGGGCGGCGCTGGTGCTGGGCGGCTGGTGGGCGCTGGTGGCCGCCGCCGTGGCCTACATGGCGGATGTGAAGATCGAGGTCTGGCGCGTCGCAGAGCTGGACGACGACGCGCCTAACAACAAGCGCAAGAACCGAGTCGAGATCGAGTAGGGACGCGACTCACTGCACCCATAGAGCCGCACGCCCTCACCTCTTTCCCCCCGACTGAGAAGAGGGCGTACCGCTGATGCGCTTACATCCGAAACACGCCGTAGCGCGTCTCGTCGATGGGGGCGTTGTAGGCAGCGCTGATCGCCAGCGCCAGCACGTCGCGCGTTTGGGCTGGGTCGATGATACCGTCATCCCACAGGCGGGCGGTGCTGTAGTAAGGGCTGCCTTCGCGCTCGTACTTGTCAAGGATGGGCTGCTTGAAGGCAGCCTGTTCGTCGGGGGTCATGTCGGGCTGGCCGCCGCGGGCGAGCTGATCGCGCTTGATCGTCAGCAGGACGTTGGCCGCCTGTTCGCCACCCATCACGCTGATGCGCGCGTTGGGGTACATCCACAGGAAGCGCGGCCCATAGGCGCGCCCGCACATCCCGTAGTTGCCCGCGCCAAAGCTGCCGCCGACGATCACCGTGAACTTGGGCACAGCCGCGTTGGCCACCGCGTGCACCATCTTCGCGCCGTCGCGCGCGATGCCGCGGTTTTCGGCGTCCTTGCCCACGATGAAGCCCGTGATATTCTGCAAGAACACCAGCGGGATCATGCGGTGCGTGCACAACTCGATGAAGTGCGCGGCCTTCAACGCTGATTCGCTCATCAGCACGCCGTTGTTGCCCAAGATGCCCACGGGGAAGCCCTCGATGTGCGCAAACCCTGTGATGAGCGTCGTGCCGTAGTTGGCCTTGAACTCCTGCCATTCGCTGCCGTCGACGACTCGAGCAATCAACTCGCGCACGTCGTAGGTCTGGCGGAAGGTCGGCGGGATCAAGCCGTAGATCTCCTGCGGGTCGTAGAGCGGCGGGCGGGGTGGGCGCAGCCGCGCGGGGATCGTCTTGCGCCAGTTGAGCGAGGCGACGATCCCGCGCACGATCTGCAAGGCGTGCTCGTCGTCCTCTGCGTAGTGATCGGCTACGCCAGAGATGTGGGTGTGGACGTAGGCCCCGCCCAAGTCCTCGGCGCTGACCTCCTCGCCGGTGGCGGCCTTCACCAGCGGCGGCCCGCCGAGGAAGATCGTCCCTGTGCCCTTGACGATGACCGTCTCATCGCTCATAGCGGGCACGTAGGCCCCACCCGCGGTGCAGCTCCCCATCACGCAGGCGATTTGTGGGATCTTGCGCGCGCTCATCTGCGCTTGGTTGTAGAAGATGCGCCCGAAGTCGTCCGCGTCGGGAAAGACCTCATCCTGCATCGGCAGGAACGCGCCGCCGCTGTCCACCAAGTAGATGCAGGGCAGGTGGTTCTCTAGGGCAATCTGTTGGGCGCGCAGGTGCTTCTTGACGGTGATCGGGTAGTAAGAGCCGCCTTTGACGGTCGCATCGTTGGCGAGGATGACGCACTCGACGCCACTCACGCGCCCGATGCCCGCCACCACCCCCGCCGCAGGAACAGTCTCCCCGTGGTAAAGTTCCCAGCCAGCCAGCGGGGCCACCTCCAAAAAGGGCGATCCTTCGTCCAGTAGCCGCTGAATTCGCTCACGGGCGAAGAGCTTGCCCTGCGCTTCGTGGCGCTGGCGGTAGCTGGGACCGCCGCCCTCGCGCACGAGCGCCAGCCGCTCGCGCAGCTGCTCTACAAGCTGACGGTTGTGAGCTTCGTTGGCCTGAAACGTCGGATCGGATCGGTCGAGGTGCGTTTCCAGAGGTTCCATGACAGAGCGCCTTGCTGACGGTGAACTGCCTTCGAGTGTAACACGCAACCTTGCAAGGACAACGCCCGCATTATCCGTTTGTTCACCCCGCAAGCGGAGGGGGTGAGGCAGCGCGCCCACCCCCTACCTATCGTGCATCATACGGGTCGCCCCTGCTCAGTGGCGGTTGCGGCTGCTGGCGCTAGCGCGCATGAGCAGCATCACGTAGTACAGCAGCACGCTTAGGGCTTGAGCAGCAGCGGCGAAGTAGGTCAGCGCGGCGGCATCCAGCATGTCGCGGGCGGCGCGTTTCTCTTCAGCGCTGGTGACAAGGTTGTGCTGTTCCAGCATGCGCATGGCGCGGTTGCTCGCGTCTAGCTCGACGGGCAGCGTGACGAGCGCGAAGATCGTGCCGCTGGCGATAAGCAAGATGCCCAGCCACGCCAAGCCTGTAAGCTGACCCAGCAGCCCCAAGAAGAAGACCAAGTAGCCCAACTGTGAGCCGATCTGCACGAAGGGGACGATGCCGCCGCGCACGCGCAGCCATAGGTAGCCGTCGCGGTCTTGGGCGGCGTGGCCGATCTCATGGGCGGCGATGCTCATCGCGGCGATGGTCGGCTGGTGGGCCACAGCGGGTGAGAAGCGCAGGATGTTCTTGCTCGGGTCGTAGTGGTCGCTCAGCTCGCCGGGCGTGCCCTCCACGCGGACGTTGGTCATATTCTCGCGGGGCAGCAGCGCCTGTGCCACTTGGACGCCCGTCACGCCGCGACTGTTGCGGACGCGGCTCCACTTGCCATAGGCGGAACGCACGCGGCTCTGCGCGTAAAACGCCAGCAGCATGGCGGGCAGCACGAACACAAAGTACAGCGGGTCGATGTAGAATCCGGCTGCCCCCGTGCCGACAAAATCACTAGGCATTGTTTCTCCTCCTCACTCATGTTCAGGAATCTGAAAGCATTATGCTCCAGAAAAGTAAACGCTGCATAGGAAAGGCAGCGGGTTTTGCGTGGGCGCGCTGGCCTACAAGTGCTCAGTCCGTAACGGGGACAAGCCGCATAATCGCGCCGCTGCCCGCCTCAACTGTGCCGAAGTAGATCGCGCCGTCTGGCCCCTCCACAAGGTCGATACGGCAGCCCACGCGCCCCAACTCCAGCTTGTGGACCGCCTCGGCCTTCGTCCCATCCGCGCTGAGCACGACGCGCCGCAGGTCGCCAAAGTTCCAGTTGCAGAACAGCAAGTCGCCCTGCCACGCAGGAAAGGCCGCCCCACGATAGACAATCAAGCCAGTGGGGGCTTCAACGGGGGTGAAGCTCAACATCGGCGGCGCGTAGAGCGTCAGCCCGCGGATCAAGCCCGTGCCGACGCATTCATAGTCTGGCCGCCAACCGTAGTTGAAGCCCGGCAGCACAAGGTTGATCTCGTCGTCACAACTTGGCCCGACCTCGCTGACGTAGAGCCGGCCTGTCAGCGCGTCGAACGTGAAGTCAAACGGGTTGCGGAAGCCGATGGCGTAGGCCGGGTTGTCGTCACCGTAGGGGTTGCCGGTGGCGGGGATCAAGCCCTCGTCGGTCACTTGGAAGCGTAGGATCTTCCCCAGCGGGCTGTTCAAGTCTTGCGCGTGGGCGGCTTCACCGTAGTCCCCCAGCGAGAGG
>DAOUBS010000156.1:0-15714 GCA_034432435.1 Anaerolineae bacterium
CGTTTGTACCTGCATGCATGGTTGGCCACCGGCGAGCCGCTCTACCGCCGCATCGCCGATGAGGTCTATGACTACGTGCTGCGCGAGATGACTGCGCCAGAGGGCGGCTTCTACAGCGCCACCGACGCCGACAGCGAGGGCGAGGAGGGCAAGTTCTTCGTCTGGACGATCCAAGAGGTGGAAGAAGCGCTCGCCCCGCTGGCCGACGAGCTGCCCAACGCGGCGGAGATCGCCATCGACTACTACGGCCTGACGCGCGGCGGCAACTTTGAAGGCCACAACATCCTCTACGTGCCGACCGAGCCGGCGATAGTGGCCAAGCGGCTGGGGCTGACCCTGCCAGAGCTGGAGGCTGCGCTGCGCAAGATCAACGACCGTCTCTACAGTGCGCGCACCCAGCGCACTTACCCGGGGCTAGACGACAAAATCCTGACCGCATGGAACGGCATGATGCTGGCCAGCCTCGCCGAGGCAGCGCGCTGCCTGCCCAACGACGCTTATCGCACTGCTGCCGAGCGCGCCGGTGACTTCCTGCTCGAGACGATGATGCAGCCCGATGGGCGGCTCTACCGCACCTATAAGGACGGTCGGGCGCGCATCAACGCCGTGCTGGAGGACTATGCCAACTTGATCGACGGGTTCCTTGAGCTGTATCAACTGACGTACCTCGAAAAGTGGTTCAAGGCGGCGCGGCTGCTGGCGGACTTTGTGCTGGCGCACTTCAGCGCCGAAGATGGGGCCGGCTTCTTCGACACGAGCGACGACCATGAAGCCCTCATCGTGCGCCCGCGCAGCCTGCAAGACAGCGCTACCCCGTCTGGCACGTCGATGATGGCCAAGCAACTTCTGCGCTTGTTCGCGCTGACGATGGACCCCCGCTACGAGGACGCAGCGCGGCGCGCGCTGCGCCCGCTGCTCCCCGCCATGCAGCAGTACCCGCAGGCTTTCGGCGAGGCGCTCAACGCGATGGATTTGCTGGTGCACGGCATAACCGAGGTGGCGCTCATCGGCAGCCCGACCCACCCGACGACGCGCGAGATGCTGCGCGTGCTGCATCAGGCCTACCGCCCGAACACCATCACTGCGCTGGCGCGGCAGCCCGTGGACGCCACCGTGACGGCTGTCCCGCTGCTGGTGGACCGCCCTATGCGAGACAACCTGCCGACGGCGTATGTGTGTCGTGGGTTTGTCTGTAAGCAGCCTGTGACGGACACCGCCGCGCTTGAAACGCTATTGCGAGATTGAAATGCGAGGGGTAACCTTAACGTGTTCTAAATACAATACAGCAAAGCACCTGTTACCATTGAAGCGCGAGATGTTAGAGCACACATAACAGGCTGCTTTGTTTAGGAGGAAAATCCGTGGTTAAGCCTATCACGACCGTAACGGTCACACCCAAGATACCGAAAGCGCTGGCGCGGTTGGAAGATCTGGCGTCCAACATGCGCTTTACGTGGGATCACGAGGCGATTGCGCTGTTCCGCCGTATAGATCCAGAAGCATGGGAGGCATCGCACCATAATCCAGTGGCCATGCTCGGTATGATCCCGCAGGAGCGCTTCGAGGAAGTTAAGAACGATCCCGCGTTTATGTCCAACTATGAGCGGGTCATCAGCGCATTTGACGAATACATGAACAACACTGACACATGGTATGACCGCAAGTACGGCCACCTTGACCCGAAGCCGGTCATCGCCTACTTCTCGATGGAGTTCGGCCTCGGCGAGAGCCTGCCGAACTACAGCGGTGGCCTCGGCGTGCTGAGCGGTGACCACCTCAAGAGCAGCAGCGGCCTGCACGTGCCGTTGGTGGGCGTGGGCCTGCTCTATCAGGAAGGCTACTTTCAACAATACCTGAACGCCGACGGCTGGCAACAAGAGCTTTACCCCATCAACGACTTTGCCAACATGCCGCTCAAGCTGGAGCGCGACAAAGACGGCAACCCGCTCAAGATCAGCGTTGACCTGCCCGGGCGCAAGCTCTACGCGCAGATCTGGCGCGTGCAGGTGGGGCGTACCCCGCTCTTCCTGCTTGATTCAAACGTCCCAGACAACCCGCGCGAGGACGACCGCAGCTTGACCGACCGCCTTTACGGCGGTGACCGGCGCACGCGCATCCGTCAGGAGATCCTGCTGGGCATCGGCGGCGTGCGAGCGCTGACCGCCCTCGGCATCGATCCGACGGTTGTTCACCTCAACGAGGGGCACAGCGCCTTCGGCTTGCTAGAGCGCATTCGGATGAAGATGGCCAAGTTTGGCCTGAGCTTCCGCCAAGCGCAGGAGATCGTCGCCGCGAGCACAGTGTTCACGCTGCACACGCCGGTTCCAGCAGGGCTAGAGCGCTTCGGCTACGACTTGATCGACGAGCACTTCACCGAGTACGCCCGTGAGCTAGGACTCACGCGTGATCAGTTCCATGACCTCGGGCGCGAGGACATGGGCGGCTATGACCTGTTCAGCATGTCGGTCATGGCGCTCAAGATGAGCTACGGCGCGAACGGCGTGGCACAGCTGCACGGCGACGTCAGCCGTGAGATGTGGAACTGGATGTACCCCAATCTGCCAAAACACGAAGTGCCGATTGGCGCAGTGACCAACGGCATTCACGTCCTGACGTGGCTCAGTCGTGAGATGGCCACACTCTATGACCGCTACCTTGACCCGAATTGGCGCAAGCGCGACTTTCAAAAGGAGATGTGGCAAGGCGTCGACAACATCCCTGATAGCGAGCTGTGGCGCACGCACTCCCGCCGCCGCGAGCGGTTGGTGTCGTTCTGCCGCGAGCGGCTCAAAGCCCAGCTCATCCGCCGCGGCGCGTCCAGCGCGGAGCTTGAGTTTGCCGATGAAGTGCTCAACCCCGACGCGCTGACGATCGGCTTTGCGCGGCGCTTTGCCACTTACAAACGCGCAACCCTGATCTTCCGCGATCTGGAGCGGCTGGACAAGCTGGTGAACAACCCTGAGCGCCCGGTGCAGTTCATCTTCGCCGGCAAGGCGCACCCCCACGACAACGAGGGCAAGGCCTTCATCCGCGAGATCGTGCGCGTGGCCAATATGCCGCAGTTCCGCCATTCGATCGTGTTCCTTGAGAACTACGATATGAACATTGCACGCTATTTGGTGCAGGGCTGCGACATCTGGCTGAACAACCCGCGCCGCCCCAAAGAGGCCAGCGGCACGAGCGGCATGAAGGCCATCTACAACGGCTGCCTGAACTTCAGCATCTTAGACGGCTGGTGGGCGGAGGCCTACAACCCGGAGGTGGGCTGGGCCATCGGCAACGGCGAGCAGTACCCTGAGTCGCAATCGGACGTGCAAGACCGCATCGAGAGCGAGGCGCTAATGAACGTGCTGGAGCGCGACATCGTCCCGAAGTTCTACAATCAAGGGCGTGATGGCCTGCCGCGTGAGTGGATTGCCATGATGAAGAACGCTATCCGCCAGCTGGGGCACTTCTTCACGACGCATCGCATGGTGCAAGAATACACTGAGAACTACTACCTGCCGGCCCACCATCGCTACGTGAAGATGACGACGCCCAAGATCGACGTGGCGCTGCCGTATGTCAACTGGCGCATCAACCTGCCGCGCGTTTGGAATGAGGTGCGCGTGTTGGACGTCAGCGTGGCTGATCGGCATGTCAAGGTGGGCAGTAAGTCCGAGGTGACCGCGACGGTCTATTTGGGCGAGTTGAAGCCAGAGGAAGTGCGGGTGCAGCTCTACTGCGGCCCACTCGACACGCGCGGCGAGATCGTCCACGGCGAAGCGGTCGATATGCAGCTGGCCCGCAACGGCGAAGCAGGAACGTATGTGTTCACGACGCAGTTCAAGTACGCAACGACCGGTGAACAAGGCCTGAGCGTGCGCGTCGTGCCCTACAACGAGTTGATGTCTACCCCGTTCCAGCCCGGCCTCATCACGTGGGCGGGTTGAGAGGACGCGGGCGAACCAAATGGTCGAGCATGCCAGCAATAAGGCCTCATCCCCAACCCCCTCAGCCCTTAGCTGAGGGGGCGCAGTGTAGGTCAAGATAAGTATGGGTTGAGGTGTGAGGCTGTGTTATTCGAGTCGGGCGACCACATGGTTGCCCTTTTTGATGTTAGCTGCGTATCAGCTTCGGCAGGTCACGCAGCTTGGGCACGCTGCCCGCGAGCAGCGTCTGCACGCGGAACAAGCGCCCTGCCGCCCACATCATCCCCACTGCGGAGAGGAACAGCAGCCCTAAACTGAGGACGATCTGCTCTATCGGGACGCTGGTGCTCATCAGCCGTATCATCATGCTGATGGGTGACGTGAGCGGGAAGACGCTCAGGAAGACCGGCAGCGGCCCGTTCGGCGTCGCTTGGAACAGCGGCAAGAAGTAGAAGGGCAGCACCGCGGGCAGCGTGAAAATCGCGGTGTAGCTGGGGCCTTCACGCATGGAGGTGCTGATTGCGCCGATGGCGCTGAAGACCGCGGCGAAAAACAGATACCCGCCGACGAAGTACAGCGCGATCAACGGCAGTTGTTCCGTGGGGATGCGCAGCCCGGCCACCACCGCCAGCGAGCGCAACGCCTCCAACTGCTGCGCCAGCGTGAAGGCCAGCGCTGCGGCCACGCCCCACACCACAATTTGCAGCAGACCCATCGTCGCAAACGCTAGCACTTTGCCGCTTAAAAGCTGCGTCGGCTGCACAGACGTAATCAATACCTCAATCACGCGGTTCTCTTTTTCCTCGATTACGCTTTGTAGCATGTAGCCGTTCGTCATGAACACGGCCAGAATGAACGTCATCGCGAAGAGGTAGAGGACTATGAAATCGGAATCAGCGTTTTGCTGAGCGTCGGCGGCGATGCGCAAGTTGAAGCGCTCAAACTCGATCGGCAGGCGTAGGCGGTTGAGCAGCACGGGATCGATGTCGCGAGCTAGCGTCGTGTAGAACAACTGCTCAATCGGGCGTTGGCTAATGCGATCCAGCGCCAGCATCGGCAGGTAGAGCGTCACATCGCCTGTCTCGATGAAGTTCGGCGCGACGACGTAGAACACGTCGACGAGACCCGCGTTGAGCGCAGCCAGCGCCTCGTTTACCGTCTCAAACGGCACAAAGAACCGGTCCAGCGGCGGGTTGGGCGGCGGGAACACCTCGGCCTCATCGACAAGCCCAGCTTGCTGCACGCCCTGCAAGTCCAGCTCTGAGAGGAATGCGTTGAGGTCATCGCCTGCATTAGGCTGCTGAAGCGACTGCACGATGTGATAGCCGAACATTAGCACGAGCGCGATGAGCGGGAGGCCGAACGTCACGAACAGATAGCCGCGCCGCCGCAGCCCGCGCGTCAGCTCATAGCGGAAAACTTCCAGTAGTTTCGTCATGCTCTGTCTCCTGAGTTAACACTGCGCAGTACCTGCGCCACCTCACGCAGGGTGACGCGCTTGCCGGTCATCAAGATGCCAAATCGGAACACGCGCGCTGACGCCCAGATCACGACCAGCGTCGATACGAGCAGGACGCCCATGCTCGCCAGCAGCTCGGGCAGGGTGATCGCACCAAACACCACGCGGATCGACACAGACATTGCCGCTGTGAAGGGGATGTAGCTCAACAGGGTGGGGATGGGGCCGGATGGGTCGCTTAAAAAGCTGAACAGGAAGAACAACGGGACAAACAGCGCCAGAGACACGATGCCCGCGTATTGGCGGCTTTCTTCCTCGCTGTCGACCACAGCCCCGATGCCGGTCAGCAGGCTGCTGTAGAAGAAGTAAGTAAGGACGAAGTAGACGAAGGCGACGAGCAGCACATCCAGCGGCAGGCTGAAGTCTTGCATCGCTTCCAGGTTCTGTGTCAGCAGATATGCGACCAGCGCGATCATCGTCCAAATGAGCAGTTGTACCAGCGCCAGCGCCCCCAAACCGATGATCTTGCCGCTCAAAAGCTGTTCAGGCGTGAGCGTCGTCAGCAGAAGCTCGATCAAGCGGTTGGTCTTTTCCTCGATAATGCTAGACATCAAGAATGAACTGCCGAGCTGTATACCAGTGAGGAACACAACGATGAACATGATGGGCACGAGCAGCAGCACGATCAAAGACGTGGGCGTGAGGAAGCGCCCCGTGTTGAGCAGGAACAAATTCAAGTTGACGGGTTCCTCAAGGCGCTCAGCGGGCAAGTCGCTTTGGGTGTTGCTCACCAGCGCAGACATCACAAAACTCTCGATCATGTCGTCAAGCTCGATCGACGTGGAGCCGCGCGCGTAGAACGCAAGCTGCCCCGTGCGCATGAAGCGCTGGTTGAGCAAGAAGTAACCATCAATCGCCCCCGCGTCGTAGGCGGCGCGGGCGGCCTCTTCCGTGTCGAAGGCCTGCCAGCCCTCTGGAACGTTCGTCAGATTGGCAGTGAGGGGCACCACGTCTACATAGCCGATGGCATCGGCGCGCACCTCGCCGCTGTTGATTGCAATCGTAGACACCAACGTCACAATCGCAAAGATGCCGCCCATCATCAATGGCAGGCCGAACAAAGCGAACAGGAACGATGGCTTGCGGATATTGCTCATGAATTCATAACTGGCGACAATCCATACGCGGTTCATTCGTTGCGCTCCCCGGCTACTTTGATGAAGATCTCGTCAAGGCTTGGCAGGGCTTTCTCGAAGCGGTTGATCTCGAAGTCCTGCGCTTGAGCAATCTGCGCTAGAACGGCATCGCTGCTAACGTCGTCGCGCAGGTAAAGCTTGAACGCCTCGCGCCCGTTAGACGCAGACACCACGTTCAGCACGCCGTCTAGTCGGTTCCAGTCACCGCGCCCCTCAACGATGATGGCGTGGCTAGCGTACTGGCTGCGGATGTCGTCTACGCTGCCGTAGAGCTTCTGCTGCCCCTTGCTGATCATCGTGAGGCGGTTGGCCATCTCTTCGACTTGGTTCATCTGGTGGGTGCTCATGATGACCGCGCCACCGCCCCGACGGAAGTCGAACAACAGATCACGGACGATCATTCGGTTGACGGGGTCAAGGCCGCTGAACGGCTCGTCGATGATGATGAGGCGTGGCTCGTGCAGGATCGTGACGGCAAACTGTACTTTCTGCTGCATGCCTTTGCTCAGCTCGCTGACCTTTTTCTTGGCGTATTCGGCCAGCTCCAGCTTTTCTAGCAGGCTCAGGGCGCGTTTGCTGGCGTCACTGCGGCTCATGCCCTTCAGCCGCCCCAAGTAGACCATCATCTCTAACACTCGAGCGGATTTATAGAGGCCGCGCTCCTCAGGCAGGTAGCCGATGCGGTTCTTGATCTCGTCGTTGATGGGGCTGCCGAGCACACGGATGCTGCCCGTGTCAGGGCGCAGGATGTCCAAAATCATGCGGATTGTGGTACTTTTGCCCGCCCCGTTGGGACCAAGCAGCGCGAAGATCTCACCGTAGTGCACGTCAAAGCTGACATCGCTCACCGCACGGTACTTGCCAAAGCTTTTCGACACTTGGTGCACTTCAACTGCATTCGAATGGCTCAGCATTTCTCACCTTCCTCGAGTAAATATCGCGATCGGACTACGTTTAAATTTTATTTCGAACATTCACCTAATCTATCCCCTATCTAGGGGATTGCAGGGTTCGACGCGAATACACTTCCGAGTACGTCAAAATGATCAATCGGGTTTGCAAGAAAAGTGTCCCATAAGGTAGAATTGAGAACAGTTTCTTGGGTATCGTAGGAACAAAGAGCATCGCAGGTACGAAACTCTATGCGGGCTGCCGCAGATGGCGCTCTTACAACCAGAGTATGTTCGAAGTACAGTGCGGATAGTAAGCAATACCTGTTAAAGGGGCTGTACCATGAAGAAGACCGTTCTGGTCGTTGATGACGAATTGGGGGCGTTGACACTCATTGGGATCATGTTGGAGCGCGGTGGCTTCAATGTCCTAAAGGCTAAAGACGCGGAAGCCGCGTTGGCAACGCTAGACCAGAACACCCCCGACCTAATCATTTTGGACGTGATGATGCCCGGCATGAACGGCATCGAATTATGTCGCACGATCCGCGCTCGTTCAGAGACGGCGCTCACGCCGATTGTGATCCTCTCTGCGCGGGGGGATGCTGAAAGCGTCATGCAGGGCATGGAGGCGGGCGCGAACGACTATCTACCCAAGCCGATCCTGCACCATGACCTTGTGTCAAAAGTACGCGCTATCCTCGCCCAATCAGCTGAAACTTAGCCCCAAGAGCCTACATGTTGTAGGCTTCTTTTTTTCTGCGCGAACTTTGACGCTCAGCGCCAGATTATGGCACGCCGTACAGGGCTTTGTAGATGGCGTAGTGGCTGTAGATGCGTTCGAGGTAGGTGCGTGTCTCTTGGAATTGGATGGTGAGCATGAGCGCGTCCAACGTCCCACCGGAGAGCCGCACCCAGTCGAGCGCGCGGCCCGGCCCAGCGTTGTAGGCCGCTAGCGTCGCGGGGACGTTGCCGTTGAACAAGCGCAGCTGCTCCTCAATATAAGACGCGCCGAACTCAACCGCGATGTAAGGCCGCGTGAGGTCGCTCACGTCGAAGCTGCTGTAGCCCAACTTCTGCGCAAGGTAGCGCCCCGTGGCGGGCATGACCTGTGAGAGGCCCGTTGCGCCTGCGCTGCTGACGGCGTTCGGGTTGTAGAGGCTCTCCTGCCGAATGAGCGCAAACTGCACCAGCGGGTCATAGCCGAAGCGAGCGGCCTGCTCCAGCACGAGATCTGCGTAATAGATCGGGTAGCGCAGCCGCGCAATGTAAGGCGGCGCTTGCAGGGTAGGCACGCCCGCCGCGATGATGACGTCCGCCGCGGCTTGGATCGACGATTGATAGACACCCAGATCACGCAGCAGGATCGCCATCTGATAGCTGGTGAGGGCGTCGCGGTTGGTGCGGGCTTCGTCGAGGATGGCAGTGAACTCGCGCAGGGCTTCATCAAACGCGCCGACCGCCCACAGCTCCCGCCCGCGGATGAGCCGCCCATCAGCGCGCAGCGCGGCGCTCGGCTCGCTCAAGCTGCCCTCAACGTCGAGGGTGAAGGTCGTGCGCAGCCACGCCTCAGCGGCGGCGCGGTCGGCGGCTTCATCGAACTCCCAGCGGTAGCCCGCGGGCGGGGTGAACGGCTCGCGCCCGTCGAGGATGTCGGCAGCGCGCACGGCGAAGAAGCTCTCCGGCGCGGCGTCTCGGGCGAGGCGCAAAGCCGACTGCGCGGCGTTGGTGTCGCCGCGCTGTAAGGCCAGCCGCCCAATCCACAGGTACGCGGCGGCGCGGTCGTTGGGGCTGCCGATGGCGGCGATGCGCCCGTAGAGATTTTCCGCGACGTCCCACTGCTGCGCGTTGACAGCGGCGGTGGCCGCCAGCAGCAGGCCGTTGCTGGCCCACGACGAGTTAGGGTAGTCCGCAGCGAGGCGCTGGAACACCTCTCGTGAGCGCACGGGGTCGTTGTTCGTCCCATAGAGATAGCCGACGCGCCACAGCGCTTCCGCTGCCGTCTCATAGAGGGCGGGGTGTTGGCGCGCCACGTCGAGGTAGATGTCAATCGCGCCCGGGATGTCGCCAGCGAGGAAGCGCGTCCGCCCCCGTTCGAGCAAGGCCGCCCCGAATTCCGGCGCGGTCGGGTACTGCTGGATGATCGTCTGGAAGGCGACTAGGGCGGCATCTGGGTTGCCGATCTCACGATAGGCGCGCCCGAGCATCAGGTAGAGGTCGGCGGGGATTTGGTCGAGCGTGACGGTGCTTGAGAACTCGTTGAAGGCGCTGATGGCCCCGTTGAAGTCGCCGTAGTTGAAGGCGACGCGCCCGCGTTGGTAGGCGTTCAGGGGAACGTTGTTGCTCATCAGGAGTTGCATCGCTTGGTAGGCGCTGCGCGTTTCGGGGTAGCTGTCGAACACGCGCTGGGCACGCGCCACGCCCGCCTCGGTGCGGCCACTCCTGACGAGGGCTTGGGCGGCCAGCAGGTCGATGCTGGCGCGGTAGCCAGCGTTGCGGGCGACAGACAGGATCTCGTCGTACTGGGCGACGGCGTCATCGACACGACCTGCCCCGATCAAGATTTGCGCCACGCGCTCCCGCAGCGCCAGCAGCGGCACAAGCGAGCGATCGCGCAGCGCGTTGTTGTAGTTGATGAGCGCGGCCTCGAATTGGCCGAGGGCGATCTGCGCGTCAGCGATGCGCTCGTAGGCGTAGCTGTCGATCAAGCCCGGTCGCTTAGTGAGGTACAGCTCAAAGTCGGCGATGGCCTCGGCCCAGCGCGAGAGGCCCAGCAGAGCATCCCCGCGCAGGAAGTGCGCCTGCGCCACACGCTCATCTTGTGGAAACAGCGTGATCAACTGGGTGAAAGCGCTGACGGCTTGATCGAACAACCCTTCCCGCAGGGCGGCCTGCCCCAAGCGGAAGGCGGCCTGCGCCCGAATGGCGGGATCAAGTTGGTCGCCCTGCGCGAGGATGGCGCTGAAAGTCTGCGCGGCCTGTTCGTAGAAGCCGTTGTGGAGCTGCCGCTCGGCCTGCGCGAGCGCCTCCACTGGCTGAACGAAGGGCGTGGGCGGCTGCGTCGGCAGGCTGAGGGTAGGCGGGAACACGACGTCTGGCATGGGGGTGGCCCCTGCGGCCAGCGGCTGGGGCGTGGCTGTAATCCAGATTACCCCGTCCGCGTCCGGCGTGGGCAGGTCAGGGGTGGCGGTGATGTAGATGATGTTCTCGGCGTTGGGGGTCGGCAGGTGGGCCAACTCCATGTTGCACGCGCTGACGGCCAGCAGCGCGCAAGTTCCCACGATTAAAAGGCGCATAGTAGCCCTCGTCAATACGCTTGCTAGCCGGATTGTAATGGTGAGTGTTGAGCGCTGAGAAGACTAAAGCCGCCAGCGTGGGGCAATCGTGCGCTAGGGCGGGGTCAGCGTGCCGTCGAGCCACGGCATGCCATAGCCGACGACGAGATGGCCGGCCTCGGCCAGCGCGCGGCCTAACGCAGCGGCGTCGTGATACGTCCACCAGTGGTCAGCGCTCGGCAGGATGGGCACGCCGAAGTCCTCGACAACGAGCGCCGCCAGCGTGCGCGTGACGTGCTGCGGGTGCGCTTGGAAGGCCCCATGTGCTGCGCCGCGGCTCAGCGTCACGCGGAAGCGCGACGGCATGCGCGCCGCGTAGCCCGTCTCGGTGTAGATCAGCACTTGGTAGTCGATGGCAGCGACGAGGTCAGCGCTCAGCGGCTTGACGAAGCGGAACTTGCCGCCGATCCATTGAAGGGGTGTGTGGTCAAGCGTGTAGCCGGCAGCGCTGTAGGCCTGCCCGACGACCATTGTCAGCAGCGAGCGGAACAGGTCAACCCCTTCACGGCGGTCATCTGTCATCGTCAGATCCCATAGCGGCGCAACACGCTGAGCGAGTGCTGCTGAATTAAGCTGACCAGCAGGCGGCCGGCGTTATAAGCGTCGTCGCCGCCGCGGTGGTGAACGCCCTCTAGCGGCAATTGGCGCGCCTCTAGAGCGGATTTCAAGCCGATGCGCTGGCCGACTACGTCAGCGTAGAGGCGTTTGAGGTTGGCGTGCTTGTCGCTGAAGGGGTAGCGCACCGCACGCGCTTTGCACTGCGCGCGCATGATGCGCATGTCCCAGCCGCCCCAACTGGCCCACAGGCGGTTGCGCGCGTTGAACACTTTTTCAAGCTGGTGGCAGGCGGCTTCAAAGGTTATGCCGTCGCGCTGAAGCTGGTCGAGCGTCAAGCCGGTGAGCTGTGTGCAAAATGGGCTGACCTCAGACGCGGTCGGCAGGATGAGCAGGCTCACGGCGGGGCTGAGCGTCAACGTGGCAAGGTCGAGCACGGTGACGCCGATTTCGATGATTTCGTTCTCTTGGCCGGGCGGGGCCGTGTAGCCCTCCCAGCAGGTGGCTTCAATATCAACGACGAGCAGCGCGTCTTTGTAGATGCTCAAAGCGGTCAATCAGAAGTGTTGTGGATGATTGAGCCGCTATTGTGACACTGAAACGCCGCTGCGCCAAGCATGGTTTGCCGAAGCATCATGAATACCAAGCCACCTTATCACGAGATGCTTTGGTAAAAGTGCATTAAATTCCTGTAAAACTGCTGGAAAAAGTCACTAAGAATGGCAAAATAGGCCCATGTGACCCTGGCGCCGCGCGCATGTGGCCTCTACAATGCCGCGCCGTGACGACTGTCACAACGGTATCTAATGGAGGAAATTAGACGTGCTCAAGAAACAGTACACGAAATCAAAGGATGAGTGCAAGGTAACGTTTTACCTTGGCAAGGAGATACGCGCAGAGTCGGCTACGCTGGTAGGCGACTTCAACGACTGGAACGAAACCTCACACCCGATGGAGCCACTCAAGGATGGCCGCTTCAAGATCACGGTGACGCTGCCGGCCGGGCGTGAATATCAGTTCCGCTACTTGGTCAACCGCACGGAGTGGCACAACGACCCCGAAGCAGATAAGTACGTGCCCAACCCGCACGGCAGTGAAAACAGCGTCGTCGTTGTCTAGGCTTTGACGATCCACTATGATTGATGGGGGTGGCTGTCACAGGTCGCCCCTACCTTATTTCAGCCGCTGCACGCAAGATAGGCTTCATGACGGGAAATTTTTTCAGCTTTAAGCGACCTCTTCTCTGGCTGGGTTTGCTCTGTGGGGCGGCGTTCTTGTTTCGGCTGGCACTGCTGCCGCTGGCGCAGCACCCGGGCATCGGCGACCCCAACCACTACTACAACCTCGGCCAGCGCCTGCTCGACGGCCACGGTTTCACAATCGATTATATCTGGGCGTTCATTTTTCAATACGAGCGGATTGAGCACCCCGAAGACCACTGGATGCCACTTACAGGGATGCTCACAGCGGCGTCAATGGCGCTCTTTGGCCGCGAGCACACGGGGGCAGTCGTCTTGTTTGCGTTGGTCGGCGCGCTGCTGCCTGCTCTCGCCTATCTCGCCGCGCGCCGCATTGATCTTGAGCCGCCTGAGGCGCTGGCGGCGGCCCTGCTCACCAGTTTTGTGCCAGAGTTAGTGCTGAACTCGCTGCGAACGGACACAACGATCCTCAACGCTGTGTTCGTCTGTGCTGCTTTGTTGGCGCTTAGCCACGCGCTGGAGAGCGACGACGTGCGCTGGTACGCCCTAACGGGAGCGCTAGCCGGGCTAGCGTATCTCGTGCGCACAGACAGCCTGTTGATCGTCAGTACGGCAGGACTGCTGGTGGTGTGGCGCTGGCTTAGTGGTCGCACGCTGCCGCGCTGGCGTATCCTGCTAACGCTGGGGCTGCCGCTGGCTGCTCTGATTGTGGCAGCCCCGTAGCTCCTGCGCAACTTCAACAAGCTGGGGCAGGTGGACGCCGCTAATTTGACGCAGCTCTTCTTGCGTGTGGAGTTTAACGATCTGTACCGCTTCGACAACCCTGTAACGCTCAGTGAGTTCTTGGAGCGTCAGACCGTGTCGCAGATCGTCAGTCGCCGCCTGTTCGAAGTGGCGGCAGCTTTGCGCTTAATGACGGCGCTGTTGAAGGATGGAGTTACGCTGCTGCTGGCTGTTGGACTGTGGACACTGTGGCGGCAGCGTTCAAAGTCGGCGATTGGCCGCTTGATGCCGCTCGCTGTCACGCTGGGTTTGCTGTTAATCTTCTACCCAGTGCTCATCCCGACGGCTAACCAAGGCGGCAGCTTCAAAAAGGCCTATTTGTCGCTTGTGCCGCTGATCGTGCCGATTGCGATCTACGGCCTGCGGCGCGCCGTACCTGAGTCGAGGCTGCGCGCGGGTGTGGTGTTCATCATCGCCGCGTTGATGGCGATGAGCGCGTTCGAACTCGTGCGCGATCAAAACCGCTTCGTCAACAGCTTCATTGCTTCAATGGAACGCGTCGTGAGCGTGCTTGAGACACTGCCCGACACCAACGACGATGGTCGGCTCATCGTCATGACACAAGACCCGTTCGTGCTGCGCTACTTGGGCTATCAGGGGGTGCAGTTCCCCTTTGAAGACCGCGACACGATCTTCTACGTCGCGCAGCGCTACGGCGTAGATTACCTGCTCATGCCCTCGGCGCGCCCCGCGCTAGAGCCGCTCGAAACAGGCGATGAGCAGGATGATCGGTTCGAGTTCGTGACGAATGTCAGGAGGACGAACTACACGTTCTGGCGTGTCATGCCGCCCAACTAGTCGCCCGGCAGCGCGTCGGCCTCACGGGCAGCCTCCAGCGCGGCTAGCATGTCCTCAACGTTGGTGAACTTGACGCGCGGACGGCCTTGCGCCTCACCCGAAGCCACCTCCAGCGCGTCGAGCTTCAGCCAATCCGCGAACGTCGTGCAGCGCACTCCACGCTCGCGCAGCAGCGCCTCAATTTGATCGGCGGGCTGCGTGGGCTGCCAGACGTGGCCCGCGGCTGCGTCCTCAACGAGCAGCTTGGCAGTCTCGATGCTGTCGGGTTTGTTCGTGCCGATGACGCCAGTAGCCCCGCGCTTGATCCACCCCACCGCGTACTGGCCAGCCAGCACGTGGTCACCCTCCAACACACGCCCGTGATCGTTGGGGATCACGCCGCGCTTGCTGTCGAAAGGCACATCTGGCAGCGCCACGCCTGTGTAGCCCACGCTGCGGAACACCAAGCCGACCGGCAGCGTCTCGGTCTGATCGGTGGCGCGCGCCTTCAGGTCGCCATCGGGCGCGGCCACCAGCACGTTGCGCACGAGGGTGAGCTGCTCAACGCGGCCTTGCCCATCGATACGCAGGGGCGACACAAGGAAGCGCACGATCACGCGCTTCGGCTTGTTCTGCGGCTGGCGGGCGGCGAAGCCCTTCAGCAGTTCAACGTTCTTGGCGTGTTTGGGTTCCGCGTGGGGACTGGCCAGCCATGCGCGGCTGAGGTCGTCTAGCTCCACTTCAGCGGGGTCGACGATCAAGTCCGCCTCGGCCAGCTCGCCCAACTCTTTGATCTCAGGGTTGGTGAAGGCGGCCTGTGCCGCGCCGCGCCGCCCCAGCAGGTAGATCTCGCGCACGCGGCTGTGGCGCAGCGCCTCCAGCGCGTAGTCGGCGATGTCGGTGCAGGCCAGTTCTTCATAGCTGCTGGCGAGGATGCGCGTAACGTCCATCGCCACGTTGCCCACGCCGATCACTGCGACGCGCTCTTGTGACAGGTCAAATTGCAGGTGACGATAGTCCGGGTGGCCGTTGTACCAGCCGACAAAATCTGTGGCCGGGTGGCTGCCGGGCAGAGTCTCCCCCTCGATGCCAAGCGCCTTGTCGGTCTGCGCGCCCACCGCGTAGATCACCGCGTGGTAGTAGGTTTGCAGGTCGTTCAGCCGCAGGTCGCGCCCAAACTCGACGTTGCCGAAGAAGCGGAAGTTGGGGTGCGCGGCGATCTTCTCGTAGACTTTGGTCACGGCTTTGATCTTCTGATGGTCAGGGGCGACGCCACCGCGCACCAAGCCGTAGGGGGTCGGCAGGCGGTCAAACATGTCCACGTAGACGGGAATGCCGCTAGACTTCAAAAGATATTCCGCAGCATAAAAGCCAGATGGCCCGGAACCGATAATCGCAACGCGCAGTGCTTGGTCTGTCATAAATCGCTTCTCTACTCTTCTGCTTTGAAAGTTCTCTGAAATCATACACCATTCGATTGTTCTTCCAACGAGGCAATATCACCGTTTTAGGGTGCTGATTGTCACCTCTCGCGCGCTAGCCGAGCGCTTGAGCGCTCGGCGACCTGAGCCACGCCCGCGGCTGAAGCCTCCACGAAGAGGCCGACGCC
>DAOUBS010000157.1:0-18174 GCA_034432435.1 Anaerolineae bacterium
CTGGGGCCGCCGCTGCTCGCACGTCTAGGTCTTTCGCTTTGACGTTCGTGGGGGGAGCGCAACATGAGCACTGCACGTGAACGCCGAGAGAAACGCCGCCAGCAGGCCGCTGCCCTCTCCTCATCACGCCCCAAACAGAGCCGACAAGTGCGCGCGCCAGGGGAACGCCCGCGCCGTCGCATCAACCTACCCGGCAAAATTTCATTCAGCCAATGGTGGTTGTTCGTGCCAGCGGCCATCGTGCTAGCGATCGTTCTCGTCGCCATCTTGCGCGCCATCAACCCGCCTGCTGCGCCGCGCCCGGGCAACGCCATTTGGCTGGATCGCTCGTTCAGCTACAGCGCCCCAACCGATAACGAGCTGGCCGAGTTGGTCGATGTCCTCAAGGCGCACCAGATCGGCACGATCTACTTATACGCCAGCAGCATGAAGGCGGATGCCACGTGGTCAGGGGCGCAGGGGCAAAATGACCGCTTCATCGAAGTGGAGCCGCTGGTCAAGAACAACTCAGATCGCTTGCAGGCCCTCGCCCCGCAGATCCAAGTGTTAGCGTGGGTTGAAGTCACGGCGTCCCTGCCAGAGTACCGACTCAACAGCCCACAGGTGCGCGCATCCATCCGTGACTTTGCGGGGCGCATGGTCAACGGCTTAGGGTTCGAAGGCGTCATGCTCGACATCAAACCCGTCGCCAACGACAACCCTGATCTGCCGATCATCCTGCGTGAGGTGCGCGCGGAGATCGGCTTGAATCGACTGCTGGCGGTGGCCGTCCCACCTGACCTCACCCCGCTGGACACAGACCTCGCGCTGCCGCCGTTCATCGCGCCCGGCACGCTGTGGAGCGCCGACTACAAACGCCGCGTGTCGATCCAAGCGGATCAGATGGTCGTGAGCGCCTACAACAGTTACATCGCCGACCAAGTCGAGTACATCCGTTGGGTAGCCCATCAAGTGGACTCGTTCACGCACGCGCTGACCGAGGAGATCCCATCACCTAGTCAACTGTTGATCGGCATCCCAAACTACACGCTGCTCGATCCGCCCGACCCCAACCCACACATCCCAGCAGTGGAGACGCTGGCCGGGGCGCTGGACGGCGTGGCAATTGCCGTGCGCGACCTGTCGCCGGAGCAGGTCGCGCGCTTCAGCGGCGTGGCCATCTTCACCGATCGCCCGCTGACTGCCGCTGATTGGGCGCTCATGCGGCAGAAGTATCTCGATGCGCCGCTGCGCCCGCTGGTCGAACAAACGCGCTAAAGGAGTTGATCCGATGGTTTGTCAAGCGTACCTGCTCAGCTCAGAGGGGCTTCACCCTGCGCCGTGGTCAGGCGACTCACTGGCGGCAACCGCCCCGTATGAACCCGCCGACGGTGTCTACACGATCACCAACACCTACCACGCGACGCAGGTGCTCAAGCTGGACGCCCACCTCGACCGCCTAGAGGACAGCGCCGCCCGCGCAGGCATCCCGCTCGTGCTGGATCGCCCGCGCCTGCGCGCCGCCCTGCGGCAGATCATCGAAGACGCAGGCTGGGGCGATGTGCGCTTTCGGATCACCGTCGGGCGCGACCAACCCGAGGTGCTCATCCTGTCGATTGAGCCGTTTCACCCCCTGCCCCCCCACCTGCTGACGGAGGGTGCGCGCGCCATCACCGCGCCGAACAGCGCCCGCCACAACCCTGAAGCCAAAACGACCGATTGGGCGCTACGGCGGCGGCAGCTTCAGGACGCCATGCCGCAGGGCATCTATGACACCTTCCTACTGGACGCTAACGGTTACCTGATGGAAGGGCTGGCTAGCAACTTCTACGCTATCCTTGACGACACGCTCTACACGGCCGGTTCGGGCGTCTTGAAAGGCATCAGCCAGCAGATCGTGCTGGAGGTCGCCCCGCAGGTGCTGCCCGTCAAGCTGGAAGCCGTGCACGTGTCGCAGCTCCCGCAGATGCAAGAGGCCTTCCTCAGCAGCAGCAGCCGCGGCATCGTGCCTGTCGTGGAGATTGACGGGGTCGCTATCGGCGATGGGCGAGTGGGCGAGAAAACGCAAGCGCTGCGCCACGCCTATCAAGCGTGGGTCACAGCGCATCTTGAAGAGCTTTAACTTTAGAGTTCGCTGCAATCCCACATGAAGCCGCAGCGCCCACAGCGCACCTTGCAAGCTAGCTTGAACGTGTCTGCGCCACACGCCGGGCAGACCGTGCTCAGCGTGTAGTTGGGCAGCGGCGGCAGTGGCCGCTCCGCGACGACGGGCGGTTCAGCAGGCGGCGGAGGGATTGATTCTTGGTCGTCCATACAGAGCGGAGTATAGCTCAGACGCGCGCCCCCTGACAAGCGCTAGGCGCGCCGCACGATAACTGCCGTCCCGCTGAAGCTGACCATCAGCATCCCGTTGTCCGACCCTAACGCTTCGAAGTCGAGGTCAGCGCCGATGATCGCGTTCGCGCCCATCTCCTGCGCCCGCTGGACGATCTCTTGCAGCGCGGCCTCTTTCGCTTCGATGAAAGTGCGCTCGTATGCGCCGCTGCGCCCGCCGATGAAGTTGGTGATACTCGCTGAGATGTCCCGGAAGAAGTTCGCCCCTAAAATCACCTCGCTGGAGACAACGCCCAAATACTGCTCGATCTGGTAGCCTTCCAGCGTGTTCGTCGTCGTGATGAGAAAGTTTTTCGCTTTCATCTTGCGCTCCTGTGTGAGAATCCTATTTCATAGTACGCACCAGGTCGCGCGCTTGTTGCACTAAAAAAGCAGCTCTGAACCAGAGCTGCTTTTGCTGAGGCGACTGCCGGAATCGAACCGGCGTAAACGGTTTTGCAGACCGGTGCCTAACCACTCGACCAAGTCGCCACCTGTTAACATTATAGCCACAACCTTGATGGGCGGCAAGGATGAGTGACGTTATCAAACGCCCAGACTTGCACATTTTGCCCCACAGCGGCACAATCATCATCATGACCGACAATCAACCAGAAAGTCCCGAAACACTAGACGACTCGATCAGCCCTGCCGACCTGCGAGCAGACGCCGAGCCGTTTGATGATCACAGCGACGAGGTCGAAGCCATCGGCGTAGCAGAATCAGCAGAGGACCACCCTATCAGCTTGCTAGGTGCCACAGCCGACACAGGCGAACCCGAGGCCGAGGTGGTAGAGGCCGAGCTCTCCACGCTAGCCGAACCCGACGTAGACGCAGCCCTCAATGCGTTGAGCAGCCTAACCGTGCTCGCTGTGGATGCGCCGCGCGCGGCCTTCGACCCTCAAGCGGTCATCCTCAGCGAGGAACTGCCACAGCCCCCGCTGGCGACGCTCGAACGCGGCACAACCCCTTCGGTCGTCCCGGCGCTGTTGATGATCGCCGTCGGCGTCTTCCTCACGTTCTATCTGGCCAGCGGCAACCCGATGCCCGCACCGCAGCACCTCATCGGCGGCGGGTTGATCCTCTTCGGGATTTCATCGGTCACGTGGTGGCTTGGGACAAACCGCTGGGCGCGCGGCAGCTTACTCGTAGGCTTGGCCTGCATCGCAGGCGGCGTGGCGCTGTTCTTGGTCTGATGCGCATCGCCATCGACGCCAGCCGCTGCACCGTCCCGCACCCGACCGGCACGGAGCACTACGCGCTTCAGCTCATCCGCCACTTGATCCACGTCAACGATGCGCGCTCACACCCCCATCAGCTTACGCTCTACTTTCGTGATGCCCCAGCGCCGAGCTTGTTCCCACCCTCCGCGAACGTCCAACAGCACGTGATCTCGTTCCGGCGGCTGTGGACACACCTGAGGTTTGCGGCTGCCCTCTGGCACGACCGCCCAGATTGGACGTTCGTCCCAGCGCACACCCTGCCGCTGGCCTTCCCCGGGCGAGCGATGGTCACCGTCCACGACCTCGGCTACGTCTGGTTCCCGCAGGCGCACCGCCGCGCTCAGCGCCTCTACCTCGACCTAACGACGCGCTACAGCGCCCACCGCGCCGACCTCATCCTCGCCGACAGCGCCGCCACGCGCGACGATTTGACGCGCGTCTATCACACACCAGCCGAAAAAATTCACGTCGTCTATCCAGGTGTAGAGCCGCCGCCTGTGCGCCCTGTCGATCTACATGCGGCCTACGGCGTCCCGCCGCGCTACTTCCTGTTCATCGGGACGCTTCAGCCGCGCAAGAACATCGCCCGCCTCGTGCAAGCTCATCAGCGCTACCGCCAGCAGACCGGCGACAGCGCCGCGCTTGTGCTGGCCGGTGGCAAAGGCTGGCTGTACGACGAGCGCTGGACAGCAGACGCAGACGGAGTGATCGTCACCGGTTATGTCGATGAGCGCCACAAAGGGGCGCTGCTGGCGGGGGCGTTGGCGCTGGTCATGCCGTCGCTGTACGAGGGCTTCGGCTTCCCTGTCTTGGAGGCGATGCACTGCGGCACGCCGGTCATCGCCAGCCGCACCAGCAGCCTGCCGGAGCTGGTCGGGGACGCCGGGCTGCTCGTCAACCCGCTGGACCTGGGCGACATCGCGCGCGCCATGCAGCAGGTGGTTGACCCCGCGACGCGCGAACGGCTGGCCGCCGCAGGCCGCGCCCAAGCGGCCCGCTTCACGTGGGAAGCCGCTGCGCAGCGTGTGCTCGCGCTGTGGGATCAGTAGGACTTCGGCCTGAGCAGGCGCGCGCTGTGCGACTCGCGGGGCGCGCCGTCTGGCAGCAGCCCCACCGTCAGCGACTCCACGTAGAGGCACATTTCCCACGGGATGGCCACGTCGTCGCGGCTGAGCGGTCGATCCGTCAGCGTGATCGGCGCGTCGCGGATGACGGCAATCGGCGTGGCCTCGTCGCGCTCGCCCATCACCAACTGTGCCGCCACGCACAGCGCGTCCGCCATGCTGCGCTGCGTGACGGCCATCGGGTTGCCGAACAAGTCCAGCTTGCCGCGCTCGTCTTGCAGCGGCTCAAAGCCCGACGTCGCCAGCGCCACGCCCGTTGTGCCCCAGCGCCCAGGGACGAGCCAACTGTCCGTCAGCAGCAGGCCTAAGCGCACGCCGTAGCGCGCCTCCAGCGCCAGCCGAATCGCGCGGGCGGTGGCGTAGGCATCCGCAGGCAGCAGCACGGCTAGCCCATTGGGGATGTTGGAACGGTCGATGCCGGCGTTGGGCGAGATGACACCTTCGCGCCATGTGAGCAAAAACCCCAGCGGAATGCCGCCGAAGATGTGCTCTGACTCATCGATGACGAGCTGCGCCAGCGCCGGGTTCATGTGGTAACGCTCTGCCAGCGCCGCGGCTTGCTGGCTGACGCGCACCTCGTCCAGCTTGACGATGCGCCCTTGACTGATGGCGACGTACTTCGACGACAGCGCGATCACATCGCCCGACTGGGGGGTAACGCCTGCGTCGGTCAAGGCGTCACAGATCACGGGCACGAGGTCAAACACCGCGTCTTTGACTGGCGCTTTGACCGGCAGGATAGTCAATGTAAGAGACATGGCAGCTTCTTCAATCACGTGGATAGAACAAGCTGCCATGCTAGCACAAATCGGCTGGCCTGAACAGAACGCGGCCTACTGCCCGCGCACCGTGACCACGCTGCCGTTGACCCACCCCTGCCGACCGTTGAAGTCGATCAAGAACCAGCCATTTTCAGACCCAAGCACCGCGTAACACTCACGCGGGCGGATGCGACCGATGGGCGCGCCGTCGGTGCTCGGCGTTGGGCGCACATTGACGTTGCTGTTGGTGGCGCTCAAGACCTGCCCCGTGGGTGAGGCCGGACAAGTCGACGCGGGCGCCCCACCGCCACCACCACCTGCAGCACCACCGCCGCCCGCCTTCCAATCGGCGATCAACGGGCGCAGCACGTCCAGCGACTGCGAACCGAAGTTGACACTCGGCTCGATGTGGCTGTTCTCGATGAACTCGTTCCACGTGCCGATCAAAATTACATCCGTCCCTGCGCTGACGGCCCCAGCAAAGCTGTTGGCTAAGAAGCGGCCGCCAGCCCGATCACGCGGAGAGGTGGGGTTCGGGCGTCCCTCACGCCGCGCGATCAACTGCTCGTCCCAACCCGGGTGGACCGTCGGCACATAGATGCTGCCACCCGCATTGCGCACAGCGTTGCGCTCGCGCACATAGCGCCCGCCGCTGCCGTTGGCCCATGCGATGTTGAAAGCGTACATCCCGTCCATCGCGCCGCCGTACAAACAGCACCCATTGATGCCCTCCGCAATCCAGATCGTGTTGCGGTTGGGGTCAACCGCGTTACGGATCTGCTGCCACTGACCCCGCGAGAAGTTGGCACGGTTCTGGAACGCGAACAGGATGACGGGCTTGCCGTTGTAGCGCAGATACGCGGGATGGTTCGCGCGGTCGTAAACGAGGTAGTTCAGTGAGTTGATGAGCGCATCGGGGTTGCGGTTGAACTGCGATGAGAAGATGTCCACTACGGCCCCCACCATGAAGCCGCGCTCTGCCGCGCGATCCAGCATGTTGTTGAGCACCGCCGTCGTCACGGCCCCATCTTCCAACCCATACCACGACACGACGAATGCATCGATGCCTGCGCTGCGAGCTTGGTCGATGTGCGTGGCCGCCACGCCCCCATCGCGCGAATCGTAGTGGCCGATGGCAGGATAGTCAGTTAACACGTCAGCTTGCATCTGCCACGACGCGCCGCCTACCCAAAAACCCATATAGAACGCCCATACCTGCCGCCCGGACTGGCTTTGAACACTTATGCCGCTTGAGGCAATGACTAGAACGAGAAATAAAACAAACCTGCGCATAGTATATCTCCTTTAAAGCACTTGCTAAAAAATAGTATGGAGGATTGCTGCGTAGTGTCAATCAGTATGAAAGTCACATCCCCAGCTTTGCAGCAGCGCCCGCGCCTCGTCCTCGCTTTGCGCGAAGTAGACGCGACCATCAGGCGTAGCCAGCGTGCCGTCTTCGTCGAGAATGTTAGGCGGAATTTGCTCGGGCGTGATCCCCAGCACAATCGCCTTGCCGCTAAGCGCAGGTGTGCCGCGCTTGCCGAACGTGCGGGCGTGCGCCCCGAACCCGGCCGGCAGCGTCGCCCGCCCTGAGGCGCGCAGGGCGATCAAACTGTGGACGGGGCGCGGGTGGTTCATCATCGCAAATAGCGACACACGCACCGCACGGTGATAGTCATGCCAGTTCCAATCACCTTCAGCGATGTAGCGCATCACCGACTTCTCCGCGTTGTACCACTCATGGCGCACTGGCATCGCTCACAGCCCCTGTGCCTTGCCTTGCTGATAGAGCGCTTCCATCTCGTCTAGCGTCATGCTGGCCAGATCGCGCCCCTGCGCTGCGGCAGCCTGCTCGATGTGGCGGAAGCGACGGTAAAACTTGGCGTTGGCCGCCCGCAGCACGCTCTCAGGGTCGTGCACGCCCAACCAGCGCAGCCAGTTCACCAGCACGAAGATCAAATCGCCCACTTCTGCGGTGATGCGCTGCGGGTCATCCTCAGCGAGGACTTCCGCCATCTCCTCGCGAATTTTATCCCGCACGCCGTCAATCGTCGGCCAGTCAAACCCTACTTGAGCCGCACGACGCTGATACTCATAGGCCACCATGAGCGCGGGCAGCGCCTTGTTGACCTTGTCCAGCAGGCCATCAGACGATGCGCCCTGCGCGGCACGCTCGGCGCGTTTGATGTCGTCCCAGTTGGCCTTGACTCGCTCAGCGCTGCCGTTCACGTCCACCTTGCCCCACACGTGCGGATGCCGACGGATCATCTTGCGGTTGACCGTGTCTAGCACATCGGCCATCTGGAACTCACCTTCCTCAGTGGCGATCTGGGCGTGCAGCACCACTTGCAGCAGCAGGTCACCCAACTCGCCCGCCAGCTCGTCCCACGCCTCGCGGTCGATGGCGTCAATCACCTCGTAGGCCTCTTCGATCACGTAAGGCCGCAGCGAGGCGTGCGTCTGCTTGCGATCCCACGGGCAGCCCTCAGGCGCGCGCAGATGGGCCATCGTCTCCTGGAACGATTCAAAGCTGGTGTAGCGCCCCAGGGCTGGCACATAAAGCGATGTGAGATGGTTGATGGCACGCGAGTGATCCATCTCGGCCAGGGGAAGCGTTTCTGCCACTGCGTCAGCCGTGCCCGCGCCATGCACCAGCGTTACCATGAAGTCATCGCGGTACTGGTTCATCAGCGTCAGCTTGACATCACTGGCAACAGCGCGGCTGTAAACGCCGCCGATAAAAGCCGGGTACTGAGGATTGATGGGAGGATGATGCATGGCGGCCAGCGTCATGCCATCGAGGATTTGCAGGCCGTCCAGCGCATCAATGCCGGCGTGGCGCAGCATTGGCTCTATGAAGCTGATGCCATGCACAATCTCAACGGCCACGCCATTTTCGGCGGCGCGCGCCAGAAGCTGCATGACGGTTGTTTCGCCTACCAGCGGGTCACCGGGCACGGCATAGACAACTGGTTCGGCGCGCGCGGCTTCCAGCAGGCGGTCACAGATGGCGTTGTAGACATCGGCGAAATCGTCATAAGCTTCATAAAGCGCGTCAAAGCTCTCATAAAAAGCGCGGCGCGGCAGGTGGGGCACACAGGGGTGACGTTCTGTGCGCAGGTAAACGACGCTGGCGTTTTCCAGCGTCTGCCATGCCTTGCGTGTCAGGTCGCCAGCATCGCCAGCGCCCAGGCCTACAACGGTAATGATATGCGATGAGCTCATAAGGAAGGCTTCCATGAAAGCGATCAGCAGCCATTATTATAGTCTTCAGGAAAGTCTTTATGGCAGTGTGTAATTGCCTGCAAACAGGCAGGCAGCGCCGCTGCCAGGTTATGACCTGGCAGGCGATCATGATCTTGCGGGGCTGGCGTATGGCTGGCCAGCAGGCGGGCGCTGCGGGGCTAGCGGGGCGCTGCGGCGCGCATTTCGGCCAGTATCTGCTCGCGATGCTCTGTGCAGCGTGCGTAATCAATGTCATGGCTGAGCAGCGCATCCACCCAGGCATAGGCATCGGCCCAGTCGTTGGCGGGGGCCGCATCGCCCACTGGCAGGAACATGAGCCACAAGGGCATCAGCTCGTCGCAGGCGGTGACATCTGGCACGCGGAAGTTACGGGCATGCGCGACAACCTGCGCGCCCAGCTTTTCATAGAAGCGCAGGCGTCGGCAGCGCGGACCATCCGGGCCGTCATCGGGCACTTCAATTTCCCAAAGTATCACATCGGCGCTGCCTTCAGCGGCCAGGCGCTGGCGCACGTAGTCAAAGAAGCCCTGGCCAATGCCGCAGCCCTGATGCACGCGATCGACGGCAAAGTATGGGATAAAAGCGACACGCGTATCGCCCAGAAGCTGCACCCACATCACGGCGACGACGTCGTCGCTGTCGTCATCGCGGGCCACCAGCAGCCACAGGGGGGCGTGGTCTATGCCATTGTTCAGTCACTCAAAAGGGACTTTTTCCTGCGGGGGGAAGTTGGTCTCGTAGATGTAGCGGATAAATGCCAGGTCTTTACTGCTGGGTTCGTCTAACTGTTCAAAGCGGGCACGCATATAACACTTTCTCTTGTGGTTTCTACTCTCAGTGTATGCCCAAATCACGCGTTGACAAGGTGGCAATCCCCCTGCCCTTCCTGGCGAACAACAGCCAGAAAAGGCAGGAAACCACAGGATGCTGCCAGCTATGGCTTACCGACGTAGATCTCCATGCTGGCGCTGGCGCTGTTGCCTGCACAGTCCGTCACCGTGACGGTGTAGGGGTAGCTGCCGCTGCCGCTGATCGTCCCGCTGACTGTGCCGCTGCTGAAGCTCATCCCTGGGGGGAGCGTGCCGCTGTACGACCATTTGTAGGGGGCCTGACCACCCGACAGCGACGGCGCAAAGCTGCATGTCGTGCCAAGATCGCACGTGTAGCTGCCGCCTGAAAGGCTGACGGGCGCGCCCGTGCAGCCAGGGGCGGCTGGCTGCGCCGGGCCGCTCTCAACTGGCGCTGGCGCGCTGATGGCCGCGTTGATCGTGACGACGATCTCGTCATAATCAGTCTTCTGGCCGCCTGCGCCATTGTTGCCACGGTCATTGCTGTAGATACTGATGACATCCTGCCCTGCCTGACCGTTCGTGTTCACATACACGACCGAACGCAGCGTGTCCTGAAGGTCACGAATCGTCGCTTTAATGTCCACCTGCGACGTGCCGCTGCCCACCACCTGAGCGCCGCCGGCTGGTGTGACGTTCAGCACACCTGCGCTGGCGCGCAGCCGCACATCAATGAAGCCCACGTATACATCAGGGTCCGTCACGTTGAACGGCAGCGGCACGCTGCCGCCGGCGTTGACCGTCTGGCTGCCGGGGGTAATGTTGCGCGGCGGCTGATTCTGATAGACAAGCAGCGTCGGCGCATCCAGCGCAACCTCACACACTGGCTGCTGGTCAGGGTATGTCTTAAGCGCCACTATGATCTCATCATCCTCAGCTTCCGTCATTTCATACAGCGGCAGCAGGGAGGGCACGATTTGCATCAGCTTGCTGGGCTGGCCAAGGAAACGCACAGTCCTGAGGTAAATGGGCACGCTGAAGAACGTCCCCAGATACCACTTGCCCTTGCCTGCTGTCATGTCGAGGTAGTACACCTGATCCGGCTGATTGCACAGCATGGGCGGGCTGATGGGATCCGCTGGGGGGAACTTGATGGAAGTCACGCCTTGCGGCGGGTCTTCGTCGGTCTGGATAGGCATGGCCACCCCTTGCGGCCCTGTCGCGGCGATCAGCACAACGCCTTCAGCGGTTTGCTCGCCGCCGCTGCCTGTGTTGCCTAAATCAGATGCAAACACCTCGATGATGTCCTCAACGTCGCTGTCTGCGCCGCGCAGGTAGTCCATAGCGCCCATGTACTGGTTCAGGCCCACCAGGTCGCCAACAAGGGTAAACTCATTATCCTCATAACAGCATCCCTTGACGGCAGCCCCCAGCACGCGCACATTGCCGCCTAAATACCGCGAGAATTGCAGCATGCCGTGCTTTACTTTGAAGCGAACAGATAAATCGCCGCCCAGCGCGTCTGCGTCAAACAGGCTCAGCGCATCCGGGAAAGGCTCTACAGTTGTGTGATAGCTGGGAAGCGTGATGACCACGGGCAGTTTCAACTGCGGCGCCAGGTTTGGGCTGGCGTCGCTGCGGCGCAGAACCTGCGTCTGGCCTACGTAGTCGTAAAGATTGTCGCCTACCACTATCATCGAGAGCGCGTCGTAGCGGGTCGTCTGCCAGAAGATCGTATCCACCTCAAAGCTGGGCGGGGCCGTATAGCGCAGTGTTTGCACATCGGCCGATACCTGCTGGTAGCTGCCAACAAGCTGAAGCGAGGACTGCGGACTGCCAGCGTTCACGCTTAGCGTGCCCTTCTGGGTGTAGATGATCACACCATAGAGCACATCGGCGCGGAATTGATCGCTGCTGGGCTGGAGCATGAGGCTGCTGCCGATTGCATATTCCTCGCCAGGGGACAGATGAACAATCACAGGATGCAGTAGCTTCAACGTCGGCGAACACCCCTGAAACAGGTTGCAGGCCATCAGCACCATCGCCAGCCACAAAAGACCAAACACACCCCGCAAACGCAACATACGATGTTCCTTCCTATATCAGCGGTGAACAAAGCTGCAAGCATCAAGAGCTGTATACTCAATTAAAGCACAGTATGTTGCAAAGTGTGCGTTAATCTTTCCTCTCATCCGGGCGCACTCAACAAACATCCCCTCGATGAGAGGGGATGATGATTTTAGCGCTTGGTGTAGGTTGGGGCTTTGCGGGCACGCTTAAGGCCGGGCTTCTTGCGCTCTTTGACGCGGGCATCGCGCGTCAAGAAGCCGGGGGCTTTCAGCGCGGGGCGCGTGTCGGGATCGAGCTTGAGCAGGGCGCGGGCAATGCCTAGACGGACAGCGTCGCGCTGGCCGCTGACACCGCCGCCGTTGACATGCACGGTGATGTCGTAGCTGCGCTCCTGCCCCAGCACTGTCAGCGGGGCCAGCAGCAGGGTCATATCGTTGGGGCGGGTGAAGTAGTCCTCTGCGTCGCGGTACTCTTCAGCGTCGCCGCTCTTGATGAGGATGCGCCCCGTGCCGCCAGTGGTCAAGCGGACGCGAGCGGTTGCGGCCTTCCGACGGCCAATGCCTTCATAGTACTGTGCCATCACGTGTCTCCCTATTATTCCACTTCCAGTACTTCAGGGTTCTGCGCGGCGTGCGGATGCTCTGCGCCAGCGTACACCTTGAGCTTCTTGATCATCTGATGCCCTAGCGCCCCCTTTGGCAGCATGCCCTTCGCAGCGATTTCGATCGCGCGCGTCGGGTGCGTCCCCAGCAGTTCACGCAGCGTCGTCCCGTAGATA
Organism: Anaerolineae bacterium; assembly: GCA_034432435.1. Lineage (GTDB taxonomy): Bacteria > Chloroflexota > Anaerolineae > Aggregatilineales > Phototrophicaceae > JANWYT01. Next base: position 12,343 of record DAOUBS010000157.1, read on the forward strand.
CCGCCCGGGTAACCGCTGTAGCGCCAGTAGACCTTTTCGTCCATGCGCTTGCCCGTCACGTGGATCTTGTCCGCGTTGACCACGATCACGTAGTCGCCACAGTCCAAGTTCGGGGTGAAGTACGGCTTGTGCTTGCCGCGCAGGATCGGCACAATCTGCGCGACGAGACGCCCCAGCGTCTTACCCTGCGCGTCCACGACGTACCACTTTCGTTCGATGTCCTTCGGGGTCGTGATGAACGTCCCCTGCTCTTTCATCTTCATTCCTGTCCCTCCGACGCTCGCTTCAAGCGTCTGTCATTGTCTCGTTCGATGATCTGATCAGGCGGGGGATACCGCACCGCGACCAGAACCAACCCCTGCGGCGGCGCGGGCTTGCCTGCGCGGCGCAAATCCGCCGCCAAGAACGCCTCTCTAAACGCTGCCTCGCTTTGCCAGCCGCGCCCCACATCCACCAGCATCGACACAATTCGCCGCACCATGTGATGCAAGAAAGCCGTCGCTTCGATGCGATACACCAGCACCTCCCCATAGGGCGAGGGCTGTGTGCGCCACGCTGAAGCAAACACCTCTCGAATAGTGTTGTCACCTTTGGGAGGCTGCCCAAAGGTGGCGAAGTCGTGGCGGCCTAGCAAGCAGCGCGCAGCAGCGTTCATCTGCTGGATGTTCAGCGCCTGCGAGACGTGCCAGCTCGTGCGCATCATTAAAGGGTGTCGGACGGGGCTAACCCACACACTGTAATCATACACACGAGACAGCGCGTCATAGCGCGGGTGAATACCGGGCTGCTCAACGAGGTCAAGCAGGCTGACATCCAGCGGCAAAGCGTTATTCAGTGCTGTTAAAAGTGCCTTGCAGCCATGTGACCAATTTGCATCAAATGCGATGACTTGGCCGCTGGCATGTACTCCGGCGTCGGTGCGCCCCGCGCCGATGATCGGCGTCGGCACACCGAGAACGCGCTGAAGCGCCGCCTCCACCTCCCCCTGAACGCTAATGGCGTTGACCTGCCGCTGGAAGCCAGCGTAGCGCGTGCCATCGTAAGCCAGAGTCGCGCGGAAGCGCATCATAGGGCGCTACGAGTTGGCCGCTTCCTGAATCTGGTTATAGTCCACCAGCTCTAGCAGCACCATGTCGGCGTTGTCGCCCTTGCGCGGGTTCAGCTTGTAGATGCGCGTGTAGCCGCCCGGGCGCTCAGCAAAGTGCGGGGCGATGTGGTCAAACAGCTTGGCCACAATAGCGCGGTCGTTGTACAAGCGGCTGGCGACAATGCGACGCGCGTGCACCGCGACCGCTTCGTTGTTGGTGGCCTGCGCTTTAGCAAGGCCGCGCTTCGCCACAGTAATCAACCGCTCCACGCTCCCCCTGACGAAATCGGCCTTCGCGCGAGTGGTGGTGATCCGCCCATGTTTGAACAGAGCAATCGTCAGATTTTTCTCAAGTGAATTGCGCTGGGCCGTGTTGCGCCCCAGCTTCTTGCCTGCAACGCGATGACGCATTGTTCCCTCTCCGTATGCTACAAGTTACTCGTCTTCCTTAGGGTAATACCCTTTTTCCCGCAGCTTGGCCTTCAGCTCGTCCAGCGATTTCTCTCCAAAGTTGCGGATCGCCAGCACCGCATCGTTGCCACGCTGAAGCATGTCGATCACATCCCCGATGGACGTAATGCCCGTGCGCTTGAGCGAGTTGAACACGCGCACGCTCAAGTCCAGCTCTTCAATCGGCTTGTCATAAAGGGGCTTGTGGCTTTCCTTACGATCTTCAAACTGTTCGGGGTCCGGCATCTGAATCTCGTCGATGTGCACCCCCCCAACCACCACCAGATGACGGATGAGGATCTGCGCCGCTTGGCTGATCGCCTCCTCTGGGCGAACGGTTCCGTCCGTCCAAATTTCCAGCACCAGCCGGTCGTAGTTCGTGCGCTGGCCGACGCGGGCGCGCTCAACATCAAACTTGACGCGGCGAATCGGGCTGAAGATCGCGTCCACCGGCAGCTCACCAATCGGCAGGCGCCCCCGCTCATCCGCAGGGCTGTAACCGCGGCCCGTGCGCGCTTCAAATTCGATTTCGATGTGCGCGTTCGGATCGTCCACCGTGAACAGATACAGATCGGGGTTTTCGATGGTCACCTCAGCGGGCGTCCAAATGTCCGCCGCAGTGACCGTTCCTTCACCGCGATGCTCAAGGCGCAAGCGACGGCTTTCAGCATCGTGCATCGTCAAGCGAAGCTGCTTCACTTGCAGGATGAGCTGCGTCATGTCCTCACGCACCCCCGGGATGCCCGAGAATTCGTGATGCACATCCGACACACGGATACTCGTCACCGCAGCGCCCGGCAGCGACGACAGCAGAACGCGGCGCAGGGCATTTCCCAGCGTCAGGCCGTACCCGCTCTCGAGTGGGCTGATGACGAAGCACCCGTAGGTGCGCGTCAGCGCTTGGCTCTCGACTTTGTGGGGCAGCACCATATTGCTGGTGATTTGATTGACGTCCGAACCACCGGACGAGGCAGAGTACACCATAGGCCGCATTTCTCCTGTTGCTTAGACGCGACGACGCTTAGGCGGGCGACAACCGTTGTGCGCTACTGGCGTCACATCCGAAATCGAACGGACTTTCAAGCCACTGCCCTGAATGGCGCGAATTGCGCTTTCACGGCCTGGCCCCGGCCCCTTGACGAACACATCGACTTCCTTCATGCCGTGCTGTTGAGCGGCCTCGCTGGCCGTCTGAGCGGCCATGCGCGCGGCATAGGGCGTGCTCTTGCGGCTGCCCTTGAAGCCGCTCGTGCCAGCGCTCGCCCACGTCACGACGTTGCCGCTCTGGTCAGTCAGCGACACAATCGTGTTGTTGAACGTGGCGTAGATGTGCGCTTGACCGTAGGGGATGTTCTTCATCACCTTCTTGACAGCACGACGATTGGAGGATGTCGTCTTTTTTACTGTACGTGCCATACTACTTCTCCCCAAGTTGATCCTGTGCTTTACGATAGCATCGCCCTGCGGAAGGCACAGGGCGCGTGAGTGTCACCATCAGTTGTCGAGCGTGTGATTCCTAGACAGCTAGACCCTTCGTGTCACTTCTTGAGTGTTACTTCTTGGTTGCACCGCGACGACGACCACGACCGGGAACCGTCTTGCGCGCCCCGCGCTGAGTGCGGGCGTTTGTGCGCGTCCGTTGGCCACGGCTCGGCAGGTTACGGCGATGCCGCAGCCCACGATAGCTGTTGATCTCCATCAGACGTTTAATGTTCAGCTGAACTTCACGCCGCAAATCACCTTCAACGGTCATCGTACCGACTTGCTCACGGATACGCTGCACCTCTGCTTCGGACAAGTCGCGCACACGTGTATCCGGGTTCACGCCCGTGGCAGCCAGAATCTTCTGGCTCGTCTTGAGGCCAATCCCATAGATATAGGTCAATGCGATCTCGACGCGCTTATCACGAGGCAGGTCAACACCTTCAATACGTGCCATACTTGCCACCCACTCCTAACTGAAAAAACTCGGCTTAGCCTTGCTTCTGCTTGTGCTTTGGATTAACACAGATCACCATGACCTTCCCAGCGCGCTTGATGATGCGACACTTGGGGCAGCGCGGCTTAACTGATGTAGCGACCTTCATAGCCAACCCTTGCTGTGATACCTGACAAAGTAGACAGTATAGCATAACTCATCCTGAAGTAAACGATGAGTTTGTCACTCTCGGTTATCATAGCAAGCTCGACCGCTCGGCGTGTGAATCCCCCATTCAACGCCCCCGCCCGCTACTCTATGTAAAAAGAAGGTGGCTCCATCTGTGCAGCACAGCTTCCATCCAACGGTTTAAACGGATCCAATAGGAACTGCACCGCGATGGACGTCGGGCAGGGTTTGCCGACGACATCAATGAGGCCATGCCCCATGCCCGGGAACACAAAGTGCGTGCTGTTCGACAGATAATCCGCGGCTGCTTGGCCCCATGCAGGCGGCGTGATCGGGTCATACTCCCCACTGAGCACAAGGACCGGCAGAGCGCTGACCACTGGCTCATTTTCCAACGCTGAAGCCGCCTCGACGTTCCAGATGTTACAGCTTGCGAACTGGCGCTCTACATCGTAGAGAAGCGCGTTGGCTAGGCTGCGAGGCAGGTCGCTCACCAGACGTTCCGCAACGCGCAGGCTGTTGAACGGGATCTCTTCGTAGCATTCGACGCTGTTGAAGAGGCCCTCGCTGCTGTCGTCAATCCAGCCGTAGGCTTCGGCAATCAGCGCATAGTACTCGTCCTCGTCAAGCTGGCGCAGGACGGCATCCAAATCACTCATCGTAGCAGCGCCCAGCAGCTCCATCAGCCGCCGATCAAGCGCTTCCTGCTCTGCTGCGGGGCGTTCTGGCTCAGTAGTGTAGAGCGCCTCCAGCAGCGCCAACAACTCATCATCGTCCAGCGCGCTGATATACTCCAGATAAGCCTCAACACTCACAAAGCTGAAGAACGTCGCCGCGTATTGATCGAACTCTTCATCCGTCATCTGCTCAAGCTGCACCGCCCAATCGTCGCTGCGATAGCTGCTGTAAAGCACATAGGCATCGTAGTCACGGTTGGCGGCGGCCATGACGATGATGGGCAGGTAGGGCAGCGCAGTCGTCGAATACATCAAGCTGAACAGGTCGTTGACTACGTCATCGCCGGTGATTTCCTCGCGGTCGTCACCACGCATCGGGCGACGGTTCAAGTCGTCGATCATCTGGAGGAACGTCTGCCGCAGGTTAGGGTATGCCGCGTTGCAAGCCCGTGACGCCGCACAATCACGAAATAGGACTTCAAAAGCGCGCGCACCGTTCAGAGCCTGTTGCTCATAGCCGTTGACGTTGGGCGGGTAAACGCTGTCGATGATGACCGAGCGGATGCGCTCAGGATAGTCGCGGATGATCGTTAAGGCCAAGCGAGTTCCGTAGGATACGCCGTAGAGCGTGACCTCTGGCAGCCCGAGCGCACGAATCAGCGCGTCAACGTCGGCGGCGCTCTCTGCACTCGTGTAAGCGCTCAGCGTCACCCCTTCGTTGATCAGCCGTCGCCGACACAGATCCTCGGGATCGGCGCTGGCGGGCAAGCTGTCGTCTTCAAATGCAGGGCAGTTGAGGGACGGCGTACTGTGGCCTGTGCCCCGCTGATCGAAGAGGATCACATCCGCATACTGCCGCAGCGTGCTGTTTAACCAATCATGCACGTCTGCGATGGCGCTGCCACCCGGGCCGCCCTCCAGATAGATGACGGGGGCGACGGGATCAGCTGCAGTCGTTTTCAAAATTGCCACCTTGAGCGTCACCACGTTGTCCGACAAGCCGCGCCGACTCTCGGGCACTTGCACCGTCCCACAGAGGATTGTCTCGCCCTCCACCTCAGGCTCCCAGATCAAAAACGGGCACGGCGATTCGACAAAAGCGGGCGCTTCAACCGCTCTAGTCAGGCACAGCCCACCCAAGAGCAGCGACACAACGACAACAATCAGGCGCATGATTACCCCTCATGATTAGCACTGAAAATGATTTTAACACATCAGGCGCACACAACCAGTCAATCGACAGCCTACAATAACGTCAAGATAATTGGCCCGTCGGCAGTAATAGCGATAGTGTGTTCACAGTGGGCACACAGGCTGCGGTCGCGCGTGCGCACCGTCCAGCCGTCGGTTTTGTCCTCGTAGAGGTCGCTGCGCCCGGCGATGAGCATCGGCTCAATAGCGTAGGTCATCCCCACTTGCAGCTCGTAGTCCTCCCAGCCTTGCGCGGCGCGCTGCTTGCTCGGCCACCAATTGGGCACTTGGGGCGGCTCGTGCATCTGCCGCCCGACCCC
>DAOUBS010000158.1:0-2568 GCA_034432435.1 Anaerolineae bacterium
GAAGGCGACCCCAACCAGCAAACGGTATTCAGCGATGACCCTCTAGCCACTGCTCAGCATTGGATCGATCAAGGGGCCACCTGGCTGCACATCGTCAACCTTGACGGCGCTTTTGGCCAGGCCTCCCCCAATTTTCAGTTAGCGCTTGAGATCAGCCGTTTGGGCGTGCCCGTGCAGTTCGGCGGTGGCATCCGTACGCTGGAGCAGATCGAACTCGCGCTGACGAGCGGGATTGCGCGGGTGGTGCTGGGCACAATTGCCGTTCAGCAGCCGCAGATCGTGATCGACGCTGTAAAACGCTACGGGTCAGACGCGATTTGCGTCGGGCTGGACGCCCGTGATGGGCGCATTGCCACACATGGATGGCAACTAACAAGCGACCACACGCCTATTCGCATGGGGCGCGAGATGGCACAGTACGGGGTACGTTATGTCTTGTTTACAGACGTCAGCCGCGACGGTCGCCTAGAGGGCGTCAACGTTGAAGCCACCGTTGAACTCGCCCAGCAAACTGGCCTCCACGTGATCGCCTCTGGCGGCGTCAACCAACTAGATGACATCCACCGCCTGAGCGCGTCCGGCGTGGTTGGCGGTGTCGTGATCGGCATGGCGCTCTACACAGGCGCGTTCACCCTCACAGACGCGCTGCGCACAGTTCAATCAACAAAAGGCAAGCACTAAACTATGCTCACAAAACGCATCATCCCCTGTTTAGACGTAAAAGAAGGGCGCGTCGTCAAAGGGATCAACTTCGTAGACTTGCGCGACGCAGGTGATCCAGTCGAACAAGCCATGATCTACGACCGCGCCGGCGCTGACGAACTCGTCTTCCTCGACATTACCGCCTCGCACGAGGCACGCAAAACCACCCTAGACATGGTGCGGCGCGTTGCCGACAGCCTCTTCATCCCTTTCTGCGTCGGGGGCGGCATCCGCACCATTGAGGACATGCGCGACACGCTGCTAGCCGGCGCGGACAAAGTCAGCATCAACAGCGCCGCCATTCGCAACCCGCAGCTCATCAGCGATGGCGCATGGGCTTTCGGCAGTCAGTGCATCGTCGTCGCCATCGATGCCCGCCGTGTAGACAAGCAGTGGATCGTTTACATCAACGGTGGCCGCATTCCGACGGATCGCCTCGCCATTGACTGGGCGCGCGAGGCCGAAGACCGCGGCGCAGGCGAAATTCTGCTCACATCGATGGACACCGACGGCACGCGCGCTGGCTATGATCTGGAACTCACAGCCGCCATTACCCAAGCGGTATCGATTCCAGTCATCGCCTCGGGCGGCGTCGGCACACTTGAGCATTTCTACGATGCATTTGCGAAGGCTAACGCGCACGCTGCGCTTGCCGCGTCGGTCTTTCACTTCAACGAGTACAGCGTGAACGACGTCAAACAGTATCTGCACGCGCGCGGCGTGCCCGTGCGCACCACTGGCTGGGGGGACCTATGACGCGCTTCGCGGGGCTGTTAGCGGCGATTCGCTGGGACAAAGACGGCCTCGTGCCCGTCATCGTCCAAGATGCGCAAACGAACGGCGTCCTCACGCTGGCTTATATGAACCGCGAAGCCCTCAGCCGCACGCTGGAGATGGGTCAAACCGTCTTCTGGTCGCGCAGTCGGCAGAAGCTATGGCACAAAGGCGAGACCAGCGGCCACACACAAACCATCGTAGAAATCCGCGTGGACTGCGATGAGGACGCCCTGCTTATCCGCGTGCAGCCAGCCGGGCCAGCCTGCCACACCGGGGCGATCACTTGCTTCTATCGAACATTGGACGACCTGAAGGAGCTGCCGCTGTGACCATGTTAGAAAGGCTAGAAGCGATCATCGCCCAGCGCCACACCCAACCCAGTGAGACAAGCTACACCAGCCAGCTTTTCGCCGCTGGCCGCGGCAGAATTGCCCAAAAAGTGGGCGAAGAAGCGGTAGAAGTGGTCGTCGCTGCGCTCAGCCAGACGCGCGAGCAGCAGGTGAACGAGCTTGCCGATTTGTTCTTTCACGCGCTCGTGCTTATGCGCCAGCTTGACATCTCGCTAGAGGACGTCAATTCAGAGCTAGAGCGTCGTCATGTAAAGCGTCAGGAGCCAGCGAATGAGTGATCAACCATTTGTAGCCGAAGCACGTTTCCACGTCCGCTACGCTGAGACGGACGCAATGGGCATCGTCCACCACGCCAGCTACATCGTGTGGTTCGAGGAAGGCCGCAGCCACTACATGCGGGCGCGCGGCAGCAGCTATGCGGACTTTGAGCGCAGCGGCTTCTACATGGCCGTGACCGAAGTCAACGCGCGCTACTTAAAGCCAGCCGTCTACGATAACCGCGTCGTCGTCCGCTGTTGGCTGGCGGATGTTCGCAGCCGTTCCATGACGTTTCAATACGAAATCCGCGACGAAGCCAGCAATGATCTCCTCGTGAGCGGCACAACCAAGCACATCTGCTTGGACAAATCTGGCAAAATTGCTCACATTCCGCTGCATTGGCGCGAATGGATGAAGTCGTGACGATTACGCTGCGCATATAGCATTATTGCGTCTATAATAAACTCACAAACAGAAAATT
>DAOUBS010000159.1:0-4384 GCA_034432435.1 Anaerolineae bacterium
CCGCTGCGTGCTAGATAGGTGGTATACTTTTTGCTCACAGTCAGATAGAGTGCGGACTTAACCTCACCAACCCACACGACCACTGACGTCATGAGGACTCCTAACCCAAGATTGACTTGTATTATATCACAGCCCCAAACAGGACTCGACGGATTAGCTTGATTGTAGGTTTATGATAGATTACATCCAATATTTTACAGACACACTCGCTCCTAACAATTACCTGCCAGAACTTGCTTCTTGGACATTAGAGGAGTGTATTCGTATCCAACAGATTCCCGCCCCCACGTTCGCTGAGGCAGAACGCGCCGCCTATGTGGCAGAACAATTTCGCGCGTTGGGGCTTGCCGATGTCGAGACGGACAACCTCCACAACGTAATCGGAGCGCTCAAAGGCGAAAAATCAGGGGCAGGCATCTTGATCATGGCGCACACCGACACCGTCTTCCCAGCCACAACCGATCTCACGCTCACCTACCCGACTCCTGACACGGTGGCTGGGCCGGGCATCGGTGACAACAGCGTAGGTGTGGCTGGTTTGTTGGCGCTTGTCCGCTACTTTCGACAGTCTGGGCATCGGCCCGGCTGTGACATTTGGTTCGCGGCAACAAGCTGTGAGGAAGGCCTCGGCGACCTCAAGGGCGTGCGCGCCGTCTATGAACAGCTAGCCGATCGCATTGGCGCGGTGATCAACATCGAAGGCATGGCATTAGGCCACGTTTATCACGCCGGCATCGCCAGCCACCGCCTGCGCTTGCAAGTCACCACAGAAGGGGGGCACAGTTGGCTGCACTTTGGCCGCCCCAGCGCCATCCACACCTTAATCGAGATCGCTCATCGCCTGATCCAACTCAGCGTCCCCTCTGTCCCGCGCACCACCTTCAACATCGGGATCATCGAAGGTGGGCAGTCGATCAACACGATTGCCGCCAGCGCCTCGCTGCTGCTCGATTTACGTTCAGAGTCTCAAGAGGAACTGGAACGCCTCAAGCAGCAGGTTCAATCCCTGCTTCAACCTACACCAGCCGATACCACACTGAGCGTTGAGATAGTAGGAGATCGCCCAACAGGCAGTATGCCAGTCCGCCACAGCCTTGTGAAAGGCGCGCTGCAAGCCCTACGCGAAGTCGGCATTGCGGGAACGCTGGAGAGCGGCAGCACCGATGGCAACATCCCGCTGTATCATGGCTGCCCCTGCGTCACGATTGGCATCACGCGCGGCGGCAACGCGCACCGCCTCGACGAATTTATTCACGTTCCACCTATTCTTCAAGGATTACAACAGTTGATCACTTTGACGCTGGCTGCAGCACAGGCACAGTCCAACCGTCAGATTGAGGGTCTATGACTGAGCCTCAACCTATCGACGAAGAGCCAACGATCCTCTGTTACCGCTGCCCTAACTGCGGCCAACATTACTTCTGCAGCGCCGACGATCTCCCACCGGACTTGTGCAGCTATTGCCAAGATATGACCACGTGGAAGCTGATCCCGCGGGACTAGGCGCTGTCAATCGCCCGGCGGACGCCGTGCGCCAGCCGCGCAAACGCCGCGGTGTATACCATGTCAGGGGTGCGCGGCTCAGGCAGATCAATCTCAATATCGGCGGTGATGCGCCCGGGGCGGCGGCTGAGCACGATGACCCGCTGCGCCAGCAGCACCGCATCATGAATGTCGTGCGTCACCATCAGCAGCGTGTAGCGGTGCTGCTCCCAAACGCGGCGCACGTCAAGGCTGATCGTCTCACGGGTCAGCGCGTCGAGCGCCCCGAACGGCTCGTCCAGCAGCAGGATCTGCGGCTGTGTCATCAGCGCGCGACCAAGCGCCACGCGCTGCCCCATCCCCCCTGAGAGCGCTGCAGGGTACGCCTCAGCGAAATCTGCCAGCCCCATTCGCTCCAGCATGCGCTCTGCTTCTTTGCGCCGCTCATGGGCAGACAGGCCGCGCAGCTCCAACGGCAGGCTGACGTTGTCGATCACCGTGCGCCACGGCAGCAAATTGGCGTCTTGGAACATCAGCCCCACGCGCGGATGCGGCCCGGTGATGTGCTCGTCGTCAATCCAAACGGCCCCGTGCGTTGGCGGCTGAAGCCCGGCGATCACGCGGATGAGCGTGCTCTTGCCGCAGCCGCTCGGCCCCAGCAGCGCCACGAACGAGCCAGATTCAACTTGTAACGAAAGCGGCCCAAGCACTGGGACAGGAGCGGCTGATCCCATCCCATAGCTCACGCTCAGCCGATCAACGGTCAAGCGCACGGTCGCGCTCCGGCACAAATTGATTGGTGAACAGCGCGTCGAGACCAGTTGCGCGCGCGGGCAGCTTGCCCAGTTCTTGCAGCACCTCCACCATGTTAGACCACGCATCTGCTTCCGTCATGCCAAGCGCGTCAGAATCCCACAGCTCGATCGTGTTCAACAGCACGTCCATTTGTAGCAGCAGCGGCCGATCAAATTGGGCGTGCAGGCGCTCGCGCAGGGCTTCGCGGCTAGCGGCTAGCGCCTCACGATCTGGCTCGGTGGCGAGGAAAGCCTCTTGATCGGCAGCTTCTTGCTCCAACACAGCACGTAGTTCGTCGCTCATCGGCAAGTTCTCCACGTGGGATAAACTGAGCAGATAAGCGCGCGCAGGATTGTTGATCGTATCTTGCAGCCCACGGTGGAAGGCTTCCACAAACTGGGCGACTAGATCTGGGTTGAGCCGCAAGAAATCATCGTTGACGATCAACCCGTTCGAGACGAGCGGCAGCGTTTCGCTCACGGGGAAGAGGCGAATCGCGCTCACACTGCATTGGCCTGCATCGATCAAGCGTTGGATTTGCAGCGGCTCGTTGTTGATGTACACCGCCGATGCCTCTACGCGCCCTGTGCAGAACGCTTCAGGCGCGTTGAAACCGATCTCTTGCAGGTCGATGTCGCTCTCAGACAGCCCCTCCGCGCGCAGCAGCGCCGTCAGGCCGGTATAATTCGCCCCCGAACGGATCGGTACGCCCACCGGCCGCCCGACCAAGTCACGAATCGTCTCAATGCTCGCGTCAGCTGAGGCGACGATAGCAATCGGATAGTCGTCAAACCAATTGTAGACATACGTAATCGGGCGACCGTTCGCCCCGGCAAGGATGACCTGCTCAGCGCTGACGATCGCAAAATTGGCTTGCCCCACGGCGACTAGATCAATTGCGTCCGGTTCGTTCACGTACTCTTCGCGGATCGGCTGCCCTGCCTCTTGAAAGTAACCATTCTGGATTGCCACGTAGAGCGGCGCAAACTGAATGTTAGGGATGAACGTCAAGTAGAATGGAGCCGCCGCTTGCTGAGCGGACACGCTCACCACGGCTGCCAGCAGCCCCAATGCACTCACCCAACGACCGAATTTGTACAGCATTTGCTTCAAACCTTTCACAAAACACTCGTTAATACTGACGATGCACCTGCTGCCAACGCAGCAGCAGACGCTCCATCACGCTGACGGCGCTATAGAAGGACAGCGCCAGCGCCGTCATAGTGAACACACCAACAAACACCAACGGGGTATCAAACTGGTTGCGGGCCAAGGTCACCATGTAGCCCAACCCCTCGCGCGCGCTGACAAACTCACCCACCACCGCGCCGATCAGGGCCAGCGTCGCGCTCGTCTTGAGGCCTCCCAGAAAGATGGGCAGCGCAGCGGGCAGCTCCAAGAGCCACAGCCGCTGCCAGCGCGTCGCGCGCATCGACCGAAATACTTCATGCCAGCCGCGTGGCACGCTGCGAATGCCAACGATGGTATTCATCAAGGTAGGGAAGAAAACGATAATCGCACACGTGACGACCTTGCTCATCATGCCGTTGCCAAACCAGATGATGAGCAGCGGCGCATAAGCAACGACCGGCGTCGCTTGGAACGCCACAATCAACGGGGAAAGCGCCGCTTCAAGGTAACGATTGTGGGCGATAAGATACCCCAAGACGCTGCCGATGGCCACGCCCCACGCCAGCCCGAGCGTCATCTGTTGCAACGTAACAACCGTGTGATGCTGCAACATCCCACTTTGCAGCACCGCAGCCAGCTTTTCCAGCACTTCCGAGGGCGACGGCAAGATGAAGGCCGGCAGCCACTCCATGACGATCACCACCTGCCACAAAGCGATGACGCCGACGACAGTCAGCAGCGGCATCCACGCACGAAGAGGCCCCCCCCATTTTTTGGCGCGAAGTGACGCAGTCGGAACGAAAGTTGATGGTTGTAGGATGTCAGCCACGATCTGCCCCATTCACTCAGGATCTACGGGGCAGACGACAGGTAAGCCAAAGACGACAGGAAGCCTCAAATACAGTGGCTCTGTCAAATCTAAAGCAGCGACCCTCAGCCGAGGCCGTGGCCATACCTGTTACATCTTCTCCCATCC
>DAOUBS010000160.1:0-2612 GCA_034432435.1 Anaerolineae bacterium
AGGCATCATGCGTTCAATCAGTCAACTGAGCGATCAGATCGAAAAGATCCAAAAACAAGCCGCGGCTCTGCCGGATGTGAAACAAGAGAACGACCGCTTGAGCGATCAAATCATCGTCATTCAACAGCGCCTCGAGGACATCATCAAGCGCTTCGATGAACCAGAGCGCCGCATCTCCCTCGTAGAAGAGCAGCGCCGCCAAGAAGTGCGACGCCTCTCCCAACTCGAATCAGATTATCAAGAACTGAAAAAGCAGCAGGACTCGATGCGCGCGAAGCTCCCGCTGGTGGAGGACCTCGCCATTCGCATTGAGCGCCGCGTGCAAGAGATTCAAAACAGCGAAGGCCAGCGGCGCGCTGAACAACAAAATTTCTATGACCAGCAGATGCTGCTGCTCAGGCAGCGCGATACCGAGATCAACAACCTCATCAAACGCTTTAGCGATCAAGACAGTGAATTCACCAAGAACATGGAGCGCCTCGAGCAGTGGTCACAGACCCACCGTGAAATGCGCCGAATCATCGAGGACTTTGAGCGCATCGGTGACCGTCTCGAACGTCGCTTTGCCGAAGTGAGTGAATTACAGCGCCTATCTGAAGAGCGCTTCCGCACCGAGTGGAACGCCTTCAAAGAGGACGAAGGCAAAAAGTGGAAACAAATGACCCTCAGCAGCGATGAGATCTGGCGCAACCATGACCGCGAGTTTGAGCTTTACACGCGCAGGCTGAGCGAGGTCGAGCAGGCGATCGCGCCGCTAGAAGAACAGCTTAAGCGCCTCTGGGCGCTCCAGCGAGATATGATTGGCGTGTTCAAAGAGATGGATCGTGTGCTAGAGAGAAACGAAGCGTCCCCACTCGCCACATCCACGACGCACGCCGTGAACGGACAAACCGCCGACTAACCCATCACGATCAACACAGGGGGCTAGTTCACCACTCCAGCGTGACCGTGTCCCCTACTGAAGCGCCAATGTAAGCCGCAGCGCTGCCGCGATAGACGGCAATTTCAAGCGCGCCGGTGCTGTCAACTTGCGCCAGCAAGTCGCCCGAGCGGCTCTCATAATATGCGCGCTGAATGCCACGCAGAGACGTATCCAAAACCGTAACACGCGCGGTTGGCGCCCCAAAGCTCACGTTGTTGATGGTCAGTTGACGATCTTCACCCCATTGAAGCGGCTCTATGTTCGTGATCAAGTTGCCGAAGTGATCAATGTGGATCACACTCCCTACAATTCGACGCCCCTCATGATGCGCGGGGGCTATGTCAAGCTCGACGAGTTGTTCTACCGCAGGGCCAAACTCTGATAATGCTACCCCCGCGGCGAGATGCGCGGCTGCTGGCGCGAAGATGTCACGCCCGTGAAACGTTGCACTGACTTTCGGCAGCCACAGGGTTGAGTTCTTGATTGCTACCGCTCTCCATTCCGACGCACTGCGGATGATGTGAGTCAGCAACCCATTATCCGGCGCAACAAATCGATAGCCGTCGGCCTCTACCACCAGCGGATTACGCTCGCTGCCCACCTCAGGATCAACCACCGCCAGAAAGATACTCCCCTCAGGGAAGTAACGATAAGCGTTCTTGAGCGCCCACGCCCCGGTAGAAATCGATTGTGGTGCAATCTCATGAGTCAGATCGATCACAAGGGCTTCAGGGCAAATTCGCGCGATGACACCTTTCATCACCCCCACGTAGATATCCTTCACGCCAAAGTCCGTCATCAAGACAATTGTTGCTTTCGACATTAGGCTTTACCCTCTTGTTGACAAGCGCCGATCACACGCGCTAAACTGATCATATGATAACGTATCACCATCATCGCTGACATCGCCACTCATTTTTGCGGTGCTGGTTCTCAGGAACCGGTGATGGTCTTGTAATGACTAACAGCCTCGCACCCAGCGAGGTTTTTTCATGCAGAGGAGGCTTCATGCTGGCTGTCGTTGATTATGGTGCAGGCAACCTACGCAGTGTCATGCATGCTCTAAACCACTTGAACGCGCCCGCGCTCAAGCTCGTCCAACATCCCGATGAACTCGCAGGCGCGTCAAAGATCATCTTGCCTGGCGTCGGTGCGTTCGGCGCTGGGATGCAAGTGCTGCACGAGCAACAACTAGCTGAGCCAATCATTGAAGCGGTTCAAGGCGGAACGCCCTTTCTCGGCATTTGTGTTGGCATGCAGTTCTTGTTCGACTACGGTGAGGAAATGGGGGAACATCGCGGGTTGGGGCTGCTAGGCGGGCGAGTCGTCCGATTCCCCGCGTTTAGTGAACTCAAAGTGCCTCACACTGGCTGGAATCAGCTTCAGCCCACCCGGTCATCCCCCCTTCTAGATGGCCTTCCCGCTCAATCCTTCGCCTATTTCAACCACAGCTTTCACTGCGTCCCAGAACGCGCCGATGACACCCTTATCACCGTGGAGTACGGCATCACATTCTGCGCTGCCGTGCAGCGCGATCACATCTTCGGCGTCCAGTTCCACCCAGAGAAGAGCCAAAACACCGGCTTAAAGATACTACAAAACTTCATCAACCTGTGAGGACGTCATGATTCTCTACCCAGCGATCGACCTACGCCAGGGGCACGTCGTGCGCCTGCGCGAAGGCGACCCC
>DAOUBS010000161.1:0-14968 GCA_034432435.1 Anaerolineae bacterium
CGCCAGCACCAGCGCCTTGCCGAGTTCCGTTTTGCCCCAGCGACGACCGCACACCACCACCCGATAGCGGGCAGGGCTGTCGAAGACGGCCTGCTGCGCAGGGTGCAGCGTCGGCAGCGGCGCAGGTGGGCGGGGCGTTTTGCGACGAGGCATTAGACCAACCTTTCAGAGCGGCGTTTGTTCTATTTAGGGGGATGAGGCCTCACCCCTAAATCCCCTCTCCACAGTGGAGAGGGGACTATGGCGCTCTTCACCTACCGCTCCAACGGCGGCAGTTGGTAGTAGCGCTGGCGGATCTCGTCCACGGTCAGGAGGCCGCGAGCGGTGTTGATCTCGTCCAGCCGCAGGCGCGCGTCTGTCGGGCGGATGTCCTCAAACTCGGCGGTGAGGCCTGTGCCGTAGAAGGGCAGCACTTCTTGAGTGATGCGCTGCGCCAACCGCACCAGCTTGGGATAGAGGGTGCGCTCGATGAACACGCGCTCGGCGACGGTGGCGTTGGCCTCGGTGGCGTTCTCGCTCAGGATGCCCAACGGCACGCCGAAGATCGTCAGGATCTCCTCGCGGTTGGCCTTGCGCCCGTTGAGGAAGTCCAATTCGGCGTGGTTTAGGCCGATGTTGACCCACTCGATCTGGCCGCCGCGCAGGAAAGCCGTGCGCCGCTGGCCGCTGCCGTAGCTGCTGCGCCATTCGTGCTTGAGGCGCTCAAAGTCACGGTCGGTGATGTTGTCTTTGATCGCCACGATGCCCGCGGGCACGCCGTAATCGCGCCCGAAGGTGTTGGCGTTCCACTGCGCCATCGCGCGATCAGCTTGAACAGCCAGGCGCGCCGCCGCCAGCGCCGAGAGGCCGTAGTAGTCGTTCGACGGATGCCAGCGCTTGAAGTGGATCACCTCGACCGGCTCCAGCGCGATGTGCTGCCCGTCAGCCTCGTAGAGGTAGCCTTTAACGTAACGCTCGGCGTCAGGCACGATCGACACGCGGTCAGGCCGCAGCGTCCAAATCTCGGATGGGCGGCCCTGTGCGTCCCCGGCAATGTACCAGTAGGCGTTGCCGGTCAGCTCCAGCATGCCCACCGTCTGCTCGAACAGCTCAAACTGGGAGAGGGTCGGGTTGGGGTTGCGCAGCAGGTCGAGGAATGGGTGGCGGGTGATCTGCTGGCGTGTGCCGTCGGGCTGGTCTTGGTAGAGGCGCAGCGGCACGAGCGCGCAGGCCTCCGCAATGCGGTTCACCGCCGCGTAGACGTAGGGCGAGCTTTCGTAAATCGGCCCGTGCGCAGGTAGCGTCGGCGTGGACTGTGGCGCTTCCTGCCCGGCAATCACGTGGATGTGCGGCACGCTGCGGCGCAGTGTCTGGCGGTTGGTGAACAGGTTGGCGAACATCTGCCACATGGCAGCCTCCGTTGAAGGTGATCGGATCACCCTCCAGCGTAAGGCCGTTTGTAGGTTTACATCAGAACAAATGGTCGAACATCTGGTGTCGATTCACGCTGCCGCTCAGAGGCCTCACGGACAACTGTCACCCGCGCAGGTGACGCTCCACACTAAGCGCTGCACGAGGTTAAGATATAATGAGAATGATCTGTTGTCAGTCAGTGTGGATACTGTTTATGAACAAACGCCTTTGGCAAGAGCTGCGCGTTGCGCACGGCAGCTTTCGCGTCACCGTGCTGATGCAGTTGGCCGCCGCGCTGTTCTTGATGCTGCAAGCGTGGTCGTTCGCGCAGATCATCAACCGCGTCTTTCTGCTCGATCAGCCGCCCGCGGCGGTGATGGAGTGGTTCGGGTGGGCGTTGGTGGGCGTGGCGGGGCGGGCGGCGGCCACCTACGCAAGCACGGTCGCCGCCGCCTGCGTCGCCACCCGCGTAAAAGCCAGCCTGCGCCAGCGCACCCTGCGCCACCTGAGCGCGCTCGGCCCGGCCTACCTGCAAGGCGAGCGCAGCGGCGAGCTCGTCACGACTCTAGCTGATGGCGTCGAAAAGCTCGACAACTACTTCCGCGAGTACCTGCCGTCGATCCTCGCCGCGCTGCTCATCCCGCTGTGCATCATCCTCGTCGTGCTGCCGCTGGACTTGCTGACGTTCTTCGTGCTGCTGTTCACCGCGCCGCTCATCCCGCTCTTCATGGCGCTCATCGGCATGGCCGCCGGGGAACTTGCCCGCCGCCAGCACGGCCGCATGAGCCTGCTCGGCGCGCACTTCACCGACGTGATGCAGGGCTTAACGACGCTGCGCCTGCTCAACCGCAGCCAGCACCAGATCACGACCATCCACCATATCACGGAGAGCTTCCGCGTGGCCACGATGAACGTGCTGCGCGTGGCCTTCCTCTCGGCGCTCTCGCTGGAGCTGTTGGCGACGCTGAGCGTGGCCATCGTCGCGGTGGAGATCGGCGTGCGACTGCTCTACGGTGGGCTGCTCTTCGAGCACGCCCTCTTCCTACTGGTGATCGCCCCAGAGTTCTACATGCCGCTGCGGACGTTGGGGGCGCGCTTCCACAGCGGGACGGAGGGGGTCGCCGTCGCGGAGCGCCTCTACCAAGTGCTAGACACGCCGCCGCCCCCTGCCGCCATCCAGCCCGTTCCCGCTTGGCAGTCCATCGCCTTTGAGGGCGTCCACTTCGCCTACACGCCCGACCGTCCCGTGCTGAGCGGGGCAACGCTCACAATCCCGCGCGGGCAGCACGTGGCGCTCGTCGGCCCCAGCGGCGGCGGCAAAAGCACGCTCGCGGCGCTGCTGCTGCGCTTCATCGCCCCCACACAGGGGCAGATCACGCTCGACGGCCGGCCGCTGGAACAGATCAACGTCGAGGCGTGGCGCGGGCAGCTCGCGTGGGTCTCGCAGAAGCCCTACTTGTTCAACGCCACCATCGCCGAGAACATCCGCATGGGGCAGCCGGACGCCTCTGATGCGGCAGTGATGGCTGCCGCGCGCGCCGCCGACGCCCACGATTTCATCCTGAGCCTGCCGCAGGGCTATGATACCCCCATCGGCGAGCGCGGCGCGCTGCTCAGCGGCGGGCAGGCCCAGCGCATCGCCATCGCGCGCGCCTTCCTCAAAGACGCGCCGCTGCTCATCCTCGACGAGCCGACCGCCAACCTCGACGCCGCCAGCGAAGCCCAAGTGATCGCCGCGCTGCGCCGCCTCATGCACGGGCGGACGGTCGTCAGCATCGCCCACCGCCCTAGCGCCATCGTCCGCGCGGACGCAGTCTACGAGGTGCGCGATGGGCAAGTGCGGGCGCAGCCTGCCGCCCCTGTCGAGCCTGCTGTGCCTGCTGCGGCCTACGCCACCGCCAACAACCCTGACGAGGCCATTTGATCATGCGCACTTCTACCCTTCCCCGTTTGCTCAGCTTGATGAAGCCCTTCGCCGCGCTAATGCTGCTGGCGCTCGTGTTCGGCGTCTTGACGATCGGCAGCAGCGTTGCGCTCATGGCCACGTCGGCGTGGATGCTCTCCAAAGCGGCGCTCATGCCCTCCATCGCGGAACTGTCCGTCGCGCCGGTGCTGGTGCGGGCGTTCGGCGTCTCGCGCGGGGTGATGCGCTATCTAGAACGGCTCGTCTCGCACGATGTCACCTTCCGCCTGCTGTCGCACCTGCGGGTGCAGTTCTACGCCGCATTAGAGCCGCTAGCCCCGGCCGGCCTCTCCCGTCAGCGCACCGGCGACCTGCTCGCGCGCATCATCGGCGACGTGGACAGCTTGCAGAACGTCTACCTGCGCGGGATAGCCCCGCCGTTGGTGGCGATCTGCGTCACGCTGGGGACGACCGCCCTGATCGGCATCTTTGACGGCCCCAGCGCGCTGATGGCGCTGGCGTGGTTCCTCGTCGGGATGACCTTGCTGCCGCTGCTAGCGTGGATCAGCGGACGGCGGTTGGGGGCGCGGCGCGTGGCGCTGCAAGCCGAGCTGAGCGCCCTGACGACCGAGCGCGTGCAGGGCATGGCCGAGCTGCTGATCTACGGCGGCGGCCAGCGGCAGCAAGCCCGCGTGGAGCGTTTGCTGGACGAACTAGCCGCTCATGAGCGCCAGATCGCCCGTTGGGACGCGCTGCACAACGCTCTTAACGTGATCGTGGTGCAGGGCGCGGGCTTGGCCGTCCTGTTCGTGGCGCTGGCGCGCGTGGACGGCGTGCTGCTGGCGACGCTGGCGCTGGCGACCGTGGCCGCCTTTGAGGCCATCACCCCGCTCACCCCCGCCACCCACGCCCTGAGCGCCAACCTGAGCGCCGCCCGCCGCCTGTTCGACCTGATGGACACGCCGCCAGCCGTCACAGACACAGTGACAGCCTCCGCGACGCCGCGCGACGGCTCCCTGAGGATCCACGATCTGACCTTCCGCTACCCCACAAGCGACGGCACGCGCCAGCCGCCGGTGTTTGAGCACCTAAGCCTCAGCATTGCCTCTGGGGAGCGGGTGGCGCTGTTGGCCCCCAGCGGCCTGGGCAAGTCCACCCTCATCCACCTGCTGGCACGCTTCTACGACTACGAGGCAGGCGAGATCTTGCTCGGTGGGCACGACCTGCGCGCCTACACCCAGACGGGCGCACGGGCGGCGATCGCCGTTATGGAGCAGCGCCCCGCCCTCTTCAACACAACGCTGAGAGAGAACATCCGCGTCGGCCACCCAGAGGCCAGCGACGCCGACGTAGAGGACGCCGCCCGTCGCGCTGAAATCCATGACTTCATCCAGTCGCTGCCGCAGGGCTATGATACGCTCGTCGGTGAGGACGGCGGGCAGCTCAGCGGCGGGCAGCGCCAGCGCGTCGCACTCGCCCGCGCCCTGCTGCGCCCGGCGCCCATCCTCATCCTCGACGAGCCAACCGCCCACCTTGACCCCGCCACAGCCGAGGCCGTCCTGACGACGATCTTTCAGCAGGCCGGCGAGCGCACGGTGATCCTGCTGGCGCATCAGGCCAGCCCGCTGCTGGCGCGGCTGGGTGTGCGCTGTGTGCCGCTGACAAATGAATGACGTTTGTCATCGCCATATGTGACGCAGGTCACTAATGCGCCGTTCATGTTTTGGCGACAATAGCGGTAGTCACATCCGACGAAAACTTTAAAGTTGACAGGAGCTGTGGTTTATGGATGTTCTCGATCTGTCACGCATGCAGTTTGCCGTCACCACGGTGTATCACTTCTTCTTCGTCCCGCTGACGCTGGGGTTGTCGATCCTCGTGGCCATCATGCACACGCTCTACGTGCGCACCAACGACGACCGGTACAAGCACATGACGAAGTTCTGGGGCAGGCTGTTCCTCATCAACTTCGCCATGGGCATCGTGACCGGCATCGTGCAAGAGTTCCAGTTTGGCATGAACTGGTCAGAGTATTCCCGTTTCGTGGGCGACATCTTCGGCGCGCCGCTGGCGGTTGAAGCGCTCATGGCTTTCTTCCTTGAGTCTACCTTCCTCGGGCTGTGGATCTTCGGCTGGGACAAACTGCCCAAGAAAATCCACCTTGCCACGATCTGGCTAGCGGGGATCGGCGCGAACATCTCGGCGTTCTGGATCCTCGTGGCCAACAGCTTCATGCAGAACCCAGTCGGCTACACCGTGGTCGATGGTCGCGCGACCATGACCGACTTCCTCGCGCTCATCACCAACCCCAACGTGTTCCTGCAATACCCGCACGTGGTGCTGGGCGGCTTCACAACAGGCGCGTTCTTCGTGTTGGGCATCAGCGCCTTCCACTTACTGCGCCACCGCCGCCAGACGGCTGAAAACACGTGGATGTTCCAACGTTCGTTCAACATCGCGCTGGTGTTCGGCTTGGTGGCCATCATCGGCACGATGCTGGCCGGGCACGCGCAGGGGCAGAACATGGCGCGCTACCAGCCGATGAAGCTGGCCGCCGCGGAAGGCTTGTGGTTCGACGAAGACCCCGCCGCCCTCTCGATGTTCCAGATCGGCAATGAGCAGGCGCGCGATTCGATCATCAACATTCGCATCCCCTCACTGCTGAGCTTCCTCACCTACGACACGCCCAATGGCTTGGTGCGCGGCCTCAACACCCTCAACGAGGAATACGTGGCGCGCTTTGCAGACCGCTACAACGAAGACTACGCCGCCCGCTACGGCCTGAGCACGATCGACTACGTGCCGCCGGCCATCTGGCTAACGTACTGGAGCTTCCGCGCGATGGTCGGCTCTGGCGTGGCGATGTTCGTCTTGATCTTGGCGGGGCTGTGGTTCCGCTTCCGTGGGACGATCCTGCAGCAGGCCTTCTACCTGCGCGTGATGGTGCTGGCAATCGTCCTGCCGTATCTGGCCAACACAACCGGCTGGCTGCTAACCGAGTTTGGCCGTCAACCGTGGATCGTCTTCGGCGAAATGCGCATTGAAGAAGCCGTCTCACCTAACGTCACGGTCGCTATGTTGTGGATCACGTTGGTGGGCTTCACGTTGGTTTACGGCGTGCTAATGGCGGTGGACTTGTGGCTGTTGTGGAAGTACGGCAGCGCCGGCATCACTCCTGCCCGCGCCGAAGCGGAAGAAGCGCTGCAACCTGAACCGCAGCCAGCCCCTGTCGTCAGTTACTAGTGTGAGCATAGGAGCAAATGATCATGCAGCTCAACGAACTCTGGTTTATCTTGATCGCCGTGTTGTTCATCGGCTTCTTCTTCCTTGAAGGATTCGACTATGGCGTGGGCGTCCTGCTGCCGTTCATCAGCAAAGACGACACAGAGCGCCGCCTCGTCATCAACAGCATCGGCCCGGTGTGGGACGCCAACGAGGTGTGGCTGCTGACGGCAGGCGGGGCGATGTTCGCTGCCTTCCCCCACTGGTACGCCACGATGTTCAGCGGGTTTTACCTGCCGCTGTTCCTGATCCTGCTGGGGTTGATCGTGCGCGGCGTCGCGTTCGAGTTCCGCAGCAAGATGGAAGACGTGCGCTGGCGTCGCGGCTGGGACTACGCCATCTTCGTCGGCAGCCTGCTGCCCGCGATCCTCTTCGGGGTGGCCTTTGCGAACATCGTGCGCGGCCTCGCCATCGACGCCAACATGAACTACGTCGGCAGTTTTTTCGACCTGCTGAACCCCTACTCGCTGTTGGGCGGGGTAGTAACGCTGGCGCTGTTCGTGCTGCACGGTGCGCTCTTCCTTGAACTCAAGGTCGATTCGCCCATCCGCGAGCGGGTGCAGGCGCTGCTCGTGCCATCATGGCTGGCAGCGCTCATCCTCACCGTGCTGTTCGTCGCCTTCAGCTTCGTCGATACGCCCATGTTCGCCAATGTGAACGTGGTGCAGGTGATCGCGCTGGCAACGGCGGTGGCCGCTCTGCTGGCCACTGGTTTCTATGTGTTCCGCAGGCGGTATGGACTGTCCTTCATCGCCAACGGTCTGACGATCGTTGGGGTGGTCGTGCTCTTGTTCAGCAGCCTGTTCCCCAATGTGATGCCGTCATCGATTGACCCGGCTTTTAGCCTCACGGTCTACAACGCGTCCAGTACACCCTACACACTCTCGATCATGACGGGCATTGCGCTGTTCTTCGTTCCTCTTGTGCTGCTGTATCAGGGGTGGACTTATTGGGTCTTCCGTAAGCGCCTCACCCTGAGCAGCCATCTCGAATACTAGCCTCAACTGGCGCGTTGTAACGGGACGGGCGGAGATGAACCTCCGCCCGTTGTTTTTTCTGGGGCGGCTTACCGTGCCCCTTCAACGGCGTGGCTGCGGTTCAGCCTAGAGCCTGCCCCCGCAACGCGCTACAATGCCATCACACATAGCAAGGGGGAACACACACCCATGAACATCTTGGACTATGGTCGTATTCTGCTGCGGCGAGGTTGGATCTTGGTGCTGTTGGCGGCGCTGGCCGGGGCCGGCGCGTACTTCTTCAGCCAGATGATAACGCCCGTTTACCGCTCGACGCAGACCATCCTCGTCGTGCCCTCGCGCAGCGACAACGGCCTGACGCTGGCTGCCGTGCAGCTGCTTAACAACCGCGTGGCTTACCTGCAAAGCGACCTCGTCGCCCAGCGTATCATCGACCAGCTTCAGCTCGATATGCTGCCCTCTGACCTGCGGACGCGCACGACGATCACCCCGCTGCGCGAGAATCTGACGATTCAGATCGATGTGGACATGGAAGCGCCCAGCCCAGAGGACGCCGATCGCCTTATCAACCCGATCACAGCAGCGTGGGGCGCAGCGCTCATCCAATATCAGAACCAACTCAACCAGAACGCCCGCAGCGAAGACCGCATCACCGCCCAGCCGCAGGACAACCCGCGCGTGAGCCTCCTGCGCCCCAACATGCGGATCAACGTCCTGATCGGGGTGTTGGCCGGGTTGTTCGTCGGCGGTGTGATCGTCTTTGTGCTCGAATTCTTGGAGAGCGGCATCGTGCGCAGCCGCGCCGACATGGAGCGTGATGGCTTCGTCGTGCTGGCTGCCGTGCCGGATGTCGCCTAGCCAGCCGATGGATCGCGCGGTCGTCTTCACGCTGGGGGCGTCGCTCATCGCCCTGCTCATCGTCTTAGAGCTGGTGCGCCGCCGCCGCTTGCGTGAAAGCTATTCCCTGCTGTGGTTAGGGATCGCCGTAGGGATGATCGTGCTGTCAGGCTGGCGCGATCTGCTGCACGGCCTTGCCGCGTTGGTCGGCATTGCCTACCCGCCTAACCTGCTCTTCTTGCTGGCGGTGCTGGCGATCTTGGCGATGCTGCTGTACTTATCGACAGTCATCAGCCGCCTGACGCAAGAAAACCGCGAGCTGGCCCAGCGCTTCGCTCTGCTGCAATTTGAGCTAGAGCGCGTTCGGGAACGTGCCGAAGCCGTACAAGATCATCGCCAGCAAGAGGGCGAGCACCAAGATCCCGAAGTAGCCCAACAGGGGGGAGAGCATCGCGTTTGACCAGCGGTTGGTATCCTCGATCGTGCCCGCCACGGCCAGCTCAGTCGAGTTTTGGGGGGGCAGACTCTGCGCTTTGGTGTACTTGAGGCGGACGGGCAGCAGCCACGCGATGGTTGCCCCGCCGATGAAGCCGCCGATGTGCGCCCAGTTGTCCACGCGCGAGCCGGGCACAAACCCGATGAAGGTGAACGCCCCCAGATAGACCAAATTCTGCACCAGCACTTGGCGGATGCGCTGGCCGAACAGGCGGCGATTCGTGTAGAGGAAGACCATCTGCGCTGCCCACACGGCCAAGATCGCGCCGCTGGCCCCCACGCTGGGGATGGCGTAGTTGCCGATGCCCGCGCTGGCGACTGACCCCGCCAGCCCACCCAAGAAGTAGATCGCCAAGAAGCGCTGCTGCCCGTAGAACATCTCCACTTCGCGCCCTAGCGTGTAGAGCGCGAACATGTTCAGCACGATGTGCGGCAGGCTGGCGTGCAGGAACATCGCTGTGAGCAGGCGCTGGAACTGCAAATCGCCCAGCACCGCGGCGGGGAAGAGCGCCCCCCACAGGAACAAATCCGGCACGAACTGCGTCAGGCCGTACAGGGCGATGTTGACCGCGATCAGGCCGTAGGTAATCGACGGGGTGCGCTCGGCCACTTCCACGCGGATACGCACGCGCACGTTGGCCGCTGCGTCGCGCATGTCGTTTTCGTCGTCATCGGGCGGAACTTCCAACGGGTGGCGCGGGGGACGAGACATATCAGACCATCCTAACAATAACTAGCCAGCATAAGAAGACATGAGGGAATGGCCCAAGTAGATCGCGCGCCCCTCAACACATCCATCATAGCGCAGTGACGTTAACGCCTTCTAAACGCGCGGCAGATGATCGCAGCGCGTCGTGCCTTCGATCTCCAACACGAAGTCTGCGCCGAAGGCCAGCGCGGGGGTGAGCGCCCCCGTGGGCGATTCGGCCAGCGTGCGCTCGATCACCGGGATGGCCGCCCGCGCGGTGAACTCGTAGCCCTCGGCAGTCTCAAGCCACGCCTCGGCGCTGCCGCCGATCTCGTCGCTGGCGCGCGCCCACAGCGTGCTGCGCCCCTGCGCGCGAGCAGCGGCGTCGGGGCCGGCAATCGTGCGATCCAACACCGCGCCAATCAGCCACCGCAGCCCCGCGCTGCGCAGCAGGCCCGCCGCCGCCCCGCCGACGTTGGCCAGCGCGATAGCGCGCGGCGAAAAGGGCATGTAAGCCGTGATGTTCGGAATGCGGGTGGTGCGGTAGGCGGTGGCGATGTCGCCCCACGGAACGGGGATGGAGCGCCGCGCCCCGTTCAAGTATGGGATGTCCTTTGCGCCGCGCCCTAAGGGCTGGCTGACGATGCGTCCGTCACGGCGCACCTGCGCCCCCTGTGGCAGCATCTCGAGCACGCTGCGTGCCGTCCCCGCGCTCACTTGTGTCAGGGCCTGCACGCCAATCTCCAGCGTGCGCGCGTGCGGCACTTGCGCCGCGACATACGCCGCCAAGCAGTCCGACGGGATCACGTCGAAGCCTACCCCGCCGATGAGCGCGATGCCCGTCTTGCTGGCCACCTCGTCGTAGCGGAAGGTGTTCTCCAACACGTGGATCTCGCCGGTGATGTCGAGGTAGTGGGTGTGGGTGGCGAGGCACGCGCGGATCATCGGGTCGGCGGCGTAGGTGAACGGCCCGGCTGCGTGGTAGACCAGCGCCACTTCCGCGGTGTGGCGCGCGATGGCTGTCACGTCGTCCAGCGTAAAGGCGGCGTACTTGAAGCCGTAGCGCCGCCCAAGCTCGCGCAGCTTGGACTCATCGCGGCCTGCCAGCAGCGGGCGATGGCCGTGCGCGGCGGCCTTTTCAACCACCAGTTGGCCGGTGTATCCCGTCGCACCGTAAAGCATCCAGCGAGCGTCGCGCATAAAACCTCTCTCCGTTGATCAAGTCGGGACGCGGCCTGCCTGGTCTGCGGCGGCTGGCAGGGTAGTCACCCTTGCGCCTCATGGATGCCGTTCATTCTACCTTCTCTCGCCGAAGATGTGGGTAATGAATCACCCCATGCCGTGGATCATTTGTCGCGCGTGATAGCAAACCCGCTCATGAACTGTTTTTGCAGCAACACGAACAGCACCAGCGGCGGCAGCGAGGCGACGATCCCGGCCGCCATCAGCACGCCGTAATCCGGCACGATGCCGAACTGCGCTGCGTTGCGCACCCCCACTTGGATCACCTGCTGCGTCGGATCGTTGACGATGAACACCGGCCAGAGGTATTGATTCCACGCGCTGATGAACTGGATGAGCGAGTGCGCGGCGATAACGTTCAACGACATCGGGATCAGCACACTGACGAGGAAGCGCAGCGGCGTTGCCCCGTCGATCTGCGCGGCCTCGGCCAGCTCGCGCGGGATGTTATGAAAGTGCTGCCGAAACAAAAACGCCCCAACCGCCGTCGCAAGGAAGGGGATGGTGAGTGCCAGCTGCGGGTGACGCTGCCCCCAGCCCAGCGCCGACATCATGTTGAACAACGGCAGCAGGATGATCTCAGTCGGCATGAGCAGGGTGAACAAGACGAAGAAGAACAGCACCGTCTTGCCGGGGAACTGGAAGTAGACGAAGGCCAGCCCAGCCAGCAGCGCTAGCAGCGTCTTGCCAATCACAGTCACGAGCGAGACGATCACCGTGTTGACGATCAACTGACCGAAGTTGAGCTTGTCGAACAGGTCGGCGACGTTGTTCGGCAGGTCGCTGCCGGGCGGGAAGAGGCGCGGCGGCGGGAAGAACAGCTCTTCCGCGGTCAGCGTGGCGCTCTGCAGCGCGTAGAGCGCCGGCAGGCACATAATGAAGCAGATGACGATCAAGGTGAGGTGTACGCCCCAGCGCGTGCGCGTGCTATTCGCCATAGGTGATCCGACTTTCCACTGTGCGGAACTGAAGCACCGTCAACCCAGCCACCAATAGGAAGAGGATGACAGCCTGCGCGGCCGCCAACCCCGCCGGCGAGCCGGGCGTGAAAGCGTCCTGATACAGTTTGTAGATCAGCACGTTAGTTGCACCGCCCAGCTCGCCCGCCGCGCCCAACGGCGGGCCGCCGCGCGTCAGCGTGTCAATCGCCCCGTAGATGCCGTAAAAGGCATACGTCACGTTGGTGACGAGCAGGAAGAACGAGAACGGGGCCAACAGCGGGAACGTCACCTGCCAAAAGCGCTGAACGCGGTTCGCCCCGTCGATCTGCGCGGCCTCTAGCACGTCCGCGGGGACGTTCTGTAAACCCGCCACGTAGAACAGGATGTTGAAGCCCAAAATGTTCCAAACGCTAGCAGCGATGATCGACACGCGCGCCAAGTCCACATCGCGGATCAAACTCAGCGTCGTGCCGGTGAAGGCGAACACGACGGAGTTGATCAGCCCGGCCTGCCCCTCGCGGAACATCGTGGCGAAGATCACCCCCGCCACCACCGGCGAGAGCGCAAACGGCCAGATCAACAGCGTGCGATAGACCGACGCAAAGCGAATCTTCTGCGAGACGAGCAGCGCAATCGACAGCGCCAGCGCCATGCTGATGACCGTGATGATGACCGTCAGCGCCATCGTGACAATGAAGCTGTTCTGGTAGACCGCGTCCTCCACCAGCCGCACGTAGTTGTCAAGGCAGACGAAGCGCTCCTGTGGCAGCGGAAACCGCCGACTGAACAGCGACAGGATCACCGTCTGCAAGCTGGGGTAGTAGAGGAAGATCAGCAGGTTGATGAGCATGGGCAGCAGCAGCGCATACGGCAGCCAGCGGCTGCGGAAGTAGCCCGCCACGAAGGCGCTGCGCACGCCCCGCTTGAGATACGTCCAGTACGGCAGCAGCGCGATCAGCGCGCCGACCACGGTCAGCCCCACGCCGATGGCTTGGCTGGCGAAGCTGGCCTCAGGGTGGTAGGTGCAGTGCTGGGTGGTAAGGGTGAGGATCTGTGACGCGGGCAACGCCAACAGCCCCCCCAAGACGATCCAGCGTTTGCGCTGCGTGCCGATCACCCGCGCCGTTGCGAGCGCGCCGAACGCCCCGCCGATCAGCAGTGAGATCAGCCACTGCGCCACTGGCAGCGCGGCGTAGTGATCGGCGATGCGTTGGAGCGACTCGGGCAGTAGCGCGACGCTGCCCCCGAACCAGTCGAAGAAGCGCAGCACACCGCCCCAATTGGCCAGCGTGAACGCCATCAGAAAGACCAACGCCGCAGCCAACACGCCCCACATGAGCGCGCGCAGCACAGGCTCAAGGCGTGGATCTACAGGGCGATCTTGCATAGCGAGGGATCCTCACAACCGATTTCAGCGTGCCGCGTGTCATGGGGGGAACGCCCACGTCGTCCCCCCCGTTTTGCCGCCCTACTGGCCAACAACCGCGTTGTACTCGGCAAGGATGCGGTCGGCTTGGGTCTTGGCGGCGGCTAAGGCCTCGGCTGGCTCCACGCCGCCGTCGACGATGCTTTGCAGCGCGCGCACGAGCGCCTGGCGCACCTCGGCGCTGGGGCCAATCACCGCGCCCGCGTTGGCGAAGCTGCTGCCGCTGGCCTCCAACTGCTTGATGGCGATCTCGAAGAAGGGATAGGCTTCAAACCACGGCACTTCCACCGCGCCCTCGGTTCCTTCAGGGACGGGGTTGCCCTCCGCGTCGACGAATGCGCCGCCCGAACGCAAGAAGTCGAGGCTCTCTTGGCGGTTCGGGAAGTAGCCGCTGCCCTGATGCCAGCGGATGTCGTTCTCAGTGTTGGTGAGGAAGAAGATCCAATCGGCAGCGGCGCGCGTCTCGGCCTCGCTCTTGCCGCCGCTGATCCACAGGCTGGCCCCGCCGACCGTCACGCCGTTGGTAGCCTGCTCGTTGGGGATGAAGAGCGGCGCGATCCCCAAGCTGACGCCCGCGTTGGCGAAGCCGTTCACGAACAGGGTGATGCCCGCCGTGCTGTTGATGTGGAAGACCGTTGCGCCCGTGCCAAACAGGACGCCCTCGCCATTGTAGTCGTTGGGCACCCCAGTGTAGGTGAAGAAATTGCGCTCGCGCAGCTCTTTGTAGAACTCGCCGATCAGCAGCATCTCAGGGCTGGTGAAGAACATCTCTGTGGCGCGGGCGGTGCGACCGTTGTCGTTGTTGGCGATGAGCGCGTCCTGCATGGCCATCCACTGCTCTGGGAACCACGCGGCCATCGGGAAGTTGATGCACGCTTGGAAGGCGGGGTTGGCCGAGCGGATGAGCGGGCGGGCGCGCTCGATGCGCTGGCAGATGCGCAGGATGTCGTCGAACGTCATCACCTCCGGCACTTGGATCCGCAAGATGTCGGTGATGGTCTTGTTGTAGTAGACGACGGGGTTGCTGCTGTTCCACGGCACGCTCCAAATCGTGTCGCCGATGGTGTAGTAGCTGCGCACGACCGGCAAGATGCCCTCATACTGGGCGAGCTGCTCCGGCGTGGCGACATCGCCAATGGCCACGAACAGGCCGCTGTCGGCGGCGAGCTGGGTCAGGCCTTCTTCCACCTGCACAACAGCTGGAGCGTTGCCCTGCTGCGCGTCGAGCAGCACGCGGTTGAACAGCTCGGTATAGTCGTTGCTGGGGGACACAAGGTTGATGCGGATGCCGGGATTCTGCGCCTCGAAGTCGTCGGCAATCGCGCGGATCACGTCACGGCGGATGTCGCCTTCCCCGCCGAAGATGTGGGCGAAGTCGATCACGATCTCTTGCGCGCGCAGCGGCAGCCCCATCAGGCCGACCAACGCGCCCACCACGAGCAGCAGTCTGGCGTGTTTCATCATTTTTCTCCTCAAAATAGATACTTTGACAGTCAAGAATACTCACGAACTATAAAGATCGCTTTAACAAAGTGTGTTGAATGTTTTACACAACCGAGCGCTCTTGGCAGCCCATCAGCGCCTCACTGGGCGAAGGGGTGCGGATCGCGCGTGAGGCTGAGTTGAAGCTGGAAGCGCTGCTGCTCGGCGGGCGCAAGCACGACCAAACGCCCATGACGGCGGGCGCTGTTCTGGCCTTCCGGGATGCAGTTGCCCGGCTCAAGACCACAGACGTAGGCCCCCTGCCGCGTGTTTTTCCACTGGGTGAAATGCGGGGCGTGGGTG
>DAOUBS010000162.1:0-35164 GCA_034432435.1 Anaerolineae bacterium
AACAGCGTGTTTTTAGTGTTCTGGGCAACGCTGCTTTCAAGCGTTCTGGGGTCAGTCAATGGCTACGTACTGTCGAAATGGCGCATCCCGGGGGAAAAAATCTTCTTCCCGCTCATCATTTTTGGCATGTTTATCCCCTATCAAGCGATTTTGATCCCGCTGTTCGAGTTCATGCGCGACATCAATCTATATGGAGGCTTGCCCGGACTGATCTTGATTCACGTGGTCTATGGCCTGCCGATCACAACGCTAATCTTTCGCAACTTCTACGTGGACATTCCAGACGAGATGCTCGAGTCCGCAGCGATTGACGGGGCAGGTTTCTTTAACATCTACACACGGATCGTCTTCCCTTTGTCTCTGCCGGGCTTTGTGGTCGTGATTATCTGGCAATTTACCCAGATTTGGAATGAATTCCTCTTTGCTGTCACTATGACCAATAACGATTCACAGCCGATCACGGTGGGGTTGGCACAGCTTGCCGGGGGGGAGGCCGTTCGTTGGAACCTGCCGATGGCCGGGGCCATCGTGGCTGCGCTGCCACCGCTGCTGGTGTACATCCTACTAGGACGTTACTTCATCCGCGGGCTGCTCGCAGGGTCAATTAAGGGGTAATGCAGACGCCCAAAAGTCAATGCCAAAGACATGGGGCAATCGTGGCAGAAGCGCCGCTTGATCAACCCTGAGCATTAACATAGACATCGACTGCGGCTTGTCGCTCAGCTGCGGCGGCGCGGCGCTGGACGGGGCGACTTCAACGCCTGTGCTCGCGTTCTCCACTTTCACGCTGAGCGACCCCAGCCATTGCGGCGACCATTCTTTGCGCAGGCGATGTCCCACAAATTACGGAGGCCTCCGTATGGTCAATCGAGTCAACGATGATATCTTGTGGGCGTTCAGGAGCGAATGATGCACTCACTAACGATGACTGGCCATGCCATCCGCGACGTCGGGCTAATGACCCTCACGGTTTTCAGCGGGCGGGCAAGCGCAGCGGATCTAACAGAAGATGACCTGCTGCAGGCAGCGAACTGGCTGCGCGATGCCTATACCACCCCGGGAATACTGCGCAACCACGTGATGGGGACTTACCTGTTGAACGCTGGCTACAGCCAGAAGAACCCCGGCATTCGTGAGCCGTTTGTTCAACGGGTGCTCTACGGCTGGCAGATGCCCCACGAGCTGGGCACGCCATGCGTGTTCTGTGGCCATGAGGCGCTCTACCGCGCCACCCGTGAGGAGATGCCGCTGTTGAACGGGCGTGGCGTCATCAACTTCAGCCCACAGGGGCGTGCGGGGCTGCCGATCTGTGGGTGGTGCTCGCTGCTGATCCAGATGGCGCTGCTGGGCTGCTTGAAGAGCGGGGGAGGCCTGCTGATGCTCTACACTGACCACGAGCCGCTGCTGCGGCAGGTGGTGACAGACGCGCTGCGGCGCGCGCAGCAAGCGCAGACGTTGCAAGCCGGCGACAAGTGGGCAGCGCTGTCGCTGCCGCGCATCCGTTTTGTGGAGCAGATCATCCGCTGGTTGCGCAAGACCGAGCGTCCTCAAGCGACCCTCACACGAGTAGAGGGGTATTACTTCTCCAACTCAGGGGCCAGCCCTTTTGTGGAGGTCTTTCAGATCGATCGCAGCGTGCTTCAATGGGTGGATCACGTACTGCATTATCCCGATGGCGACGTGGCCGCTGCGGCTCGTCAACTGCTGGCCGAGCCAGCCGACCCCGAAGACAAGACCGGGCAGCCTGTTTACGAAGGCCTGCTGAAGCTGCCGAACGACGCGGAACGGTTCCTGCGGCAGCATCTGATGTCATACCGCGCGCGCACCGCTGTGCACCCTACCCTTATCACTACATTTATGGAGCAGATTATGCGACTATCCTCTGAGTATATCGACCTGTTAAAACGGCTGGGCGACCGCTTCAGCCAATACTATACGATGCAGCGGCGTTTCTTCTACGAGTTCAACCGCGCGCGCGACTTTGCTGAGTTCCGCCGTGTGGTGATACGGGCTGCGGACGACTATCAACGGCGCACGCAGCAGTCCTTGATCACGATGGAGGAATTTATCGGGGCGTTTGTGCCAACTGAGGACGACGATGTCAACTGGCGGCTCTCACGCGATTTGATCACGCTCTATCTGATGCAAACGCACGCCATCGCGCTTGAGGATGACCCGCTGATTGACAACACTGTTGCAATGGACGATTCAGATTCAATCGAAGAAGGAGACCTATCATGAGCTTCATTACCGGCTACCTCGCGCTGTACGCCCCGGCCTCAGCGCTGAACAACGGCAGAGGTGAGGACAACATCGGTCAAGTAAAGGCGATTCGTCATGGCCGTGGCGAGTATCCCTACGCTACCGCGCAGGCGCTACGTTACTGGACGCGCGAAACCGCCGCGCAGCTCATCCCGCAGTGGCAGGCCGCGCCCATCTATCGCAGCGGCGCCGGCAAACGCCAGCAGTCCTTCACCGAAGGCGACCCGATCCGCTATTGGGATGATGACCTGTTCGGCTACATGCGGGCGGAAAAAGAGGGGACGCTGACGCGCGTCGCACCGTTTCGCGTGTCAACGCTGGTGAGTGTGTCCCCCGTTGAGATCGTGCGCGACTTTGGGGTGATGGCCCGCGGCGAGGGCAACCCCGTCCTGCATGAGCACGAGTTCTACCGCGCCACCCTTGCAGGGGCCTTCTCGATCGACCTGCGCATGGTGGGCACCTTCACATGGCAGAGCCGCACCGGCTACATGAACCTGAGCGCCAGCCAGCGCGAGCAGGCCGCCGCCCTTGGCCTTGAAGAGGTGCAGATCGGCGATCATCAGGCGCTGCGCCTGCCGATGGAACAGCGCCTCGAGCGTGTGCGGGCGCTGCTCCACACGCTGGGGCGACTGATGGGCGGCGCGAAGCAGACGCTGCACTACACCGACGTGTCGCCGGTCTTCGTGTGTATGGCCGTGCTGAAGGGCGGCAACAACCCGTTTAACTTCCTGCTCGCGCCCACGGCCACGCCCAGCATCCACGCCGGCGCGCTCGATGAAGCTCTTAGTATCTACACAGAAGACTACCTGTCAGACGTGTACGTAGGCATGCGTCAAGGGTTTGCCGACGACAGCCGTGCCTTGTTCGAATCGCGCGGGTTGACCGTGATGCACCCACGCCAAGCCTTCGACCAGCTCAGCGCTGACTTGAGGGCGGAATGGCTGCTGTGATGCAGGCGCTGCGGCTGCGCTTAGCCGGGACGATCACCTCGTTTCGGCATCCGCTCTTCCCGCACGGTCAGCAGATCACCTACCCTTGCCCGCCGCCCGCCACGCTCTACGGGCTGGTGTGCAGCGCCCTCGGCGAAGTTGTGCCGCCGGATGCCTTCCGTCTGGCCTACGAGTTCACCACCGAGGGCAAGACGACCGACTATGAGCACGTCTACTTGATCGGCGCGCCGAGCGAGGGGGTCAAATTGTCGCCTTTCGAGCGGGAATTGCTGACGCAGCCGCGCCTCACGCTCTACCTTGATCAGCCCAGTTGGCTGCCGTATCTGCGCTCGCCGCGCTACGTGCTGACGTTGGGCCGGTCGCAAGATTTGATGACGTTGTTCGAGGCTCAGGTGGTCGAGTTAGAGCGCGCCGCGTCAGGCTACGTGCGCGATACGCTGCTGCCGCTGCCCGCTCCAACCGGTGTGCAGCAGTACACCACATGGCAGATGCCGCGCTACGTCGATCCGCAGCGGCAGGCACAGTGGCAGCCCTACGCCTACGTCAAGACGCCCCACGTCGTGGCGGAAGACTGCTGGGTTGACCCCGCTCAGCCCCGCTGGCGCGGCCAGCCGCGCGCCATCTTGTGGATGTCGCTGGTATGAGCCTTGCGCACATCTTAGCGCGGCCACGAGAACCACTTACTGATCACACGCTGGCGGTCGTCGCGCAGGTGGATCAGCTTGCACAGGTGCACGACTTCACCGTCTATCCGCATCTGCTGGCGCAGGTGCGCCTCGCGGCGTGGCTGCACGACAGCGGCAAGCTGGCGCGTGCTTTCCAGCGCAGCCTGACACGTGGCGCGCCGCGCTGGAACGGGCGGCATGAAGTGCTGTCGCTGGCGTTTCTGCCGTGGCTGAACGTGGACGCCGCGTGGCGGCTGCCGATCAGCCTCGCGGTCGTCAGCCACCATCGAGATTGGTCAGTGATCCGCGATAAGTACCCTTTCGGCAGCCAGCGCATTGCCGACTTGATCGCCGAATTGGACGCGGCGCAAGCACAGGCGTGGCACGAGTGGCTGGCCGCGCAGGGGGTGGCGCTGCGACCTTATCAGACGCCGCAAGCCAGCAGCATCGCCGACGCGCTGGACGCGATTGAGGACCACCTCAGTGCGTTGAACGGCCTGCCGTTTGATGATCCAGCCCGTCAAGAACTGCTGCTGCTGCGCGGCTGCATCGTGCAAGCCGATCACGCCGCAGCGGGCAGCGTCGCCATCGCGTCTAAGCTGACCACCCAGCCGCTGCCCACGCGCTCAATTGTCACCACTCCCTACCCCTACCAGCAGCGCGCCGCCGCCGCAGACGGCGGGCTGCTGCTCATGGCACCTACTGGCAGCGGCAAGACCGAGGCCGGCCTCATGTGGGCGCTGCGGCAGCCGATCACGCGCCTGTTTTACCTGCTGCCCTACCGCACCAGCATGAATGCCATGCAGCGCCGCCTCGAGAAGCTCTTCCAACCAGTGGGGTTGTGGCATGGCCGCGCCCTGCACGCTGTCTACCGTCAGTTGATCGAGGAAGGGGTTGACGCTCAAGCCGCGCAGACACGCGCGCGCGACGCCCTCAACACCACACGGCTGCGGGGAGTGGCAGCTACCGTGCTCAGCCCCTACCTGCTGCTGGCGGCGCTTTATCAGCTCAAGGGGTATGAGGCCACGCTGACCGACTGCTGGCGCGCCTGTTTGATCGTCGACGAAATCCACACCTATCAGCCCGAGCGGCTGGCGATGTTGGTGTGCTTGCTGCGCTGGCTGCAGCGGCAGTTCAAAACCCGTCTGTGCATCATGAGCGCCACCCTGCCGCCGCGCTTGATCACCGAACTGACCGCCACGCTCAACCTCACCCTCGTCCAAGCCGACTCAGCCCTCTACGCCCAGTTTCAGCGCCATCGCATCCGCCTTGAGGCCGGCGACCTCGCTGATGACCTTGACGGCATCGCTGGCCACGCTCAGCGCGGCGAGCGTGTGCTGATCACAGTGAACACCGTGCGCCGCGCCGGCGCGGTAGCGCGTGCCCTCGCTGCCCGCGGCCATGACGTGCTCGTACTGCACAGCCGCTTCAACCCCCGCGACCGCTGGCTGCGCGAACAGAAGTTGCTGCACGCCCTTGCGCAGCCGCGTAGCCTGATCGTCGTCAGCACGCAGGTGATTGAGGTCAGCCTTGATGTGAGCTTCGACGTGCTCTTTAGCGACCCCGCCCCACTAGACGCGCTCGTTCAGCGGCTGGGGCGCGTCAACCGGCGGCGTGAACGACCGCTGGCCGACGGCCACATCTATGAGCAGCCGACCGGCGCGCAGGATCGCTTCCCGATTTACGACGTGGCGCTGGTGGAGGCCACGCTGGGCGTGCTGCGCCCGCTCAACGGCCAGCCGCTGGACGAGGCCCGCTTGAGTGCTCTCATCGGTGAGGTGTACGACCAAGCTGCCAACTGGGAGCCGCGCTATCGCAAACAGCTAGCCGCGTGTGAGCGCCTGCTGGCGTTGATGCCCCCGCTGGAGTCCGCCGATCAAGGGCTGGAGCGCGCCTTCTACCAGCAGATCGACGAGGTTCCCGTGCTGCCCCTGCGGCTGGAGAAGGAGTACCACGCGCTGCACCCTGTGAACCCACTGGCCGCCAGTGAGCTGCTCGTGCCGCTGCGTTGGGGGCAGTGCAAGATGCTGGAAGGGCAGGGCCGTGCGTGGCGCAGCGAGGACGGCAGCCTGTTCTACGTCGATGCGCCCTACAGCTCGGAGTTCGGCTTGCAGCTTGAGGAGGACTAATGCCGATCGTCAAACACATCGTGGCTGACGAAATCGGCCTGTTCGTCGGCAAGTTTCAAGAGCGGCTGCGCGTCATACGCGGCGGTGAGGTCGTCCAGCAGGCCCCGTTGATGCACCTCGAAAGTGTAACCCTCGTCGGCACGGGCGTCACGATCTCAACCGATGCGATTGCCGCCTGCACCGAGCACGGCGTCCCCATTGTGCTGCTGGACGCGCTCGGCAGCGTGTCCGCTACGATCTACGCTAGCGGCCTAACTGGCACGGTGCTCACGCGGCGCGAGCAGCTTTTGGCGTATTATGACGAGCGCGGCGTGGCGCTGGCGCGCGCCTTCACGCTCGGCAAGCTGGCTAACCAAGCCCACACCCTGCGCTACTGGGCCAACAACCGCGACGATGCCCACCCCGACGACGCGCGCGAGCTGGCCGTGAACGCCTTCTTGATCGACGAACTGAGCCAACAAGTGGAAGCCCTGCCTGAGATGCCCCTAGAGGAGGCGCGCGCGGCGCTAATGGGCTTTGAGGGGCAGGCAGCCACCCTCTATTGGGAGGGCGCGCGCCGCCTCGCCCCGACGGAATACGGCTGGACGGGGCGCATCGGCCGCGGCGCCACGGATCCGCTCAACAGCCTGCTAAACTACGGCTATGGCATCCTCTACGCCGAGGTGGAGCGCGCGCTGGTGCTGGCCGGGCTGGACCCGTATGGCGGCTTCTTGCATGCTGACCGCCCCGGCAAGCCCAGCCTGACGCTCGACTTGATCGAGGAGTTCCGACAGTTGGTGGTGGATCGCGTTGTGTTCGGGCTGGCCGCGCGCCGCTACCGCGTAGAGCAGGACGAGTTCGCGCGTCTCGCGCCAGACACCCGCCGCGACTTCGCTGCCAAGATCAAACATCAGTTAGAGGGTAAGACGCGCTACGAAGGCCGCGCGCGACTGGCGGTTCGCCACATCCTCCAGTTACAGGCGCGCCACATCGCCACCGCCGTTCGGCGCGAACGCCCCTACACCCCCTTCATCCTCACAGAGTGACGCCCTATGCACCTTGTCATCTTCTACGACATCCCTAGCGATAAAATTCGGCGCAAAGTGGCCAGCGCGTGCCAAGATTACGGCCTCGACCGCACCCAGTTCAGTGCGTTTGTCGGCGATTTAACCCGCGGCCAGCAGCGCGAGCTGATGACGCGCCTCAAGCGGCTCATCGGCGACGCAGACGGCGCGCTGCTGCTCATCCCCGTGCGCCAAGACGAATGGGATAAACGCGAGGAGTTTCGCCACAATGCCCCCGGTGACCAGATCAGCACCTTCCCCAGCGCCATCGCTGACCGCGAGGAACACGATGGCAGCCTCCTCTGAGCGCACGTGGCTCAACGTGACCGACTTGAAGAACTACGCGCACTGTGCGCGCATTCCGTTCTATGAGAAGTGTGTGCCGGATGTGCGCCCGCGCACTTATATGATGGACGCGGGCGCGGACGCTCACGAGCAGGAGCGCGCCCGCGCCAAGCGCCGCACCCTCTGGCAGTACGGCCTGCCAGAGGGCGAGCGCCAGTTCAACGTCCGCTTGACGAGCGAGGCGCTCGGGCTGGTCGGCGTGCTGGATGAGCTGGTCACCGCGCCGAACGGCGTCTATCACCCCGTGGACTACAAGTTCAGCCAGCGCGCCACTGAATCGTTCGCCCTTCAGATCGCGGCCTACGCCCTGCTGATCGAGGAGACCTTCAACGCAGTCGTGCCGCAAGGCTACCTCTACTTGATCAGCGAGCGACGCTTGATCACCGTCGGCGTCACGCCTGATCTGCGCGCGCAGGTAGCCGAAGCCGTGCGAGCGGTGCGCTGGATGGTCGAACGCGAGGCGATGCCCCCGCCTACCCCGCAGCGCGCGCGCTGCCGCGCCTGTGAATGGCGGCGCTTCTGCAACGATGTGATCTAGACGCCCCCTGTGGGGCACAGCGTGTTGTGCCCACAGGCCTAGTCCCTGTTCCTGCTAAATTACGGAATCCTCCGTATAGAGTGCAACCCTGTTTCGGCTATGCTGAGATCACATGAATGTATAGCGGCTTTTCACAAATGACGTTATGCTCATCATTCATTAATAAATAATTAGGCGGGGCAATGCTCAGGCAAGACTGTTCTCACATCACCTTGAATTTGTGCGTTACCCATCAGGACACCATCCCCGGCTGGTTAGGCCGCGCGATGCAAGGTATCTACCTGCACGCGATGGAAGCCATCTCGCCGGAGGTGTCGCTAGCTATTCACGATGGCTCAAATTATCACCCTTACACCGTCTCGGATGTGCTGCCCATCGCGCGCACTGAGCTGCGCGAGCTGAAGCGCGGCCAGACGCTGATGGTCATCCTCACCACTTTGCACCATCAGGTCACGCAGCTCACGCTCAACAGCGTGCTGCCCGAGTGGATCGACCGGGGGA
The DNA here is from genome assembly GCA_034432435.1 of Anaerolineae bacterium. GTDB lineage: Bacteria > Chloroflexota > Anaerolineae > Aggregatilineales > Phototrophicaceae > JANWYT01. Next base: position 8,434 of record DAOUBS010000162.1, read on the forward strand.
TTGACCTGCATGGCCAGCGCGTGACCATCACCCACGCTGATGTAAAGTCTGCGTCGTTTGATGATTGGCTGGCGCGGCACGCAGAAAACAGGAACCGCCGCGTCGTGATGCGCTTCCTGACGCCCACCAGCACCAAGAAATCGCGCGCGCGCACCGACGCGAACGAACGCCGCGAGAGCCAAATCGTGCCCCTGCCCGTGCCAGAGCGCATCTTTGGCAGCTTGTTCGACCGCTGGAATCACTTCGCGCCGCAGCCGCTGCCCGCCGAGCTGAAGACGTTCATCGACCAAGAGCTGACGCTCCAACATTGCAGCATCCGAACGCACGTGGTGGATCGCCAGCGCGCCAACAAAGGCAGTACCGTCGGTTTTGTCGGCGATGCCACCTTCTACTGCGAAAGCTCACAGCAGCCATGGATCGGCTATCTGAACGCGCTGGCGGCGTTTGCACCCTTCAGCGGCGTCGGCATCAAAACAACACAGGGCATGGGAACCGTTCAGTTGTTAACTCGGTCAGAAAGGACTACTCTCTCATGAGTACCGTGTATCTGGCGACGCTCGGCCAGCGGCCTGAGGCGATCACCGTCGCGCTGGACAAGCTAATGCGCGTCTATGCGTACAACGCGGTGGCGATCTTACACACCAACCCGCAAGATCGCAGCTTGCACGAGGCGCATCGAGTAATCCAGCGTGTGATGGCCGCCGACTATCCACAGTTGACCACGCGCTATCATGAGATCCTTCTACAAGATGGCCGCCCAATGAACGACGTGAACACCCAAGACAGCGCTAACGCTTACTTTTTGGGGGTGCTCAATGTCTTGCAGCACTACCGCGAACAGGGCTACCACCTGCACCTGATGATCAGCGGCGGACGCAAAGCGATGTCGGCCTATGCGCTGATCGCTGCCAGCTACGTCTTTCGCTCTGACGAAGACCGTGTGCTGACGGTGCTCTCAGGTGAGGCGATCATGCAGCAGCAGGGGGTGTTCCATGTGCCGCCACACCAAGCCGACCAAGTGAGCATCGTGCAGCTGCCGCTACGCTATGTGCGCGTGGCCCCAGGCTCAGATGTGCACGCGCTGCTGTCACAACCGCGCTCAACCAAGGCGGCGTTCTTGGCTAAGCTGAGCCAGGCCGAGTGTGCGATCTGTGAGACGATGCAGACGCACCCGCATGCCACGAACGCCGAGATCGCGCAATTGTTAGGCAAGTCCGAGAAGACGATTGCCAAGCAGCTCGAGAGCATCTACGACAAGATGGAGCAGTACTTCGACACACCTTTTGCGAAAGACAAGCGTAGCGTCCTACGCGATTTACTCAGAGAAAGGTAGGGAGAGATGCCAATTTGTGTGATTTCGACAGTTGGAGCCAGCGTTTTCACTCAAGCCAGTGAGGACATCAAATCAGAATGGCGTGAATTTGACAAACAAAAGGACGTCGATCTTCAAAGAATTGCGCGGGAGAGCCACGACTTTCCCGGCAGGGACATGTACCAACGCGTCAAAAATCATCTGGATGCGATTCGACATTCCCCAAATTCCGAATCGACACTGATGCGAGCAAGCGCTGAACTGAAAAGTCTCATGTACATTTTGAAAGGCCACCAGCAGAATAACAACGACATCTTGTACTTTCTGGCCACAGATACCCCTGCTGGGACGCTGGCAGCGCGTATCATCAGCGACTTCTCGCGCGATTACTTTGGCATGGAAACAGAGGTCGTGCGTGTAGAGGGGTTGCAAGTCACCGATGACGCCTCATTCAACACGCGCGGCATTCGCAACCTTGTATCACGCGTGTTCGATCGGCTTGAGAAAGCCCCTGCTGGAACGTATCGCCGCGTGCTAAATCCGACGGGTGGTTACAAAGGTGTTGTGCCTTATCTAACGTTGATTGGGATGATTGAGGACGACATTGAAACCAGTTACATCTATGAGACTTCTTCATCTTTGATCACGTTGCGTCGGTTACCGATGGTGCTTGATTATGGAGCACTTGGTTCCGCTCATGATGCGTTACTAGCAGCAGAGCGTGAGTTTATATCAGAAGAAACGCTAGTTCAGCTATTGGACATAGAACCAACCGAGTTGGCCAAGCATCCCGCTCTACCACTTTTCGACGTTGACGATGGTCAGTACAGTATCAACGGCTTGGGCGTCATCGTTCTCAACAAGTTGGGGAAAAAAAATGACTATGAGGTTTATCTGTCTGAACAGGCTGAAAAGGCCTTCGAAAAGCTTGGAGAAAGCGACAAAAAAACCAAGTACATGGTCTACTTCGATGGCGCGGGGTATCGCACTTGGTTTGAGAAGCACATCCATCCATTTAAGAACCCAGCAGGCGCAACCGCGCTAAAACTCGGCCACACAGATGAGCGCGTTTGGGCCTTTCGTGAAGAGAATCGCGTGTTGATCGCAGAACTGACGAAACACACGCCATCTGGCGATTACGAGATCATTCCCCGCAGCCGGGAAGATTACAGCTTTCATCACCTTTGGAAAGGCATTGACTAGGTGACCCTCTTAAACTTCTCCCACCCGCTGACGGAGGCGCAGCGGCAGCAGCTCACTGCTTTGCTCGGTCGGCCAATTGAACAGGTCATCGAGGTGAAATCTCACTTCGACGTCATGGAACCGTTCGGGCCGCAGGTCGTTGCGTTGATCGACAGCCTCGACATCACACCTGAGCAGTGGCAGCGGGATGCATGGTTGGTCATGCTGCCGTCGCTCAACTATGCAGCTGGGGTCGTACTAGCCGAGCTGCACGGCAGGATGGGCCACTTCCCGGCCATTGTGCGGCTGAGAGCGGTGCCCGGCCTTGTGCTCACGGAGTACGAAGTGGCTGAGATCATTAACCTAGAATCGGTACGCCAGCAAGCACGGACGAAACGATAGAGAAGGGATGAAGATATGCCCAAGATTGAGTTCATCTTAGAGACGGTCAGCCCGCTGTTTTTGAACGGGGCGAATTCGAGAACGCCGGACTTGCTGCGCGCGGCGTCTGTGCGCGGGCAGCTGCGCTACTGGTTCCGTGCGATCAAAGGCGCTTCAATCAGCAATTCTCAGCGCCTATTCGAGGAAGAAGCGAAAGTGTTCGGCAAGACGGACTCCGGCTCGCCTGTGACGATTCGGATGTGGACAGAGGAAGACTATCAACCGCGAAGCGTCCCCATGTTGCCCCATCGTCAGGTTCGCGGGATCGGAGATGGCGGGAACGAATCAAAAGCAGAGGCATTCGCTGAAGACATTAGAATTCACCTACAACTCGTCACCCGTCCGGGGGTGCCCTTCCCGCGGGACTTCCTCAAAGCGCTCGCCACGTGGCAGTTGATCGGCGGGGTAGGCAAACGCTCACGGCGGACGTTCGGCGCGATGCAGCACATTAGGTGGCAAGCCAGCGAAGGTGCCAAATTCCCAACCCCGCTGAGCTGGTGGCAGGATGGACTTAACAAGTTGAAGATAGACGAATACCTAGACGCCCTCGATAAGCACTTCAAATGGACGTTCAAAGATCTTGAGGGAATCGATCACAGCAGCTTTCCCGCGCTTATGCCCGACACGTCTCGGATCGTGGTGAGCAGAGAGCACTATGAAAACGCCGAAGAAGCTAACCGAGAGGCCTTTAGGCTGATTCGCTCGCGGAATCATCCCACTGAGGGCGGCACAGGTTACTACAAGCTCAAGAATCAAGGGCCGTTCGGGGGCGTTGGTAAGCCTGTTGGTCGCTTAGCGTCCCCGCTGCACGTGCAGGTGCGCAGGCTAGCGGGAAAACGCTATCACCTCATCTTCACGGCGATGGCCAACGCGCTGCCTGACAACCATCGTAAATCGCTGAGCCAATTCATGGCTGATGCAGTGAATGAATACGACGGCGTTACCGTCTGGGGGAACCTATGACCTATCTCTACCTCTTTCAAATCGGGCCGGTGCAGGCGTTCATTGCCCAAGCGCGGCGCACCCAAGACCTGCTCGTTGGCAGCCGCATCTTGAGCGACCTCGCCGCGGCGGGCGTAGGCGCGGCCATGGGCGCGCGCAATTTTCAGGCCATCTTCCCGGCACTGCTTAACGGTAACTTGCCCCAGAGCGTCCCGCACAAGTTCGCGTTCATCGCCGACGACGAGCCGACCAAGCTTGCCGCGCAAGTCGAACAGGCCATCCGCGAGATGTGGCGCAAGCGCTACAGCCAGCCGGTCAAGCAGCTGGTCAAGGAACGAATTGGCGGCGGTGAGTGGGAAGCGCAGTACGACGCGCAGGCCGAGAGCTGGTTGGAGTTCTACTGGGTGGCGCTAAAGGATTATGACCCGAGCAACCACGCCAACGCTTACGGGCAGGCCTCGGCTGCGCTCAGCCAGCGCAAGTACGCCCGCCACTTCCCACAGGTGAACGAGCCAGGGATCAAGTGCACCCTCACCGGCTCACAGGCAGCGCTGGTGCTGGATTGGAAGAAACTGAGCGATTCGTTTAGAGACGACAACATCACCCTGCGCCCCAACGAGAAGCTGGGTACGCTGGCGCTCATCAAGCGCCTCGTCGCTGACACACCCACCTACCCGTACCAGAAAGAAGCAAGCGCTTTCCCCGCAACCGACGACATCGCGGCCAACCGCAAGGTGCGCGACGGCGAAAGCAGCGAGGGCAAGAAGGTCAGTGGGTATCTCGCAGTGCTGCACATGGACGGCGACCAGATGGGCGCAAAGCTCAGCGCGTTGAAGACCTTGAAGGAAAATCAGGAGTTTTCCCGCTCGCTCAGTAGCTTTGCGCAAGAATCCGTGCCGGCCATCGTCAAAGCGCACGGCGGCACGATGGGGCGTCTGATCTACGCGGGCGGAGACGACGTGTTGGCGCTGCTGCCGCTCTCGCACGTGTTGAGCTGTGCCAACGAAATCCGCTGGCAGTTCTATGAGCAGACGGGATGCCAAATGAGCGCGGGCATCGCAGTCACCCCGGCCAACCTTCCGCTAGCGGTGGGGTTGACGCTCGCCCGTGAAGCCGAGGAGATGGCGAAAGAAGACTTCGGACGCAACGCCGTAGTCGTCACCGAAGCACACGGCACCGGGCAGATGCGCTCGGCTGGGGCACAGTGGCAAATCGAGCCAAAGGACGCCGATCCTGTTTACGTGATGCAGGTCATGCGCCAGATGCAAGAGCACTTCGCCCTTCGACACGTCTCGAGCAAGCTGGGCTACGATGTGCAGCAGATCGCCCATGACCTTGGTACCCCCAACGCGGCGAACCCAGGTTACTTGGCGATGCTCTCGGCGATGCGCCGCGCCGAGCTGGGGCGTATCCTCAAACGGCGCTTTGCAGAAGGCCTGAGCGAGAGCAAGAAAGAGGCGATCCTCAAGCTCATCCCTGACCTTGTGGCGATTGGCGACGCATACGGCTGGGACTCGCTGGCCAATTGGCTGATCTTGGTGCGCTTCTTGGCGACCGGTGGCCAACGCGACGCTGAGCGTGCGTTTGAAGAAGAGGAAGTGCAAGCATGACACAGTGGATCTTCATCGAACAGAACGACGTGTGGATGTTCCGCGACAACAAGCCGTTCACCGCCGCTGCCGACTTTTTGGCGCGGTCGATCTTCCCGCCGACACCGCAGACGGTGCAGGGCGCAATCCGCACGGCCTATCTGACGCAGCAGGGCATCCCCCTCAAGGACTTCATGGCGGGCATGGTCGATGACCCCGTGATCGGGTCGCCCGCCAAGCTCGGCGCGCTGCGGATTCACGGGCCGTATGTGGCGCGGCGCGTAAACGGCAAGCTTGAAGCGCTCTACCCCATGCCAATGGACGTACTGAAGCGCACTAACAAAGACACCCACAAGCTAGAGATCAACATGCTGACGCCAACCAGCCAAGCGGGCTTTGACACGAACGCCCCGTTTGAAGGGTGGCGTCCGCTAGAGGGTGGCGGCGCTGGCTTCAAAGAGGCCAGCGGCTTCCTCACCGCGCAGGGCATGGCTGACTACCACAAGGGTCAAGCGCCCGCGGTTGAACAGGTCGTCCAGACGAGCGAGGTCTACACGTTTGAAGACCGCGTCGGGCTGGCGCTGGATCGCGGTCGACGCGCCAACCGTCAGGGGTACTTCTACCGCGCGCAGTTCGTGCGGATGCAGGTGGGGGCGGGGCTGCTCGTCGGCTTGGAGGGCGGCCAGCTCGCCGATTCGGGCGTGGTCTACATCGGCGGAGAATCGCGCACCGGCTGCTATGAGACAGTCAAGTTCCAAGCGCCGCCCGCGCCCAAAGAGGGCCGCCTTAAGGTCGTGCTGCTGGCCCCGGCGTGGTTTGAAGACGTCTACCACACGGACTGGTCGCCATTTGTCGGGGGCGGCAAGCTTGTCTCGGTCGTGTTGGGCAAACCGCAGCCGATCAGTGGTTGGGATGTGGCGCACAATCGGCCTAAGCCGCTGCGCAACTTCATCCCAGTCGGCAGCGTGTTCTATTTCGAAGGCGGGGTTTGGCAAAACCAGCCATTCACCCAGACCCCTGATGATAAGCTTCCGTTTGGCGCGCTGGGCTTCGGCACGTGCGTCGTAGGCACTTGGTGATAATTTAACTCGAAAGGATCACTTCTCATGACAACACTCAACCTGTTCATCTACACCGAAACGTCGCTGCACGCTGGCACGGGCAGCACCGTCAGCGTGGTGGATCTGCCGATCCAACGCGAGCGCACCACCCAGTTCCCCGTCGTGCAGGGCAGCGGCCTCAAGGGCGCGCTGCGCAGCCAAGTAAACAGCAAAGACAGCGTTGAAATCGTCTTTGGGCCGGAAACGACCAACGCCCAAGCTTACGGCGGCGCGATCAGCGTGGGGGATGCGCAGATTTTGCTGTTCCCGGTGCAGTCACTCAACGGGGTGTTCGCCTATGTGACGTGCCGCGGCGTGCTGGCGCGGCTCAAGCGCGTCGTGCCTGACCTGCCGATGCCAGAGGCGCTGGGTGAAGGTAGAGCGCACGTGACGAAGCCGTCTGGCGTGAAGGTGATAAACAATCGCATCGTGCTGGAGGAGTTCAGCTTCGATGTTGGAGAGGACCCTGTGACCACGCAGCTAGCGGAGTGGTTTGCGAGTCACGCCTTACCGCAGGACGAGACCTACGACTACTGGCGTAACAAGGTCAAGAATTCGCTGGTGGTGCTGCGCGATACTGACTTCCGCGATTTTGTGGTGAACAGCACCGAAATCACCACCCACGTGCGCATCGACCCGCTCAAGAAGACCGTCCAGGCGGGCGCGCTGTGGACGCGCGAAGCCCTGCCCAGCGACTGTCTGCTCTTCAGCAGCGTGCAAGTGCGCGACTCGCGCAATCCGGACGTTTATATGACCGCTGAGCAGATTGCCCAGTTGCTGAAGGACAGCTCTAAGCTGCCGCATCGCATCCAGTTAGGCGGGGATGAGACCACTGGCAACGGCTTTGTGGCCTTGCGTTGGAACTGAGGAGGAGGAAAGATGAGCAAAATTCAGAAGGTTTCATCACAGCAGATGCTGCAGCAGAAGCGCGCCACGGACGCCTATAACCGCGTTGAAGAGATCAAAGCCTTGCCAGAGGAGAAGGTCAAGAAAGAATATGGCTCGCTGGTGCGCGGTCTGCCCGCTATGATTTTAACTGACGGCTTGGGGCAGGCGCTGGCCTTCCTGCTGGCCAAAGCTAAAGATGGGACCAACGCGCACAGTTATGCTTACAAACATCTGTCGTCATGGGTTTGCTCATGGTCGAATCAACCCGCAGGGACGGACCTGCTGCAGCTCGTGCTATCGAGGTCGACCAACGAATATCGCCAATACACGAACGAAGCGCTGGCCTATCTGCACTGGTTGAAGCGCTTTGTGGAAGCCGCCAACCTCAAAAGCGATGAGCAGTGAGGGAGAGGCACATGAAGTATCTCACACCGACCGACACAGCCGACGTGCTGGCGAACAATGCCAACAAGTGCCACAACCTCGCGTTGATTCTAGGGCGCTATATCCCGCAGGAAGTGATCAACAATGAGGATGTGCCCAACGAGCGCAACGTCAAATATCGCAACCGCTGGATGCCAGAGGTTATCGGGCGATTCACTCAGCAAACAGTGGGCGGGGCGGTGGAGGCCTACCACGCCCGCTGGCAGCAGATGACCGAAGCTGCCAGCGCCACCCGCTGGGAGATGCGCTTGCTCACGCGGCTGATCGTTGGGCTGGGGGGCAAGGGCGCGCTGGAGATCGGCATCACGCTCGACAAGGTGACCGGCCTGCCCTACATCCCCGGCAGCGCGCTGAAAGGCCTGTGCCGCAGCTACGCGCTCTACGAGACTGCCGCCAAGCACGGGATTGACCCGCAGAAGGAGAACGCGCTTAAGGACCTCGATGAAGCGCTGGTGAAAGGTGAGGGCTACAACGGGGACGCGAAGGTCTACGCCGACTGCTTCGGCAAGCAGGAGGACGCCGGCAAACTCATCTTCTTCGAGGGGGTGGTCAAGGCGCTGCCCAACGGCAAGTCGCTGTTCGCGCTCGACGTGATGACGCCGCACTTCCCAGAGTACTACCGAAACAGCGGCAGCAAACCGCCCGCGGACAACGACAACCCGAACCCCGTGAACTTCATCACCGTCGCGCACGGGACGACCTTCTCGTTTGCGGTGGGCATCCGCCACAGAGAGCGCGACCAGTACACAGAGGGGCTGCGCAGCACAGCGGTCAAATGGTTAAAGCAGGCGCTGCAAGACTTCGGCATAGGCAGCAAAACCGCCGCCGGTTACGGGGCGTTCGCGGCCAAGTGAGCAGCAGCTACCTATACTGATGCTAGCCGCAAGGCCGCATCCCCTTTCTCGAGCGGCTGGCCGCAGGCAGGCCAGTCCAAGAAGGGGGATGAGGCCTCAACACAATCATTCACCTCTCCTGCCTAATCCACTGCTTGACAACGCCCGGCGGTTGAACCTATGATTGTTCTATCCTTCACAATATCCTGAGGTCAACCAAGCATGACTGCCACAGTGATCCCCCCCACGCTCCCCGGGCGTTTCTTGCTGGGCAGCGCCCCCGAATTCCAACGCGACACGCTCCACCTGCTGCTGGAATCGCGCAAGCTCGGTGAGTTCGTCCGTATGTATTACGGCCCTTTCCGTCTGTACATCGTCAACACGCCCGACCTCGCGCACGAGGTGCTGGTTGAAAAAGCCGCTTCCTTCCACAAGACAACCATCCTCAAGCAGGTGCTGGAGCCAGCGGTGGGCAGCGGCTTGTTCACCAACGACGGCGACAGTTGGCGGCAGCAGCGCCGACTTGCGCAGCCGGCCTTCCACACTAAGCGCATCGCCGCCTATGCCGACGTGATGGTACAGTTCGCCCATGAGCTGGCCGAGCGCTGGCACGATCAGCAGCCGCTCGACGTCGAGCATGAGATGGCCGGCGTGACGATGCAGATCGTCAGCAAGACGCTGTTCGACGCGCACGTCACCCAAGAGGACAAAACCGGTCAGGCGGTGGCGACCGTCCTACGGCTGGCTGATCAGCGCTTCAACCGCATCCTGCAAATTCCAGAATGGCTGCCAACCCCGGAAAACCGCCGCATGAAAGAGGCGATTCAGCACCTTGATGAGTTGATTCAAGGGTTCATCGACGAGCGACGCGCCAGCAAAGAAGACAAGGGCGACCTGCTGAGCATGATGATCGCCGCCACTGACGATGAGAACGGCGCGCGCATGAGCGACAAGCAGCTGCGCGACGAGGTGATGACCGTGTTCGGCGCTGGCCATGAGACGACCGCCGTCACGCTGACGTGGGCATTTTACGCGCTGTCGCAGAACCCTGAGGTCGAGGCCAAGCTGCACCAAGAGCTAGACACCGTGCTGAGCGGGCGGCGGCCCACCTTTGAAGACCTGCCCAAGCTCACCTACACCGAGAAGGTCATCAAAGAAACGATGCGCCTCTACCCGCCGGCGTGGTCAGTCACCCGTGAGCCGATTGTGCCCGTGCGCCTCGCTGATAAGTACGACGTGAAAAAAGGTGAGGTGCTGATGGTGAACATCTACGGCATCCACCGCGACGAACGCTACTTCCCTGACGCGCAGCGCTTCAACCCCGAACGCTGGACGCCTGAGAACGAGAAGAAAATGCACCGCTATCAGTACCTGCCGTTTGGGGCCGGGCCGCGCATCTGCATCGGCAACACGTTCGCCATGATGGAAGCGCGCCTCGTGCTGGCGACACTGGCGCAGCGCTTCCGCCTGACGCTTGCGCCCGGGCAAGTCGTCGCCCCGAACCGCGTGTTCACGCTGCGCCCACGCCACGGCATGCAGATGATCGCCCACGTGCGCCAACCCATTCCACAACCGATGATCTAACCGTCGCAAGAAGCGTTATACTGGCAGGTAAGTTCACACAACCATGAATGGGTGACAATGCCTGCCAAACGCTCTGCCTCACAGCTTACAGCCTTTGTTCAAGGGGATGGCCTTTATCTGCATGACGCGCAGGGCAATCGCATGGCTGACTTCACCAGCAGCGGTGGCCAGATGCTGCTGGGGTACAGCCATCCGGCAGTCATCAAAGCTGTGCAGCAGCAGGCTGAAGTGCTGTGGAGCACGCCGCCCCGCAGCATCGCCCAAGCCGAGCTGGACTTCCACAGCGCGCTTGCAGGCGCTGTGCCGAGCTACCTCACCAACTTCTTTTGCGTAGAAACCGCCAGCAAAGCCGTCGAGCGGGCGGTGATGCTGGCGCAGCGCGCCACCTTGCGCTCACGAGTGTTGGTGTTTGAAGGCGGCTCGCACGGGGACACCATCCAAACGATGGCGATGTCGGCGGTCAAGAGCAGCCAGCGCGCGCATGCGGGCGTGTCCTCGGTGTTGATCGCGCCATATCCGATGGCCAACGCCGAAGCCGAGATGGACTTCTGCCTGCGCCGGCTTGAGCGGCTCTTTAAGACCCAAAGCGCGCCAGAGACCATCGCCGCGATGGTGATTGAGCCGGTGCTCAGTCAAGGCGGCGGATGGGTGACACCTCCGGCTTTCCTCAAAGCGTTGGAAGGGATCTGCCGCCGTTGGGGGATCTTGCTGATCGTCAACGAGACACATAGCAGCCTGCGCGGGGGCGAGTGGCTTGTGAGCGCGGCAAGCGGCGTTCAGCCAGATATGGTCATTCTTTCTAGCGGGCTGGCGAACGGTCTGCCGTTAGGCGTGGTCGCCGTCTCGGATGAGTTGGGCGTGCACCTAGAGGTGCACTATCCCGCCAGCGCCATAGCGATAGCCGCCGCGCACGCTGTCGCGCAGACCGTCAAGCAGCAGCGCCTGCTGCCACAGGTGCAGACTTTAGGAGAACGCATGCTCAGCGGCCTGCGCGATCTGCAAGCCGAGTACGGCCACATCGTCGATGTGCGTGGGCGAGGGCTGTTGGGCAGCGTGGCGTTTGCCCCGGCTGAGCGCAAGGGGGCCACGCTGCTAGTGGAAGCCTGCCGCCAGCGCGGGCTGTGGCTGACGGTTTGGGGCAGCGAGGACGAAGTCATCGGGTGGATGCCCCCGCTGACAGTGACAGAAGCCCAGATTGACGACGCCCTGAGCGTGTTTGAGGAGGTGCTGCAAACGGTGCTGCTGCAAGGCCGCTGACTTGCAAAAACAGTGGTAGGGCACGGCCTGCTGTGCCCGCGGGGATGCTCCCCCCGAACTGAGGGTCACACAAAGCGCGCCGCGCCGTTAGAATAGAATCAGCAGCACACCAGAGAGACACCTACCGATGACCCAGTCGGATCACACGCCGCCGCGCGCCGCCAAATATGACCTTGACTACCACGCCCACCGTGACCGCTTGATCGCTGCGCTGCGTGCGCTCGTGCAGGTGGATGGGCCGCTCACCCATGACGTCTTTGGGGCGATCACGCGCGCCCACCCGCGCCCTGACGGCGGCCTTTACAGCCGCCCTCAGATGATCGAAGCCTATCGCCTGTTCGCCGGGCAGGACGGCCTGCCACCGTTCGACGAGCGCGTGCTGCACAAGCTGCGCCGTAAGCCGATGCGCACCATCAGCGGCGTGACCCCCGTCACCGTCCTCACCAAGCCGTTCCCCTGCCCCGGCGAGTGCATCTTCTGCCCGAACGACGTGCGCATGCCCAAGAGCTACCTCTCGGATGAACCTGGGGCACAGCGCGCTGAGCAGAACGCCTTTGACCCCTACTTGCAGACCTACACGCGCGTCCTGACCTACTACAACATGGCGCACCCCACCGACAAGATCGAGGTCATCGTCTTGGGCGGCACGTGGTCGTTCTACCCTGAGACGTATCAGATTTGGTTCATCAAGCGCATCTTCGATGCGCTGCACGACTTCGGCAAAGGGATCGACCGACGGCAGGAAGTGTGGGATCTGCTGGCGGCGCACAGCCAACTGCACCCCATCCATAACACCGCCAACGTCGCCCTACACGGCACCGACCTCACCCAGACCTACAACCAGACAGTGCAGCAGCTCTACGCCGACGAGATGCGCCGCAGCCGCGACCTGACGCGCCAGATCGCCCACGGCCAGCGTGCCCGCAGCGCCATCGACGAATACGCCACGTGGGACGAGTTAGAGGCCGTCCACCGCGAGAACGAAACGGCGGCCTGTCGCGTCGTCGGCCTTGTTGTCGAAACGCGCCCCGACCACATCAGCCCTGAAGAGGTGCTGCGCATTCGACGCTTAGGCTGCACCAAGGTGCAGATCGGCTTCCAGAGCTTGAACGACGACGTGCTGCGGCTGAACCGGCGCGGCCATCGCGTCGCTGCCACGCGCCACGCCGTGCGGCTGCTGCGGCAGGCGGGCTTCAAAATTCACGCCCACTGGATGCCCAACTTGTACGGCTCTAACCCAGAGTTAGACATCCAAGATTACACGCGCCTCTTCAGCGATCCCGATTTCTGCCCTGATGAACTCAAAGTCTACCCGTGCTCGCTGATCGAAAGCGCTGAGCTAATGCAGGTCTACCAGCGCGGCGACTGGCGGCCCTACACCCATGACGAGCTGCTCTACGTGTTAGCGGAGTGCTTCAAGCGCACGCCCGAGTACTGCCGCCTAACGCGCGTCATCCGCGACATTCCCAGCACCGACATCGTGGACGGCAACCAGCTCACGAACTTTCGCCAGCTCGTCGATGCAGAACTGGCGCGGCAGGGGGCGACGACAGGCGACATCCGCGCGCGCGAGATCCGCCATCAGGACGTGGGCCGTGAGGCGCTGACGCTGGACGTGCTGTGGTACGAGGCGGGGGTAAGCCGTGAGGCTTTCTTGCAGTTCATCACCCCGCAGCGTCAGATCGCGGCCTTTTTGCGCCTGTCGCTGCCCAAGCCTGACCTTGAGCCGCTGACGGAAGAGCTGCGCGGCGCGGCCATCATCCGCGAGGTGCACGTCTACGGCCAGTCGCTCGGCATTGGTGAGGTGGAAGGTGGCAAAGCCCAGCACGCCGGCCTCGGCAAGGCGTTGATCGAACGCGCCTGTGAGATCGCCGCTGCGGAGGGCTGCCGTCAGATCGCGGTTATCAGCGCCATCGGCACGCGCGAATACTATCGCAAGCGCGGCTTCGTAGACGGTGCGCTGTATCAGACGCGAGCGCTCGCTTAGGCCGCGCCCCCATCCCATGGCCTATCGTTCGTGGCGGCGCAGCGCGCGCTCCATCCATTGGACGAACAGCGACCCTAACACCGTCATGAACAGGTAGATCACCGACAGGATGAAGAACGTCTCAGGGTATTTGAACGTTGTGCCGACCCACTTGCGCGAGAGCTGGGTGATCTCGTTCGTGCCTAAGATCGTGAGCAGTGACGTGTCCTTGATAATAGCGATGAAGTCGTTGCCCAGCGGCGGCAGCACCGTTCGAATGGCCTGCGGGATGACGACCAGCCGCATCGTTTGAACGTAGTTCATGCCGAGGCTGCGGGCGGCCTCGATCTGTCCTTTGCTAATGGATTGAATCCCTGCGCGGAACACCTCGCTCAGGTAAGCGCTGTAGATGATGGCCAGTGCCAGCACGCCGGTGACAGGGTCGATGCTGCGCAGCTGAATCCGCGGCAGGCCAAGCGTCTGAATGATGCCCATGTTGAGCGCATCGCGCGCGGCAGGCAGGAATACAAACGCAGCCATCAGCACAAACACAATGGACGGGACACCGCGCATGAATTCCACGTAGAACGTCACCATGTTGTAGAACAACACGTACAGCATCCCGAGGATGCGCTGAAGCAGGCTCGGGCGGTTGAGGGGCGGTTTAGGCGGGTTCGCGCGGATGATGCCGATGATGAGGCCGATGATGAACGCGATAGCGTATGAGGAAATCGCTAGCACGATCGTCATGCTGATGCCGTCAATCGGGGGTGGGGTGGGGCTGTAGGTCTCGGGGCAGGTGCCGCCCGCGTTGCAATTAAGCGTGTCGAGGATCCAAGTAAAGTGGTTGCCGCGGATGTACTGCCACGCAAGACGGTAATCGTTGTTGGTGTTGATGCTGTGCCCGACGAAGAGGAACAGCAGCGCGAAGAACAACAGCCAGTAGGGCGCGCCGTACACGCGCCCCCAGAACTGTGACCCTCGTCGGATGGTACTATCAGTTTCGTCGGTGTTTTTGGGTTTGGCGGGGATATCTACACGAACTGCCATTGGATCGGTTCCTAAAAACAACGAACTTGCAGGTGGACGTTCAGTAAAAAAGGGGCGTGCGCCAGCGCGCCGCCCCCACAGGCTTATCAGATGGTTATTCCGTCTCAGAGAACCACAAGGCGTTGATTGCTTCAAGCGTGCCGTCGCTCATCATGGCCATCAGAGCCTTGTTGAACGGCTCGACGAGATCCGAGCCTTTCGGGAAGATGAAGCCTAGCTCGTCGCTGCTGAGGGCATCCGGCAGCAGCTTGAGGCGCTCGGCGTTTTCACCCACGTAGCCCTGACCAGCCGTGTCGTCGATCAGCACCGCGTCCACGTCGCCAGCTAGCAGCGCCTGAATGGCCGAGCCGAAGTCGGGCGTGACGACCAAACGCTCATCGCCCACCAGCGCCTGCGCAGTTAGGAAGTTGGTCGTGCCGGTCTGAACGCCGATGCGCAGGCTAGGATCGGCCACGAAGCCCGCCACGTCGGCAAACCGATCTTCTTCAAGGCGCACCATCATACGCTGAACAACGCTGATGTAGCCAATCGAGAAGTCGACGATTTGGGCGCGTTCTTCGGTAATGGTGATGCCATCAGCCGCCATGTCGAACTCGCCGTTGGCCACGGCGTTGATCATGCCGTCCCACGAGGTTTCGATGAACTGCGGCACACAGTTCAAGCGGGCGCAGATTTCAGTCAGCGCGTCATAGTCCCAGCCGACCGCTTGGCCGGTGACAGGGTCAATGAAGTTGAACGGCTTGTAGGCGTTCTCAATTGCCACGGTGATAACGCGCCCGCCTAGATCAGGCAGCAGGGGCGGGAACCATTTGGCATTGAGACGATCGAGCGTGCCGTCCATCTTCATGCTCATGATGGCGATGTTGAACGGCTCGACTAAGTCCGAGCCTTTGGGGAAGATGAAGCCCAGTTCGTCGCTGCTGAGCGCGTCTGGCAGCATCGTCAGGCGGTCGGCATTCTCACCCACGTAGCCCTGCCCGGCCACGTCGTCAGCAATCATGGCGTCGATGTCGCCTACGAGCAGCGCCTGCACGATCGCGCCGAAGTCGGTGAAGACCACCAAACGCTCATCGCCCACCAGCGCCTGCCCCGTCAAGAAGTTGGTCGTTCCCTGTTGGACGCCCAGCTTGAGGTCGGGGTTAGCCACGAACTCTTCAACGCTGCTGAAGCGCGTCTCGTTCAACTGGACGAGCATGCGCTGGATGACGTTCATGTAGCCGATGCTGAAGTCCACCACTTGGGCGCGTTCTTCCGTGATCGTGATGCCGTTGGGGGCCACGTCGAACTCACCGCGGCCCACCGCGTTGATCATGCCGTCCCATGAGGTCTCGATATACTCCAGCGTGCAGTTCAAGCGCGCGCAGATTTCGCCCAGCGCGTCGTAGTCCCAGCCGACGGCTTGGCCCGTCTCTTGGTCGATGTAGCTGAATGGAATGTAGGCGTTTTCAACCGCCACGGTCACAGTGCGCCCGCCTAGATCAGGCAAGGGGGCTTCCTCAGCGCTGATGGGCACGAGCGCCCCCAGCATCAACACGAGCAACAGCAGTAACTTTTTCATCACGATGCAATCTCCTACTTTAAGCTTGGCTGTGAGAGAACTTTACGGATGTTTAATACTATAGCAAACCAAACGGATTTGCACAGCAAATTGACAGCGATGCGAGCCGGCAAGAATCGTCGGACAGCGCGGACGCTGTAAGGAAAACGCCTGCCCTGTTCGTTGGGTTTCACCCTTCGATGGACGCGACAGGTCGCGGCCTTACTCAGCGGCCTGAGACACGCTCGTGCCTCACCAGTGGCGCATCGGCAAGCCTGCCACAGGCGATTGGAACTTCAACAGGTGGGGCATCGCCAGCGACCCCATGTAGACCGTCTTGAGGTCATCGCCCGCAAAGGTGATGCTGGTGGGGAACTGGAAGGTTGGCCCGACGCAGGCGAACATCCCTTCCGGCGTGAGCGTGCCCGCGTCAACGGCGGCCTGGGCGGCCTCCAGCGCGGGCAGGTTGGGGTCTTCGAACACGGTGTGCGCCTCACCGTCAGGGGTGATGATCAGCAAACCGTTGCGCAGCACCATCGCCACCCACACATTGCCTTCGGCGTCAAACGTGAAGCCGTCCACATAGCCGCCCATCCCCAGATCAGCCGGGCCGTAGACCTCCATCGGGCCGAGGTTGCCCGCATCGTCCAGCACTTTGAAGCGGATGATGCGCTTGGCCATCGTCTCGGCGCAGTAAAGGTATTCCTCTTTGGCGTCTAGCCGCACCTCGTTAGGCATGGTGATGCCGTCGGCCACCTTGCGCACGCCCTGCCCGTCCATCAGCAGGATGTAGCCATCGGGGCGGGGGTTGGCCGCCGCGGGGAACCACGGGCGGGTGGTCGTCATGATGCTAACCCACAGGCGATCCTTCGAATCAACCCAGATGTAGTTGACCGGCCCCAACGGCTGCCCCTCGAACGACTCCAGCAGCACCTCATAGTTGCCATCGGGCTTGAGGCGAAACACGCGCCCCTCGTCAATGTCCGCCAGATAGAGGTTGCCCGCACCGTCCATCGTGATCCCGTTGATCTCGTTGATCGGCACAGGGATCATGCGGCTGGAGCCATCCGCGTGAACCACCTTCACCCCGCCGCGGTTGTCGGAGACGTACAGCGTGCCGTCGTGTGTGGCGAGGATGGACTCGGGACGGCTGAAATCGTTACGGAAGCGCTCAATCTGGTCAGGCGTCAGGCGAAACTCTTTGATCGACATGGTCATTCTCCCTTACAAATGATGTTTTATTTGTGGCTAAAAATGCTTCACAACCTAAGTATAGCGCGTGGCGCGCAGATTATGGCACAAGCAGGGCGCGGTGAAAGTGTCTGATTTTCGAACAAAAGCCTACGGACGCGACAGGTCGCGTCCCTCCCCACCGCTGATTCGCCCTTTTGTGCGGCGGCTTCGTCGCGTATACTAATACTCTGTCCGTTCAACCATTGACCGCTAAATCGCACTGAGTCACGGCTGCCTCGGTGCCATTTCAGATGAGGAAACAAACACACTATGGCATCGTATCACGGCCCAAAGGCCAAAGTTCAGCGCCGCTTCGGTGAGGTGCTCATCCCGCGCCCGAAGTATTCACGCATCCTTGAGAAGCGCTCCTATCCCCCCGGCGAACACGGCAAGGAGAAAACCTTCCGTGGGGGCCGCCGCAGCAACTATGGCACGCAGCTCGACGAAAAGCAGAAGCTGGCTTACATCTACAACGTGCGCGACACGCAGCTGCGCAACTACTACTTGAAAGCCACCCGCGTTCCGACCGGTACGACCGGCGGCAACCTGCTCATCCTGCTAGAGCGCCGCCTCGACAACATCGTCTATAAAGCCGGCATCGCTGCTACCATCTGGGCGGCGCGTCAGCTTGTTGTGCATGGGCATATCCTCGTCAACGGCGCGCGGATTGATCTGCCGAGCTATCTGCTCCACGCAGGCGACGTGGTGAGCGTGTCTGAGAAGATGAAGAAAAACCCGCACGTGGTCGAATCGATGGAGTCCAACACGTCCTACCCGCCCTACATCAGCGTGGACAAGGCCAATAAGTCGGCCAGGCTGCTGCGCATCCCCGATGAGACCGAGATTCAGATCCCGGTGAACGTGCAGCTTGTGGTGGAGTTCTACAACCGCCTGACGTAAGCGTTAGCGCGAGGCGGCTCTTGAGCCGCCTCGGTGTTTTTCTGTTACTCGCTTCAGTTCACCACGCCCACTATTACAAGTACAAGAGGGATAGTCTACGCTGGCTGCGCTTTGACGGCCTTGCCGCGCATCTTGGCGCGTTTCATCCCGCGCAGCACCTGCTCCACCGAGTCCTGCGGCACATCAACCGTGGTGAAGTCGTCCTTGATGCGGATCGCGCCGATCAACTTGCCCGGGATGCCGCTGTAAGAGGCAATCGTGCCGACGACGTCGGCGGGGCGGATGTTATCGTTCTTGCCGATGTCGAGCGTGAGGCGCGTCATGCCGGCTTCAACGCCGCGATCGAGCCGCGGACCAGCGCTGCGGAAGTTGCGCGCGTCGTTGGCGAAGCGGTCGGCGCGGCGGCGGTCGTCGCTGCGCTCGCGGCGGTCGGGGCGTTCCTCGCGGATGTAGACCGCTTTCACGTGGTCGACGGGGCGTTCCATCTCGTCCATGCGCGCCAATTGTAGCGCGGCGCTGGCCACGTCCATGATGGTGTAGCCGTTGTCGAGGAACTGCTGGACGAGCGCCTCGCTGTCGGCGTTGTCGGCGCTGATGATGAGTTCCTCCAGCTTTTGGATGAATTTGGCGTCGCGGCGGGCGCGGATGTCCTCTAAGCGCGGCAGCTCAGCGCGGGTGATCGGCTGCTTGATGAAGCGCTCCAAGAATTGCAGTCGGCGCAGCTCTTTGGGCGTAACGAGGGTGATCGCTGTGCCGCTGCGGCCAGCGCGGCCTGTGCGCCCGATGCGGTGGACGTAGTCCTCGTCGTCTTGCGGCATGTCGAAGTTGAAGACGTGCGACACCGCTGGGATATCTACGCCGCGCGCTACGACGTCGGTCGCCACCAAGATCGGCAGGTCGCCGTTGCGGAAGCGGCGCAGCACCGCCTCGCGCGCGTCCTGCGAGAGGTCGCCGCTGATGCTGTCTGCCAAGTAGCCGCGCTTGAGCAGCGCATCGGCCAGCTCGGCGCTGTCGGCGCGCGTGCGGGTGAAGATCAGTGCGCTCTGCATCTCCTCTGTCTCCAGCAGGCGACTGAGCGCGGGAATCTTGCTGTCCGGGTGGACGAGGTAGTAACGCTGTTCGATAGTGGCGACGGTCATCGTCTGCTTGGCGATGGTGACTTGTGCGGGGTCGGTCATGTAGCTGCAGGCGATGCGGCGGATTTCCTCCGGCAGTGTCGCGCTGAAAAGGGCTGTCTGGCGCTGCGCAGGCAGGGCGCGCAAGATCGTCTCGACGTCCTCGATGAAGCCCATGCGCAGCATCTCATCGGCCTCGTCCAGCACGAGGTACTGCACGTGGCTGAGGTCGATCACGCGCTGATTGAGCAGGTCGATCAAGCGACCGGGCGTCGCCACGACGACGTCCGCGCCCTTCTCAAGGCGGCGGTGCTGGCGTTCATAGGACTGGCCGCCGTAGTTCGGCAGGACGCGCGCGCCCATGTACTGGCCGTAATGGAAGATCGCATTGCTGACCTGCATCGCCAGCTCGCGGGTGGGGGTCAGCACCAGCGCCACGATGTGGCGGCTGGGGATCTCGAAGCGCGTCAGCATCGGCAGCGCGAAGGCCGCCGTTTTGCCGGTGCCGGTCTGAGCTTGACCCAGCACGTCGCGCCCCACTAGCAGCAGCGGGATGGTCTGTTCTTGGATGGGGGTGGGGGCGGTGTAGCCCGAGTCGGCGATAGCGCGCAGCACTTCTGGGCGAATGCCCAGTGATTCAAACGTATGGGTCATGTTGGTTCCTGTGATTATGTTGGACGATGGATGCCAGCCGAGGGTGACTTCTGTGCTGACGCGTCCCACAAGTTAGAGAGGGTCAACAGCTTGACCCTTACGCTTTTCAGCGTCCCAGTGCCCACACAGAAAAGCCCACGTCGAATCGTGGGTAAATCTTTGCCTCGGTAACTTTTCCATCTTAACCACAACTGGCCCGCTTGAACAGTGTGGATTTGATGAGGCTTTTCTGACGTTAAAAAGGTCTCACCCCGACGCCACTTCGCTCCGTTGCCTTTCTCGAAGTGGCTAGCCCCGCGGTCACCATCAGAGAGGGGGGCGGGCTGAGGCTTCTGTCATTTTATTAAATTATTTTAGCGTATTATAATTTTTACTTGCTTTCAAGATTTGTCAACTCAAGGCAATCTTAATCTTTTATAAAGCAACAAAATTCAAATTTAGTCGTAGAATTTGACATAGCTATCATTATTTTTATCTAACGTTTAATTTGTGGAGTAGCAAAACTATGAAAAGGTTTATCGTTGCATTTGTGTTGGTGTTTGCTGCCAGCTTTGCGCTGGCGCAAGACGACTTGGGCAGCCCCAATGACCCTGCTGAAAACGAGCGCGCCAACGCTTGCTTCGCTGGTGGGAGCTGGGAGGGCAAATGCCACAGGACGGACACTGATTTCGACGGCGATGTAGACATCCACGACATCAACTGGATGTGGCGCTGCGGTTGGTACGTCATCCGCGCTGAACACGGCCTGCTGAACGAAGGGCAGTACCCTTCTGAGTGCTACACGAAGGTGCGCCTGTTCGCAATCGGCGCAGTTGGCCCAAGCTGCCCACCGCTTCAGACGTTCAACGTGCCTGACGTTGGGACGCCGCCCAACATGAGCATTGTGTCTTCTCTTCTTGGCCCGGTCATGAATGACATCATCAACTTCGCGAATTCGCGCGGGCTGGGTTGGAATCCTACTTCAGGTGGGGCAGCACTGATCGCTCTGGCCAACGCTTACTATTTAAACCCGGCCACGCTCATCTCACCCGACCCGCGCGCGACAAGCTTTGCGCCGCGTGACCCAGGCATCACCTACACGATCACCGCGGACATCGGCTTCGACGGATGTTATGACATCACGGTGGTCGTCACCTCCGACACAATCAACTTCTTGGAAACAAATATTGGGTCATTCTTCCCCTAGTTCATGACAGTATGGGGCACGGTGTGCCGTGCCCCTCTAAGTTCGGCTCGCCAACCGCACAGCCGCGCTTATGGCCCATGGGCGCTGGAACGAGCCAACCACAGGACGCAGTGCTCTTACTCACTGCGCAGGGCGGCGGCGGGCAGCAGGCGCGTCAGGCGGAAGGCCGGGTACAGGCCTGCTAGCAGCGCCGCCACAACCGCTACTGCAAACGCCGCCGCAAACTCGTTCACCGGCAAGCTGAGCTGCATCGTCCAGCCGAACGAACGCACGTTGATGACGAAGATCAAGATAAGCGCCAGCACGAAGCCGATCGGCAGCGCCAGCGCCCCGGCCACCGTCCCCATCAGGCCCGTTTGTAGCAGCGTGTAGCGCCACAGCTGCGCCGTCGTCATGCCGTTGGCGCGCATCACCCCGTACTCGCGGGTCTGCTCTAATTGCAGCGAGAGCAGTGCTGAGAGGATGCCGATGAACGCGACGAGCGTCGCCAGAAGCTGGAGCGCCACCGTGATCGTGAAGGTGCGCTCGAAGATCTCGAACACGCCTGCTCGCAGCGAGCGGTTGCTCTGGATCGTCAAGTCGTACTCGGCCAGCGCCAGCCGCAGATCGTTCAGCACCGTCTCAAGGTCGGCCTCAGGGGTGATGAACGCGGCCAACTGGCTGATGAACGGGTCGTCCCAGAACTGATCGTAGACGCTGCGGTACATGAAGACGCTGCCTTGATCGGTGCTGTAGTCGTAGTAGACGCCGATCACCTCGAACGTCTGGACGCCTTGCTCGGTCTGCAAGCGCAGCGCGTTGTTGTCGGGGGTGATGTCGCGGCGGAAGGCGAACGGCTCGCTCACGAGGATTTTGCCCGCCGCCAGCTCGTCCTTGTAGCGCGCGTAGGGCACGCTCAGCCAAACGAAGTTGCGCCCCTCGCTGATATCAAAATCCACCACGACGAGGTTCACCGGCGGCAGCTCAGGGTAGTCGGGCGCAAGGACGGTGAGCTGCCGCGCCGCGCTGACGCGGTCAACACCCGGCACGCCCTGCGCGATCTGGCGCAGCTCCGGCGGCACGTCGACCGTGCTCTGATTGTTGGTCAGCAGTGGTGACGAGATGAAGATGTCCGCGCCGATGGTCGTGTCCAGCCAGTCGCTCACGGTGCTGCGGAACGAGCCGATCATGGCGCTCACGCCGACGATGACGCTCACGGCGATCGTCAACGCGGCCACGGCGACGCTTGTCCGACTCAAGGAGCGCGTCAAGCTTCGCGGGGCCATACGCCCGATGACGCCGAAGAGTGCCCCCGTCAACGGGACGACGAGCCGCATCGCTAACACGAGCGCAGCCGGCGTGATGAGCGCCGCGCCCAACACCACGCCGAAGAGCGCCCCGAAGCTGATAAACAGGCTGTCCGTCGGGAGTTGCAGCAGCAGCCCGCCCGCGATCATAAAGCCGACCCCGCCCACCGTCAGATATGGCAGCAAGCGCACAATCTGCTCCTCAAACGTCGAGCGGCGCAGCGTCCCCGCTGGGGCGGTGCGCGTCGCGTCGAGGCTCGGGATGAGCGCCGCGCCCAAGCTGGCCGCAATGCCGATTGCCGCGCCCTTGAGCAGCGTGAACGGGTCAACCGTCAGCGTGGTGACGTTGACGCTGAAGAACAGATCGCTGATGGTCTGCGCCAGCAGGCCGACCGTCAAGCGCCCCATGATGATCCCCAGCGCCATGCCGAACACCGTGCCGATCACGCCCAGCACGAACGCCTCACCGATCACGATGGCGAAGATCTGCTGGCGCGTCGCCCCCAACGAGCGCATGATGCCGATCGTCGGCCGGCGCTGCACCACGCTGAACGTCACCGTGTTGTAGATCAAGAAGACGCCCACTACCACCGCCAGCAGCGAGAGCGCCTGCAAGTTAATCTCAAACGCCGCTGTCATCTGCTGGAGCGCGCCCCCTGACGCGCTCGCGTCGATCAGCGCTGCGCCTGCGGGCAGCACTGCGCTCACCTGCGCCACTTGCTCAGGCGTCAAGATCAAGTCGATGCGCGTCAGCCGCCCGACGCTGCCGGTCAGCTCCTGCGCGGTGGCGATGTCAGCCAGCAGCAGATCGTCGAGTGCCTGCTGGCTGACGCTGTCCTGCGGCCTGAGGATGCCGATTACACGGGCATCAGCCACGCGCGCGCCGGTCTGGATCGGCAGCAAGTCGCCCACCTGCACGCCATAGCGATCCGCCAGCGACGCGCTCAGCAGCACCGCGCCTGGCTCGATGATGAAAGCCTGAATGGCCTCAAACGTGCCGACGCCGTCCGCGCCTTCTACGTCGACGTTCGCCAGATAGTCGCGGAAGGGCGGCTCAGCGAACGGGTCAACGCCCAACAGCCGCAGCGACTGCCCGCCCAATGCTGTTGAGCGCACGATCTCGCTCAAGACGGGGGCGCTGTCGCGGATGCCCAAGTCCACGCGAATGCGGCGGTAGACCTCGCTCGGCAAGCCGACCCCGCCGGCGATCACCTGATGGGTGGCGCGGCCTGTCACGCTCTGCGCGGACAGCTCAAACGCCCGCGAGGCGCTGCCGTTGGCCAAGTCGATGGCGATCACGACCGCCACCCCCAGCGCCACGCCGATCACAAACAACACACTTTGCAGCAGGCGGCGGTTGACGTGCCGCAGCCCCAGCCGCCAAATCACAGGTTGGAACATCGCGCCTCGATCACAATAAAGGACAGAACGATCAAAGGCAGAAAGCGCACACTGCCTACTTTCTGCATGCTCAATTGTTACTCGATGAACGTGAGAATCAGGCTAAGGGCGGCCTAAATCTGCGGTGAGCGTGGCAGCGGGGTCAGCGCGTCTTGGTGTGTGCAGCACAGCACCCCGCCCATCGCAAACGCGATCACCCCTTGATCAGCCAGCGCAAGGCCGCTGACGGCGGTCATGGGCGGGGGAAGCTCTTCCAGCAGTTGGCGCGGCGCAGCCCCCAACACAAGGTCGATGGCGAATTTCTGATGCGTCAGCAGCAGATCCGCCGCGCGATACAAGCGCACGATCCCATCCTCATAGTCCACCAGCGCGAGCTGCTGCCCATTCGGTGAGGACGCCATGAGCGCCACGCGGTAGTGCAGCGCCAGCCGCTTTTTGACCGCGCCGCTCATCGTCACTGCTGTCAGCGTTCGGCCATCGGTAGCGTGGAGGTGCTGGCCGCGCTGGATCTGCACGTGGCAGCGGCGTTCGTCCTCGGGCTGCAAGCCAAGGTCATAACTGCCCTTGAACACGTTGAGTTCATAGAGGTAGAGGCGGCCATTGTCAGCCAGCGCCGCTGTGAAGCCTAAGTCGCGGTCAAAATCCACCGCCAGCCAGCGCGTCACGCTTGGCGCGTCTGCGGGCACTGCGAGTGGCACGGCTTCTTTGTCGTCCATCAGAATGAGGGTCGCGCCGCCGTCCCAGTGCAGGCGCTGCGCTCCATCCCGCGTGAGGAAGAGCGTGCGGTTGGCGAGCTGAACGCGCGTGATGTGGTCACCGTTGGGCAGACGCAGGGTTTCCTCTTGAAAGCGTTCCCACAGCTCTTGTGGGGCGTTCACCGCGGGCAAAGGGGGAAGCGTGACCTCGCCCAGCGGCGCGCCGTCGCTCAGGTCAAACAGATTCACGTGGCGCGGCGCAGCCCATGCTGCCAATATGGGGCGCGTCCTGCTGATGACCTCCACCATGCGAATGGCCGAGTTGGCCAGATGCACGCGCCACGCCATGCGTCAATTCCTCGCTGCGCTGGTGTCGAGGCGAACAGGCGCGTTGGGCACGGTCAAGATGTAGCGGATGCGCGCCGGGCTGCTCTCAAATTGGCGCGCGGTCAGCAGCCATTCGTTCAGGTTATCCTCCAGCGCGTAGATCAGATCGTCGAAGATCGGGCGCTGGTTAGTTGCCTTGCTGATGAGGAACTGGCCGCCGATGGGCGGGGGCGCGACTAGCGTCAGCGTGCCACTGCGCACGATCAGCTCGCCCGGTCGCACGGCCACGCTCGGCGAGAGCGGTTGATAAGCCGGGAAGGTGACGACCGCGTTGCCGTTTTCAAGGTCAAGGTCGAGCCGTTCGAGGTTGGCCTGCGCCATGTCAAAGGTGGCGTTCCCGTTGGCCCCGCGGAAGGCAATCGCCACGCCCAAGCCGCGCGGAACTTCCACGGTAAGCGTGCCGCGCCCGATGTCTCGCAGCGGCGGGATGCCCTCGCCGCGTGTCTCGGTCAGCGTCAAGGTGGCGATCAAGTCGGCCTCGTCGTAGTCTTGCGTGATCTCGCTGGCCAAGCTGCCCACAAACCGCAAGCGCGCGCTGCGCTCGTCGTCACCCGCTGCCACCACGCGCACATCAGTGTCGAGCGCGGTTAGGTTCATTTGCAGCAGTGTCACGCTCTCGGCGATGGGGAAGCGGGCTTCGATCACGTTTTCGCTGCGCTGCTGAGTCAGGCGCGCGCTGTAGGCCACGCTCGCCAACCCGCCGACCAGCGCCACAGTGATGATCGCCGCGAACGCCGCCCCCAACGGGACACGGTCGCGCAGGATGAGGGCCAGCCCAACGAAGACGAGCACACCGCCCGCCGAGCGCGCCAGGAGGTCGTCCATCCCGCGGGGGAGCGCCCCCTGCGCCGCTAGCACGGTCGCCAGCGCGACGCCCACCAACACCAGCGCGATGACGATCATCGCCCCCGCGCGCTGTGCCACTTGGCGATACAAGAACACGACCGCTGTCAACAGCGCCATGAGCGGGGCGTACAAGTCAGCGCCGTTGGAGGCGATCAACTGATCACGGGTGAGGTAGCCACCCGCCACCAGCGCCGCCGCTGCCAGCGCTAGCAGCGTCCCTAAGAAAGCGCTGCCCCGCCGACCGGGCATGTTCAGCGGCAGCAGCCACCACCACAGCACATACACCAGCGCGGCCCAGCCGCCGCTGAGCACGGTCAAGACGACAAACAGCAGCCGCCACGCCCACGCGCTCAGCAGCAGCCGTTCGCCCAAGCCGCCACATACCCCCCCAAGCAGTCGATCCTGCCAGCTTCTAATCACACGCTGCGCACTTTCTGAAGAATGCCTCTCTGAGGGTGTATTATCAGACGCATCCCCACAAAGGGCAAGCCATGAGCAGCAGCGGCTTGCCTTGTCCGTGGTGTGTGGCTGTGGGCGGGCCTGTGCGCATTCAGACATGCCAAGTTGCTTGACAGCTAACTGATTCTGTCTTACATTATGCATACCTTTGTGCGTAAGAAGGGGCAGCTTAACAATTGGGCCGTGCTACTTCAAGGACTGAGGAGCAACGCCACTTGCCGAACAAGTTTTGTCACGCAGAATAACGGCAGCGGGGAATCCCGGATTATGCCATCGAGCATATCTACTGCCACAGCAAAGGGCAACGCAGACGCGACGCCATTTACTACGTTCTTGCGAAAGACCATATCGAGCAGTTGCCGCTAAACGATCCGATACATCGTTACAAGGATGTGATCGTTCTAGTGAGCAATGACTATCGGAGCATCAAGACCATCTATTGGG
>DAOUBS010000163.1:0-7738 GCA_034432435.1 Anaerolineae bacterium
CAGCGTCACTGACTTCACTTTTAGGCTGCTTCTTATCATCATTCACAGACTACCCTACCTCGGCATGGCTGAGTTATTCGTGATTTGGCAACTCTTAACAGTATTATTGTACACGAGATAAATCAAATAGCACGAGAATGAACCGACTAACATCACAGGAGAATTTTACATTCTTTTTTATTGTTCAATTTTCTCAGTCGATGATAAAATCAAAGCGAAATAAATGAAAAGTTAAGCAAATAAAACAACACGTCTGACGGCAGCGAGGTTCGCTCGTCAGACGTGTTGTTTAGACCCGAAATGACGCAGTGAGATCTAGCCTTCGACCTTTACCCCGCGCCAGAACGCGATATGCCCCGCAATATTCTTGGCGGCTGGTTTGGGGTCAGGGTAGTACCACGCGGCGTCTTTGTTCTCTTGGCCGTCCACAACAATCGTGTAGTAGCTAGCGACCCCTTTCCACGGGCAGGTGGTGTGTGTGTCACTCGGTTTGAAGTATTCCATCTTGACCGTCTCCGGCGGGAAGTAGTGATTGCCTTCGACCATTTCAGTTTTGTCGCTCTCGGCGATCACTACACCATTCCACAGTGCGCGTGCCATGTGTCAACTCTCCCATGTAAACGATGTTCCGATGTTCGGATATTGATTGTAGGATGCGTCTTACGGCCTGCGCTCAGTTTCTCATCCGAGCGTAAGCCGCGTCAATTTCCGCACGGATGGGCCTCCAAACAGCTAAATAGGCGGCCAAGCCCAACATCGCCACGGCCATCAGCGCCCACACGAACGCGATGAAGACCGGCGGCAGCAGCGGCGCGATCTCTTGATGGAAGGCCACGGCGTCGTTGCGCACGCCCTGCCGAATGAACACATCGTTGTATTGGATCAAATCCCAAATGTCGAACACCGCGTTGAGCGCCGTCAGCACCGCCAGCACGTTCAGCACCAACAGGTTGAAGAGCCAGCTGCCACGCCAGCCAATGAGGATCAGCAGGCCGCCAACCCCAACCCCCACCAGCAGCGCGAGCGGGCTGCCGCTCTGGTCAGGGCGCGCGAACAGCACCGAGAAGCCGATCATGAACACACCCAGCCCAACCGCTAAAAGATTGATGTAGCGTGGAAAGCGGTTGATCACGTAAAACAAGATCGACCCGAACAGCGCCGCGCCCAGATACCCGGCTGGGATGATGAGGGCGCGGTTCCCGCCCCGTGTGATCGCCAGCCCGCTGCCATCCGCTGAGACTTGAAAACCGATCACATCCCCGCCGCTGATGAGCGCAGCCAAGCTGTGTCCTGCCTCGTGGATAAACGTCACGAACAAGCGCAACGGGTACATCACCGCGCTGACGATTCCCCAGTTCATCGGGTTGACCCACAACAAATACGCAATTACCAGCGCCAGCGCCGTAATCCCAAGCACTTTGCGTCGCGCAATCGGTTCTAATGCCTGCGTTGACTTCATTTGCTCGCCTTTGGCTGCCTACTACTTATTACTATACGTCAGATGCGCAAAAAAGGTATAACGTGGCGTGCAGGGTTTTCAGTGCTGCGCAAAACTGCTAGAGTTAACCTCAATAGAGACACGCTTTCTACTAGAGGAACAGTCCATGATGAACCGCCTTTTAAGGTTCATACCCCTAAGTTGGATCGCTGCTTGCGCATTTGCGATCAGCGGCTGTACTTTACTGGAAAATATGACCGCCGAGACAACACCCCTGTTCGACGGCGCGCCGCTGGTGCGTTTGGCGTCCCCGCTGCCCAACGAGATTTATGCGCAAGGCGCAGCGGTCAACATCTTAGGCCGCGTGGAAAACGCCGGGCTGGATGTTGCCATGGTCGAAATCTTGTTAAACGGTGAGCCAATTGGGCGCGCTGAGGATCCCAACGTCAGCGGGGCGGCCGCTTTCACCGTCACCAACAGTTGGCCGGGCACCCCCGGCGACCACGTGATCACGCTGCGGGCGCTGCGGGCGGACGGCACAAGCGGCGAGGCGAGTGTGCGCATCACCGTACAGGGCGAAACGGTGGCCGTGCTGCCACCTGAACCCGAGGCCCAAGCAACCCCCGAAGAGCCGCCGCAGCTGCCGACGCCGGTTGTGCCCGCGCAAACTCAACCCACCCCCCGGCCCAGCCCAACACCCGCACCGACTCAACCGCCGCCGCCAGACACGGCTGCCCAGCCCCAGCCGCCAGCGGGCAGCGCGCCAACGATCAGCGTCATCAGCGGCGCGAACATCCGCAGCGGCCCCGGGATTGTCTTTGACCCACCCATCGCCTCGCTGCCAGCCGGCGCTACCGGGACAATCGTCGCCATCAGCCCTGACCGACAGTGGTATCGCATCACCTACAACAACGGCCTCGGTCGAGGGTGGATCAACGCTGCCGTGGTCACAACCACAGGGGATCTGGCTGGCCTGCCGATTGACGCTGGCCCGGCAACCCCCGCGCCTCAACCGCCTGCCGCCGCCAACCCTGACCAGCCCGCCGCCCCTGCCGCCAACACCGACCTAAGCATCACCTTCTTTGCCACAACGCCTGACCCGCTCGTCTGCAACCAGCAGGCGGCGATCACCGTGATCGTGGTCAACACCGGCAGCACCCCCAGCGCTGAAACGACCCTTCTCGTCGAAGATTTGTACAACGGTCAGCAGCAGGCCAGCGCTACCGCCACCGTGCGCTCGCTTGGGCAAAACGAGAGCGTCGAGCTGAACTTGCCGCTCACCGTGTCGACGTTCTTCCTCGAGGGGCACACACTCCGCGCGCGGGTTGACCCAGACAACCGCGTGCCCGAAACCAACGAGGGCAACAACGAAGTCACCAAGACCTACACGCTGGCACAAGGGGATTGTTAGGCCGACACAATCTGCCAATCTGTGCTACACTGTACGGAACAAATGTTCAGCATTGTACAGGGCGGTGCCATGCCAAAGACCCACACAAAATACGTTTGTTCCAACTGTGGCCGTCAATCGGCGGTGAAGATGGGGCGCTGCCCCAACTGTGGCGCGTTTGGCACGATGGAAGAAGTCGTCGAGCAGGTCGCTAAGCCGGCCAGCACGCGGACGAACGCCCGAACCGCCAGCACCGTCGGCCTGCCACAGAGCCAACCGCAGCGCCTGACTGAGATCGGCACACAGGCGGAAGAGCGCCTGTTCGTGCCAGTTGAAGAGTTCAGCCGCGTGTTGGGCGGCGGGATCGTGCCGGGCAGCATCGTTTTGCTGGGCGGCGAGCCGGGCGCGGGCAAGAGCACCCTCCTGCTGCAAGCAGCGGCGCTGCTTTCCGACTTGCACGGGCCAGTGCTCTACGTCAGTGGCGAAGAGAGCGCCTATCAGATCAAGATGCGGGCCGATCGCCTCAAGCTCACCGTGTCCGATTTGTACCTTGTGACCGAGACGAACTTAGGCCGCATCTTTGAACACGCCCAAAAGGTGCAGCCCGTCATCCTCATCGTGGACTCGATCCAGACCACCTACAGCGACGACATCGACGCCTCGCCGGGGCTAGTGTCGCAGGTGCGCGAGTGCGCCAGCCGCCTGCAACTCTTCGCCAAGACCAGCGGCGTCACAGTGTTCCTTATCGGCCATGTGACGAAAGAGGGGACGATCGCCGGGCCGCGTGTGCTGGAACACATCGTCGATACCGTGCTGTACCTGGAGGGTGACCCGTTCCAGAGCTTTCGCCTGCTGCGCAGCGTGAAGAACCGCTTTGGCGCAACGAGCGAGGTCGGCGTGTTCGAGATGCAGGGGGCGGGCATGGTCGAAGTGCCCAACCCAAGCGAGGCCTTCCTCGCCGAGCGCGTGGTCAACGCCAGCGGCAGCGCGATCGCCGTGACGATGGAAGGCACGCGCCCGCTGCTGGTCGAGGTGCAGGCGCTCACCAGCCCGACGGCCTTCGGCAACGCGCGTCGCACCCCCAACGGCGTTGACATCAACCGCTTGCAGCTCATCGCGGCAGTCCTGAGCAAGCGCTTGGGCTTTCGCTTGTTCGAGCACGACATTTTCGTGAACGTCGTCGGTGGGATGAAGGTCAGCGAACCAGCCTCAGACCTGGCGATGGCCGTGGCAATTGCCTCCAGCTATCACGATCGCGCTGTGCCGGCGGACATGGCGCTCATCGGGGAGGTCGGCTTGAGCGGTGAACTGCGCGCAGTGGGGCAGCTCGCCGCACGCTTGAACGAAGCCAGCAAGATCGGCTTTCGGCGTGCGCTCGTCCCGAAGATGCGCCGCCGCGTGGAAGACGTGCCGCCCAACCTTGAACTGATCGAATGCCGCACCATCGCCGACGCGCTGCGCCACGCCGTGCCAGACGCTGATCCACGGCGGCCTTAGTCTGTCAAGTTAGCTGAGCGCGGTGCTTGCTCCACCAACAAAGGCAGTTCAATCGTAAACGTCGTCCCAACCCCCACCTGAGATTCAACCAAGACTCGGCCCGCGTGGCGCTCGACGCACTCTTTGACGATCGACAGGCCAACGCCCGTGCCAGTGATCTGTTGAGCATTCCCAGCGCGGTAGAACATGTCGAAGATTCGCTCTTGATCTTCGGCCGGAATGCCGATGCCTTCATCGCTCACTTTCAGCACAGTCTGTCGCTCATTCTGCTCGAGCCGTAATGTGATTCGGCTGCCTTCCGGCGAGAATTTGATCGCGTTCGACAGCAGGTTGAACAAGATACGCTGAATGAGCGTCTCATCGACCATCACCAACTCATGCTGCCAATCCGCGTCAAGAACGAGACGATGCTTTTGGCCAATGGTCTGCTTAAGCTCATCAACTGTCACTTGGCACAAGGTTCTAAGGTTCGTTGCTTTTAGCTCAAGCTGCCCCTCGATGAGCACCCCCTTCACGATCTTGCTCAAGTCGTCCAACATGCGAGAGACAAAGGCAAGCTGCTTGTCGATGGTTTCGAACGCGGCGCTGCGCCGTTCCTCTGTCAGGCGTTCATAGTAGCGCGACAGCATGTCCTTCGACGTACTGATGACCGCTAGGGGGGTGCGAATGTCGTGCGAGATGGCACTGACCACGCGGCGGATCGTCTCGTTGAGGGCTTCCTCATGGCGCAGGTTGGCCCGCAAGCGATCTTGCTCTGCTTTGAGGGCAGCCTGATTTTTCTCCGCGCTGATGTCTTGCACAACGCCGTAGTAGCCAATCACACGCTCACTGGACGAGTCGACGATGGGCAGCCGTGCGACGCGCACCCACACGTAGTGCCCGTCACGGTGCATCACTCGTTCCTCTGAGACGGTTTGCTCACCCGCGGCAGTGCGGCTTAGATCCGCTTTGACGCGTTCCGCATCGTCCAAGTGCGCGGTGATTGACATCCACGTCTGGGTGGCAGTTTCAAGCGGATACCCAGTGACGGCTTCGTAGTCGCCTTCTAACCACGTAACCGTTATGCTGCCGTCTGGGTTAAACACGCCTTCGAACGCAAAATCAGACACCATCCGTGTGAGCGTGCGGTAGCGCGCTTCGTTTTGGCGCAGCGCCTCTTGCGCTTTCACGCGCTCATCGATGTTGCGGCTAACCGTAATGATCCCCATCAAAGCGCCGTCTAAGCCGCGTAGATAACGCACGTGGTTCTCCACCCAGAAGCTCGTGCCGCTCTTGTGCACCATTCGATAGGTGTACAGCGCCTCAGATCGCTTCTCAGCCATGTACTGCGCCTGCTCCGCTTGGATGCGCGGCAGGTCATCTGGGTGAATGAGCGCAGCCAGCTCAGACGGCGACATCGCCATGATCTCTTTAGCCGTGTAGCCGGTTTCGGAAGATGTGTCGTTTGAGTAGAGAACGCTGCCATCTGGCCCGTGCAAGATAATTGAATCCAGCGTGTTCTCAAAGATGAAACGATAGCGCTCCTCGCGCTCTGAGAGAAGCTGCTGGGTTTCAACCAGTTCGGTGATGTCAAAGCCGATGCACTGGATCTCGGTCACACGGTCATCTGCGCCTAACACACCCGTGAATTCCCACAAAGTGAAGAAGTGGCCGCCAGCTGGGCGACGCTTGCGCAGCACCACTTGATATGGCTTGCCGGGCAACGCGATGCACTTTTCAACTGTTACCAGCGCTGCGTCGTGGTCTTCCGGCACGATTGTGTCCATGCTGTTCACGCCGATCAAGTCTTCGCCCAGCTCGGGATAAGCGATGCGAATCAGACGACGGAAGCGCTCGTTCACAAAAGTGAACTTGGCGTCCATGTCGGTACGAATGAGGTAAGCAGCATCTCCATTCACAATTGATTGCAGCAGCGCGTTAGCGCGGTGGAGCGCCTCGGTGGTGGTCATCAACTGCGTGATGTCAAACCCAACGCACTGGATCTCAACAGGCACGTTTTGATCGTCAACGACTGCAACGAACTCCCAAAGTGTGTGGAAATAGCCGCCTTGCGGATTCGGCTTGCGCAAGATCACTTGGAACGGCTTGCCGGGCTGGGCGATGCAGCGCATCACCGTTTCATGAGTGATGCCATGATCTTCTGGGACGATGGTCTCAAGGCTGTCAACGCCGATCAGCGAGTCTTCCCGTTGATACGCGCGCCGAATTAAATCCACAAAGTGATGGTTGACGAACGTGAAGCGTCCTTCCATGTCGGTGCGGGCTATATAAGCGGTGTCGCTTTCGAGGATCGACTTTAGGCGCGCGTTCGACTGGTACAAAGCAGTTTCAGCCTCTTTGCGCTCAGTTACGTTATAAATGTAGCTAAAGTAATACGATGGAACGCCCTCACCATCGCGGATCAGCAAAGTGTAGTCGTCAACGTAGAGATATGTGCCGTTGGCATGACGCAGGCGATATTGCTGATAAAAACGGTCGATGCCGGCAGCTCGATAATCTTTCACCTCTTGCGTGACACGTTCTACGTCGTCGGGGTGCAACAACGAGCGGTAGGACACCTTCCGCTGACAATGTCCCGAGGGTCATAGCCGAACTGGTTGAACAGGTTCGCGCTGGCGTAGCGGATGGCCCACTGATTAGCATGTTCCCAGCGTAAGATCACCATCGGCCCGATGTTAATCAGGTCGAGCAGATCATGTTGAAGCGTTTTAAGCTGCTCATGATGAGCGCGCTCCAATTCAGCGGTGATGCCACGGCTCAGCAGCGCAGCGACCTCAGCAAGATCCGTCTGCTCTGTATCCGTCCACGTGCGCGGCTGCGTGTCTGCCACAGCCAACACGCCGACCACTTGATCATTACTCAGCCGCAGCGGGGCCGCCGCCCAGCTCGCAATGGTGAGTCCTTCAGGCGAGCGAATCGATTCCGCAGTGCCAACAGCTGTCACATCAGAGGCCGTGATTTTCGCTCGGTCGATCAGTCCTTGGTCAAGACCGCTGGACAAGCCGCGCTGCGCAAGGACGCGGCTGCTGTCGTCCGCAAAAAGCTCCACCCACGTCAGCGGCGCATTGATGAGCTTAACCGCCAAGCGCACGGCACGATCCCCATCTTCGACTAGTCCCCCAATCACATTTGACGGTAATCGCCCATTTGCATCATCTGAGTTCAGTGGGCTGCTAGACGGATAAATCAACTTATGAGCATCCCAGGTAATCAATGAGTACTAAACCCTTTTGGAGTATTTTAAACATTTTTCAGAAATACGAGCACTCCAGTATGTAAACAACCATCATCAAATTTGTCAGGAAAGTTATACACAGAAAGCAAGCAATGCATCTCTAAAAACTGTTTAGAAATAAAAAATATTACTTTATATTTAAGTCGAAATGGCACTATTTGTCAAATGAATTGAAAAT
>DAOUBS010000164.1:0-21126 GCA_034432435.1 Anaerolineae bacterium
CCGCCGAAGTCGTCTGCGGTGAGGTTGTAGGCCTGAATGCTCGTGCCCATGGCCCCGTCAAAGATCACCACGTGATCTGCGATGGCGTCCAGATAGCGGCGGTTGGTAAAAGGCTTAGTGGTGTGGGGTACAGCCGAGTGCGTTACGACCATAAGGCTGAGGGTGCTCCATATGATTCTGATACATTACAATACCATGTGATGATAGGGGGGATTATACGAGACTCTGCCATTTGTTGTAAGGAGAGTTTGATTAATTGCTCAGAGTCTGGGGATTATGCTTCATCGCGCTGATGACGACGCTCAGCCAAGCCCAAGCGCTGCCGTCGTGTTTTTTTCGCCCGCAGGTCATCATCCCACTGCGAACGTACATGGGCGTATGCGCTGAGGGGATCCTCGCGCTGCCGTATGTGCCGGGCCGCGTGTTGACCAGTCTCGCCATCGACGCGCAGGGGCGGCTCTACCTCGCGGAGCCGAGCGCAGGGGTGGTGTGGCGCGCAGAAGACACCGACGGCGACGGCGTGCCGGACGCGCTGGATCGCCTGCTGACTGAACTCGACGCGCCCGTTTCGCTGCTGTATCACGCGGGCGCGCTCTACATTGCTGGGAGGCGGCACGTGTACGCCTATGACGGCGAGGCGCTGGCCGTCTTGCGGGATGATCTGCCGGTGGCGTCAGGGCAAGTGGCACGCCTGCTGCTCGTGCGCGCTGAGCGCCTGCTGCTGGGCGTGGGGGGCTGCCCAAGCTGTGAGCATCCTGCGCAGGTGCTGAGCCTCGCGCTCGATGGCAGCGCAGCGGAGGTCATGGCCAGCGTGGATGCGTCCGCCGCGGCAGAGGTGGACGGGCGGTTGTTCATGGTGGGGGAAGATGCGCTGTGGTTGCAGCCCCCAGATGATCCGATTCAACGGGTGATGGCGTTTGCGCAGGGCGCGCATCCAGTGGCGCTTGTGCCCTATCGCGGGGGGGCTTTCCCCCAGTTTGCAGGCCAAACGCTGCTGCTGCTAGGCGGAACGGAGTTAGCCGCAAACCCGCCGGGGTTTGCGCTGGTGGCGGCGGATGGGCTGGGTCAAGAGGTCTTGCGCGTCACATCGATCATCCCTAGTGACGCGAGCATGCCAACGGTGAGCCTGCTGCAGGGCGACAAGTATCGCAACCCGTGGGCAGACACCTTCAATTTCAACGGCGAGGGGTTTTTCCCGCAGCGGCTGGCTGGCTTGGCGGTGGATGATCGAGGGTGGATCTACGTGCTTTTGGCGCGCGGCTCAGTAATCTTGCTGCGCCCGTAGCGCTTGAAGGCTCAGGTGGTTGGCAAACAAAATCATCACAAAGGTGACGACGGCCAGCGCTGGCACGATGAGGTAGGCCGTCTCCAGCCCGACTGTGTCCGCCAGCGCGCCCAGTATCAACGGGTTGATCAGGATTGCCATCCCAGAGGCGATCGGCACGCGCGAGCTGGCTTGGCTGACGAGCGGGCCAGCGGTGAGCGTTACCGTGGCGACTGCCAGCGGGAAGAACCCAGCAGCCCCCAAGCCCATCAGGAACAACCCCACCCCTTGCAGCGGCAGCGTGCTGGGCACGTAGAAGAGCGGGAACCCAACGAACACGCATAGCATTGTGTAGGGTAGTAGGCGCTGCGGCGTCTGGTGGCGCAGCAGGCGGCTGAGGACGACGCGCCCGGTCACCGCGCCCAGCGGGAACAGGGCAACCATGCTCGCTGCGGCGGCGGTGTCCAGTCCAACCCGCACGATCAGGTAGTCCGCGGCGAACAGCCACCCGCCCCACTCGACGCCCCCTGCGATGAAGATGATCAACAAGTACAGCCGAACAGGAAACGGCAGCTTACCCTCAGCCCCACGCTTGAGTGGTGGCGCGCTAGGCACAGGCGCGCTGTGTTGCAGCGCGAAGAACACCAACCACAGCACCACGAGGATCAGCAGTGCCCAACGCCAACTGCTGCCACTGCCCTCCAGAAAGCCTATCGCCAGCGGAACCATCGCCGCAGTCAGTGAGCCGATGATGTTGGCCTCGGTGATAGCTACCGACGCCGCCCGCCCGTGGAGCAGGACGAGCGAGGTCTGCACGCCGATCACGGCCAACGTGCCCAACACGCCCATCAGGTACGCGCCTGTGACCGTTGCCGCGATGACCGTCCCGCTGACGAGCAGCAAGATGCCGACGACCATCCCGAACGAGCCGCCCCACAGCGCGGCGCGCATTCCGAAGCGGTTGATGACGCGCTCGCCGGTCAAGCCCACGGTGATCATGCCGAGCGCAAAGGCGGCTGGGTGCAGACTGCTAAGGGTGAAGGACAGATCCAAGTCAAGGCGCAGCAGCGGCATGAGGGGGGTCATCGCCCCTTGCGCGTAGGCATACCAGCCTAGCAGGCCGTACAGCAACCACGTGAGCGACGAGCGGCGGAACTTGGCATCTGCGGTCACGGAAGGAGTCTCTAACGAGTGGACTAGGCATATTCTAGGGCGTGGCTGTACACTTTGGCTATGGTTGTTTCTAAATGAAAGAAGGGCAAACGTGGAGCCGATCACGCTGCACCCAGTGGGGGTGGTTCACAACGATGTGTCAGAGCCAATTGACGCCGACTGGGCAAAAGTCGTCTCAGAGATCCATATCGACGCGGTGTATGCGCCCGGACTGGTTGGCTTGGAGGACTGGTCGCATGTGATTGTGTTGTATGTGATGCACCGGGCTGCTTTCGACATCAACGCGGATTTGGTGCGCCGCCCGAGCGATGTGCTGCCCGCGTTGGGGATTTTTGCGCAGCGGGCGCGCCGCCGCCCGAACTTGATCGGCACGACGGCGGTGAAGCTGTTGGGCGTGGACGGGAACATCGTCCGCGTGCGCGGGCTGGACGCCATCGACGGCACGCCCGTTGTGGACATCAAGCCCTACGCGCCGATCTACGACGGGGTGATGAACCCGCTCGTTCCGGCATGGTTCATGCAGTTGATGCAAGAGGGGGGATAAACGTGCAGACCGTGACGATTTTGATCTTCGACGGCGTGGAGCTGCTGGACTTCGCGGGGCCGTATGAGGTCTTTTCGGCGTGTGGCAAAGGCGACGATGAGCGCTTGTATCAGGTGTGGACGGCTTCGCCCGACGGGCAGCCCGTGCGTGCCGCCAATGGGTTGGTGGTCGTGCCAGATGTAGCCTTTGCCGACGTCGGTCAGCCGGATGTGTTGATCGTGCCGGGCGGGAACGGCGTGTACCCGCTGAAGGACGATCTCGCGCTGCATCGGCTGCTTCAAGCGCAGGCGGCCAGCGGTCGGCAGACGCTTTCCGTCTGCACGGGGGCGCTGCTGCTGGCAAAGGCTGGTGTGTTGGCAGGCAAACCTGCGACGACCTACCACACGCGGTTTGAGCGCCTGCTGGAGTATGACCCCACGATCGTCCCGCGGGCGGGCGAGCGTTGGGTGGACAACGGCACGGTGATTACCTCGGCGGGGGTGAGCGCGGGCATTGACGCCTCGCTGTACTACATCGCACGGCAGCACGGGCGCGCCGTGGCTGACGCGACCGCGCAGCACATCGAGTATGAGCATTGGGCGCGTGTGGCGTTCGACTTGCCTTAAGCATCAGCGCCACGTTTGCGCATCCTCACCGATGGGGATATGCTTACCGAATGACACGTTTAACTAAATCGAGGATCGTGCCATGGAAAAGTGGGATTATCTCATGCTGAGCTTGGTCAAGTCCTACGGCGTCAACTATCGCGTGAACGGCGAAAAGGTGGCCGATTGGAAAGACCAGCCCTTGCATGATGTGTTTAACGTCATCGGCAAGCAAGGCTTTGAGTTCATCGCTTACGACGGGGAAAACTATATCTTCAAGCGCCCCACTGCTTCAGCGTCACGCCCGGTGCAGCCGCTGCGCCCCCCTACGCAATCTGACGCATGAACGCGTTCAGCTTCAACTCACGCCGCAGCGCGGTGATGGCGCGCCGCGGCATGGTGGCGACGAGCCATCCGCTGGCGGCGCAGGCCGGCTTGCGCGCCCTGATGCAAGGGGGGACGGCAGCCGATGCAGCGGTGGCTGCGGCGTCAGTGCTCAACGTCGTCGAATCGGCCAGCACTGGGATCGGCGGGGACTGCTTCGCACTGTACTACGACGCCAAGACGGGGCAGGTGAGCGCGCTCAACGGTAGCGGGCGCGCCCCTCAAGCGTTGAGCGTGGACTGGCTGGCGGCGCAGGGGGTGCGGGGCGCAATCCCTGACCGCAGCCCGCACGCCGTGACCGTTCCAGGTGCAGCGCGCGGCTGGGAGGATCTGCTTGAAAGGCATGGACGGATGACGCTGCGCGAGGCGCTGGCCGATGCCATCCACTATGCGGAAGAGGGGTTCCCTGTATCGCCGATCTACGCAGCGGCGTGGCGGCTGCCGCGTGTGCAGGAACTGCTGGCAAACAGTCGCTACTCAGAGGAGTACCGTGTCGCGCCGCGTGCGGGGCAGGTGGTGAGGCTGCCAGCCTTGGGGCGCACCTTCCGCGCGGTGGCTGAGGGCGGGGCTGATGCGTTTTATCATGGCCCGATTGCGGACGCG
The DNA here is from genome assembly GCA_034432435.1 of Anaerolineae bacterium. Classification (GTDB taxonomy): domain Bacteria; phylum Chloroflexota; class Anaerolineae; order Aggregatilineales; family Phototrophicaceae; genus JANWYT01. Next base: position 4,553 of record DAOUBS010000164.1, read on the forward strand.
ATCATCGCCACGTTGCACGAGTTGGGTGGCGTGATGACCCACGCTGATCTGCAAGCGCACGCCTCCACATGGGGCACGCCGATCAGCCTAGACTATCGCGGCTATCAAGTCCTAGAGCATCCCCCCAACGGGCAGGGGGTGGCGGCGCTCATCGCGCTCAACATCTTGTCGGGCTATGCGCTGAGCGACTATGCTGAGGACAGCCCGGACAAGGTGCACCTGATGGTAGAGGCGATGCGCTGCGGTTTTGCCGAGGCGCGCTACCACGTGGCCGATCCTGCGCACTACGCTGCGCCGATTGACTTCCTGCTGAGCGCGCGCTATGCCGAGCAGCGCCGCGCCCAAATCCAGCCGCGCACAGCCATGCAGCCACCGAGTTACGGCGCGCCCGACCACAGCAGCGACACGGTGTACTTGTGCGCGGTGGACAGCGAGGGGAACGCCTGCTCGTTCATCAACAGCCTCTACATGGGCTTCGGCAGCGGGATTGTGGCGCGGGGTACAGGCGTGTTCTTGCAAAATCGCGGCGCGAATTTCGTCCTTGACCCTGACCACCCTAACGCGCTGAAGGGCGGCAAACGCCCCTACCACACAATCATTCCGGGCATGATCCTCAAGGATGGGGCGTTCTACGCGACATTCGGCGTGATGGGCGGGTTCATGCAGCCGCAGGGGCACATCCAAGTGGTGAACGCGCTGATTGACGACCAGCTTGATCCACAGCAGGCACTGGACCGCCCGCGTTGGTGCTTGGAGGCCGGGACGCCCGACAGCGTGCTAGCGTTGGAGGAAGGGGTGCCCGTGGCGACGATGGCCGCGCTGGCCGCGTATGGCCACCGTGTGCGCCCCGTCAGCGGGTTGGATCGTGCGCTGTTCGGCTGTGGGCAGATCATCACGCGCGATGAGGCGGGTGTGCTCACGGGTGGCAGTGATCCACGTAAGGATGGGCTGGCTATCGGCTTCTGATTAGAGTAGCTGCTTTAGCAAATGTCCAACAAATGTTTATTCTTTTCTGATGAAAGTCTGCTATGCTTGCGGGCTGATCGAAAAGATATGCAAGTACACGTTCGTAGATGAGGTTGCATATGCCACTGTACACCTATCGCCGTGAAGACGGCACCACGTTTGACTACCGCCAGAGCTTCAGCGATGCGCCCTTGACAGTTGACCCGCAAACGGGGCAAAAGGTGACACGCATTGTGCAGGCCGCTGGTGTGATCTTCAAAGGCTCGGGCTTCTATGTGAACGACAGCAAGGGCGCGCGCAACCCCGCCAGCCCAAACAATGGGTCAAAGAGCGAAGCTAAAACTGAAGGCGAGAGCGCCAAGCCTGCAGCCGAGACGAGCACACCTGCTGCTACAGCTGCCGCTGACTAGCTGCGGCGCTGCTCATGAATCGATCTTATCTCATGCCCGACATGCGCGTTAGAGCGTGTCGGGCGTTTTATTTGCGTTAAGAGAACGACATGCCAACTCCCTACAAAGTCTTTCTGAGCGTGCCAGATACCCCCACGGCTGAGGCCTATCTAGGAGCCGTGCGCACGGCGCTGTGGCGCATGGATCAGATGATGATCACTGCGATCAGCGCGCGCGACATCATCGTCAACAGTGAAGATCGCATTTTGCTAGCCAAGCAGGCAATGGACACAACCGCGCTATTCATCGGCGTATACGGCGCGGAGTACGGGATGCTGGCCCCCGGCAGCGGCCTGTCCTACGCTGAGCAGGAGTATCGGCTGGCGTTTCAACGGGGCTTGACGTGCGCGATCTTCATGCACGAAGACTGCCGCACGCAGCCGGACGCGCGCATGCGGCACTTCCGCGAGCTGTTGGAGACGCGCCACGTCATCAACTACTTCAAGACGCTGGATGAGCTGCAAGCCCAAGTCATCCTTGCGGTGGACACGCACCTGCGCACCAGCCGTCAGATGCGCCTGCTGCCGCCCACTGCGCAGGGCTTCAGTGGTGGCGATGCCGAGGCGCCGCCGCTGGTAATGCCCGGGCCAGACGAGCCCCTGCGCACCTTCCGCGGCGCGGAGGCTGCCGAGGCGCCACCGCTAGTGATGCCCGGGCCAGACGAGCCCCTGCGCGCCTTCCGCGGCGCGGGGGCTGCCGAGGCGCTGCCGCCCAACTTTGAAACGCTGATCGAGGAGGGGCTGCGCTTTGCCGCGGATGATATCGAGCTGATTGTGCGGCGCGCGCTGCAAGTGTGGGACGCGCAGAAGCAGCTTCCATCGCAAGAGGCGGCCAACGGCATCATGCGCGTGACGCCGATTTTCGGCGTGCCGGCCCAGCAGTCCCAGTTTCGCTCTGATATTTTTATGGTGATGCCATTCCGTGAGCCGTATAATGCCATTTATCAAACGGTGATTCGCCCAGTCGCTGGGAGTTTGAACCTGTCGATCCGACGCGGCGATGAGTTTGCCAGCGTGCGCGGGGTGGTGATGAAGGAGGTTTGGGCGGCCATCAACGGCTGTCGTTTGATCATCGCTGACATTAGCGAGGTCAACGCCAACGTGTTCTACGAATTAGGCATTGCCCACACGGTTGGCAAACCGGCCATCTTGCTAACCCAAGCGCAGTCACCGGAAGAAGTGCCGTTTGATGTGCGCCACCTGCGCTATATCAGCTATCGCAACACGATTGAAGGCGGCGAAAAGCTGGCGCAGGACTTGCAACAAGCGATTATCTGGGTGCTTAACGATTTGAAGGAGGCTGCTCCCGAATGACCCCTCAATTTCATCACGAACGCTACGTGACGATCATCAAGCTGCACTCGCAGACGCTCATCACGCTGGGCAAGATGCTCACACACGAGGAGGCCAGCACATGGCGCGACGGCGGCACTGGCTGGACGGTGCTAGAAGTGCTGGGGCATCTGCTAGAATACGATGCGATCTTTCAATCTCGTGTGCGGGCGATGTTGGAGCAGGACACCCCGACGTTTCAAGCCTACGATCACGAGAAGCTGGCTGCTGAACACGCCTACAACGCGCAGCCGCTGCACGATGTGTTGGCCAAGCTGAGCGTGTCGCGCGCGGAGATGGTGGCGTTTTTTGAGAGCCTGAGCGATGAGCAGTTGGCGCGCACGGGCCTTCACCCTGAATATGGCGCGTATACCGTTATGCGCTCGGTGGCGCAGGTGGCCGCACACGACGCCAACCACATCGAACAGATCACACGGATCATGTTGGAGAAGAAAACAGCTTAGCGGAGGCAACAAATGAGGCGCGCAATCGGGGCGGGCTTGCTCTTGGGTGGGTTTTGGGCGCTGTGGCGCATGAACGAACGCGAGAAAAACGCGGTCAGCCTGCGAAACAAGGTGGTGCTCATCACAGGCGCCGCAGGGGGCATTGGGCGCGAGACGGCTCATGCCTTTGGCCGTGAACAAGCGCACCTGCTGCTGATTGACTGTGACGCCGAGGCGCTCGCCGCCACACAAGCGGAGGTGCAGCAGTATGGTGAACGGGTCTACACGCTGTCGATTGACCTCACGGAGGAGAACGCCCCATCTGAGATTGTCGCCTATGCGATGGAGCAGTTCGGGCGGATTGATGTATTGGTGAACAACGCGGGGCTGCTGGTGAGCGGCGACTTCCTCAAGCATCGCGAGGCTGACTATCGTCAGATGTTCGCGGTGAACGTGCTCGCGCTGGTGCGATTGACGCAGGCCGTTGCGCGTGTGATGCAGGCGCAGCACAGCGGCCACATCGTGAACATCGCCAGCATGGCCGCCATGCTGCCAAGCATCGGCTTTAGCGTCTACGGGGCGAGCAAGGGCGCGGTGCGCACGTTCAGCTCAGCGTTACGGCGCGAGCTGCGCCCGGATGGCGTCATGGTGTCTTATGTCAGCCCGGGCTTCGTCGACACGCAGATGGTGGGGCACATGACGCGCGAGCAGATGAAAGAGGTGGGGATGATCGACCCTGTGCTGCGACTGAACCTCATCGCGCCATACGAGGTGGCTGATGCAGTGGTACGCACTGTCATCTACCGTGATGCTGAGGTGATCGTGGGCGATGTGGGCTACCACTTGCTGGCGCTGCTGGAGCGCCTGTCGCCGCTGCTGGTGGATGTGCTCTTCGAGCGCTTGATCGACCGTGACCGTTTGATCGAAACGGCGCAGCGCCCGCTCTAAGGCTTGTTCTTGGCCTGTTCTCGCAGTTCGCTGCCCTGAAAGTACAGCGCGACGGCCATCGTCGCGGCGGCGAACGCGCCGCCCACTACCAACCCCACGAGCAGGGCGTGCGCGAACACGTTGCCGTTGGCCAGCGCGAACAGCATCATGAAGATGATGCACCCGGCGGCGCAGCCCGCGCCGATCACGGTGGGGCGGGCGAGCTTGCGCCGCAGCCCGATGTAGCTGGCGAAGATCGTCGCGGTGAACAGCACGAAGAAGAAAAGCGCTCCAATGGTCATAGATCCCCCTTGAGTGGCCGCAAGATGGCGCGAACAGGTGAAGCACACGCTCCGCTGAGCTTGAGCGGCAGCGCGATCAATTCATAGTCGCCTGTGGGAACGCCCCGCAAGCAGAGGCTCTCCAAATTGTAGAGGCCGTGGCGCGCGAGTGCATGGTGTGCGTCGAGCGTTTGACTGGTGTAGGGGTCAACGCTGATGGCGTCTGTGCCGATCAGCACATAGCGCAGTGCCGCGAGATGGTCGATCAGCGCAGCGCTCAGCGTGGGGAAGTCGGTTGTGAGCGTGTCGTCTGGCGTGCTGCTGACGAACGTGCGAATGAGCAGTCGCTGACCACCGCGTAGGTCTGTTTGGCTGAGGTCGTCGGGCATGATGTGGCCGCTGCGCCGCTCCACCGCTACGACGCGCGCCGGGCCGATGAACGGCTCTAGCGGCAGCGCGGCAGCGTCTGTGCCGCCTATCTGGTAGTGGAAGCGCGCGTCGGCATGGGTGGCGCTATGCGCGCTCAACGTGAGTTTCGTGAGGTTGACGCTGCTGCCACGGCGCATGTCCGCGATGAGGTGGGACGTGTAAGGCGTATCTCCCTCCCAGACGGCGCTGGATGGGGCAATTGTACGGGTGATGTCGTAAATCGTCGTCATGACTGCATGATAGCACCGATCTTGCCTCGGCGCTGTGCGAAGTTTGTCAATTTCTACAAATGACTCGCTAGACAATTACCACTGCTTGCGCTACAGTGACTGGCGAATATTGGTGTTTTTGTAAGGAAAACATTCATGAAACTTCACAAGCAGATGCGGCGGCTGGCGGGTGTGATGCTAACCCTAGTGGGGGCTTTGCCTGTCTTAGCGCAGGCGCAAGTGCCCACCACGGTGACGATTCCAGGCAACCTGAACCCGCTGATGGGCTGCCCGGGCGAGTGGCAGCCCGGATGCACCGATGCCATGCTGGAGTATGATCCAGCGACGGATGTTTGGTTGCGGACGTTCTTTATCCCCGCTGGCACGTATGAGTACAAGGTAGCCATCGACGGCTCATGGGGCGAGAACTACGGCGGGCGCGCCGATCGTGACGGCCCGAACATCATCCTCAACGTCCCGACTGACAGCGACATCACCTTCTTCTACGATCACAAGACGAAGTGGGTGGCGGATGACCTGCGCGTGCTGATCGTCACCGCGCCGGGCAGCTATCAGACCTTCCTCGGCTGCCCTGAGAACGACGACCCCGCGTGTATGGCCACGTGGTTGCAAGACCCGGACGGGGACGGCGTGTTTACCTTCAGCACGACCCGCCTCCCTGCGGGCGAGTACACGGCGCGCTTTGCTATCGGTCGCAGCACCGAGCGCATGGGCGAAGAGATCACTTTCACAGTAGCAGAGGACAACCAGAACGTGTCGTTTACCTACGACGCCAGCCTTGACGCGATGGTAGTTGTCGCGGGCGGCTCGGCTATCACCAGCGCCAACCTGCGTCAGCTCACAGCCTATTGGGTGGATCGTTCAACGCTGCTGTGGGGCGTAGAAGTGGACCCGAACGCCGAGTATCGTCTGCTCTACAGCGCCGCAGGGGACATGGTGGTGTCGCTGTTTGGGTTGCAGGGCACATTTGAGTCACTCGCGCTGACGCCCGCCGAGGAGATCCCCGCGGCGGTGCTCGCCAAGTTCCCCCATCTGGCTGGCCTAACGCCGTTCGTGATCGACGAGGCCGACCTAGACCGTGTGCCGGACGCGCTGCGCAGTCAGATCGCCATTGCGGCCTATCGTGATGAGGACGTCGTGAATATCGCTGGGCTGCAAATTCCGGGTGTGTTGGACGACCTCTACACGACGGATGCGCCGTTGGGCGTGCACTGGGACGGGGACGGCGTGCCGAGCATCTCAGTCTGGGCCCCTACCGCGCAGAACGTTGAGTTCATGCTCTACGCGGACAACGTGCCGCGCACTCAGCCCGAAATCCTGCCGATGACGCGCGACGATCAAACAGGCGTTTGGCGCATCACCGGCGACCCAAGCTGGAAGAACCTCTACTATAAGTTCCGCGTGACGGTGTTCGCGCCCAGCGTCGGCCAGATCGTCGTGAACGAGGTGACGGATCCCTACTCGCTGAACTTGTCGATCAACAGCTTGCGTTCACAGATCATCGACCTGAACGATCCAGCGTTGAAGCCCGACGGTTGGGATGAACTGGTCAAACCGCCGCTGGCCAACTTTGAGGACATCACGATCTACGAGTTGCACGTGCGCGACTTCAACGCCTTCGACGCCAGCACGCCGGTTGAGCTGCGCGGGACGTACCTCGCCTTCACGTTGACCGACAGCGTGCCCGTGCAGCATCTGGCAGGGCTGGCGGCGGCAGGCTTGACACACGTACACTTGCTGCCGACCTTCGACATCGCCACGATCAACGAGAACCGCGTGCGTTGGTTCGAGCCAGACTACGAGCTGATGGCCACCTTCCCGCCAGATAGCCCGCAGCAGCAGGAACTCATCAACCCGATTCGGGATCGGGATGGTTTCAACTGGGGCTACGACCCGTACCACTTCATGGCCCCTGAGGGCAGCTACAGCACTGACCCGAACAGCACCGCCCGCGTGCTGGAATATCGTCAGATGGTGCAGGCGCTCAACCAGATGGGGCTGCGCGTCGTCCAAGATGTGGTCTTTAACCACACCAACGCCAGCGGCCAGAACGATCGCAGCGTGCTCGATCAGATCGTCCCTGGCTACTACCATCGCTTGAGCGCTACGGGCACAGTCGAGCGCTCCACGTGCTGCGACAACACCGCCACCGAGCACAACATGATGCGCCGCCTGATGATCGACACGGTCATCTTGATGGCCACGCAGTACAAGATCGACGGCTTCCGCTTCGACTTGATGGGGCATCACATGTTGGCAGACATGATTGCCGTGCAGGAGGCGGTTGCCGCGCTGACGACGGAAACGCACGGCGTGGACGGCAGCACGATCTACCTCTACGGTGAGGGGTGGAACTTCGGCGAGGTGGCCAACAACGCACGCGGCGTCAACGCGACGCAGATCAACGCAGCGGGCACGGGCATCGGCACGTTCAACGACCGCCTGCGCGACGCTGTGCGCGGCGGCAGCCCGTTCGGCGACCGTGAAAAGCAGGGGCTGGCCAACGGCATCGTCAGCAACCCGAACGGCCTGAGCGCGGACAACGAGAATGTTGAGATCGCCCTATTGTTCGCCGATCGCGTTCGGGTGGGGCTGGCGGGCAACCTGCGTGACTTCACGTTCATCGACCGCAACGGCGACCTTGTGACCGGCGCAGACGTGGACTACAACGGCTCACCCGTGGGCTACACGCTCGACCCGCAGGAAAACATCATCTACGTCGACAAGCACGATAACGAGACGCTCTACGACAACAACATGTACAAAGCGCCCGCTGATACGCCCATGGAAGACCGCGTGCGGATGCAGCTCCTCGGCAACGCCTTCGTCATGTACAGTCAGGGCGTCCCGTTCTTCCAAGCGGGGACGGAACTGCTGCGCTCTAAGAGCATGGATCGCAACAGCTATAACAGCGGTGATTGGTTCAACCGCCTCGACTTCACCATGCAGACGAATAACTTCGGCGTTGGGCTGCCCCCCGCGGGCGACAACAGCGGCGAGTGGAACCGCATGCGCCCCTTCTTGGCCGACCCAGCCAACGTGCCCGCCCCTGAGCACATCATGGACAGCTACAGCCGCTGGGTGGACATGCTGCGCGTGCGCTACAGCAGCCCGCTCTTCCGCCTAACGACGGCGGAAGAAGTCCAAAACCGCTTGAGCTTCCTCAACGTGGGGCCAGAGCAGCAGGTGGGCGTGATCGTCATGGTGCTGGACGACACCGCAGGCGACCTTGACGAGACCTTCGCACAGGTTGTGGTGATCTTTAACACAACGAACGAGACGATCACGTTTAGTGATGAAGCGCTGACAGGCGGGTATGAGCTGCACCCGATCTTGGCGAGGGGCGCAGACGACACGATGCGCGATGCGAGCTACAACGACGGCGTGTTCAGCGTGCCGTATCTGACGGCGGCGGTGTTCGTGCTGCCGCGTTAACGGCGTCCGCGTGGGATCCTGCCGACGAGGCGCACCCCTGCGCCTTCGACATCAGCAGGATCCCGTACGCGCTGGTTGGACAGATCGGCTAGCGCTGCCAGCAGAACCCCCACGACTAGCGCGAGACCAATTCGGATGAACGGCTCAAAGCGGTTGACGAGCGGGGGCGGCGCAGCCACGACCACCGGCGCATCGATGATCGTCACGGTGGCTGGCTCTGGGCCGAGGTGCGGAAAGTAGGCTTGGTTGCGCGTCTGTAAGACTGTGATGGCCGCATCGGCGATGCGCCCTAGCGCGGCCGCGTCGGGGTAGCTCATCTGCACTTGGCCGATGCTGCGGGCGTTGTCGCTGGCGATGCCGAGCGGCGCAAGGTCAACATCGGGCAGCAAGGCCTGTATCTCAGCGCGGAAGCTGCTGCTGCGCACCCACTCGGTGAAGGCGTTGACAGTGTATTCACTGGCGATCCACACGTCCTGAAAGTCCCCATCGCGTGGGCTGACGTTGGCGCTGGTCATGGCGGCGGTATATTTGAACTGCGCAGCGTAGCCCCCGCTGACGGGTCGGCTCAGCAAAGTGGGCAGGGTGAGCACAGCGGCCACCGCTGGCGGAATCAACATCAGCCACCACCATCGCTGTACGAAACGCCAGATAGGTTGTAGTTCGTTCATAAGGTTCCCCTTGCTGCTTGGTGCGCCTCGTAGGCCTCTTGAATATAGCGTCTGAGCGTCTGCTTGAACAGCGAGGCGTCAAAGGTTAGGGCGTGAGCGCGGATCACGTCAGGGTTGTAGGTGGCTGCATCAAAGCTGGCCATGACCGCGGCGAGGCTGTCTACGGTTTGCTCGTCGAAGAAGGCGCCGGTGATGCCCTCGCGCACGGTGTCGAGCGCGCCGCCGGCGCGGTAGGCGATCACAGGGCGGCCAGCAGCCTGCGCCTGTACGGGCGTGATGCCGAAGTCCTCGAACCCGGGGAAGATAAAAGCTCTGCAGCGCGCCATCAGGTCGGGCAGGTCTTCATCTGGCACGTAGCCCAAAAATTCAACGGTGGGGCCGGCCAGCGCGCGCAGGCGGTCGAGGTCGCGCCCACGCCCGCCCACTTTGAGCGGCAGTCCTAAGCGCGTGGCTGCTTGCACGGCAAGGTCGATGCGCTTATAAGGGATCAAGCGCGACACGACGAGGAAGTAATCCCCGATTTCGTGCGCAGGAACGGGGACGAAGCGCGCGCAGTCCACTGGCGGGTAGATGATCGTCGAGTCGCGGTTGTAGAAATGACGGATGCGCTGTTGAATGTCGGTGCTGATGGCGATGAAGTGCGTCACGCGCTGGGCAGCGGCGTAGTCCCACTGGCGCAGCAGCGCGATCAGCGGCTTGAGGGCAGTCTGCGCCGCGCGACCGAGGCCTTCGCGCGCGACGTAGTGTTCTAGCTGCCACACGTAGCGCGTCGGCGCGAGGCAGTAGCAGATGTGCAGCGCGTCGCCTGTGCGCACGCCGTGGCAGAAGCCGCTCTTGTTGCTCAGCACCACGTCATACGCTGAGAGGTCAAGGCTGCCCCACGCCAGCGGGTAGATTGGCAGGTAGGGCTGGTGACGCTGCCGAATGCGCGGCAGGCGATCCGACCACAAGGGGCGGATGTCCCACTGGCGATAGGCGGCGGGCATCACGTCTGGCGCGTAGAGGCTGGTGAAGATCGGGCTGTCAGGGAACATCGCCACGAGTTCGGCTAGCACGTCCTCTGCGCCGCCGATCTGATTGAGCCAATCGTGGACGAGTGCCAGCTTCACGGATGATAGGCCTGTAGCACTGGGCGCACGTTGAGCCGGTGCACGCCCAGCACAATCCCATGCGTCCGTATCGCGGCGCTGTGCTGAGGCGTGCCGTAGCCTTTGTTGTGGTCAAAGCCGTAGGCTGGGTACTGGGCGTGCAGCTCGGTCATGTGTTGATCGCGCCACGTCTTGGCGAGGATGCTCGCGCAGGCGATGCTCAACGAGAGTTGGTCACCGTGGGTAATCGACCAATGGGGGATCGGCTGCTGCGGCCATTTTGTGTGGTCGATCAGCAGGAAGTCAGCTTGCACGCGGCACGCATCGAGCGCGCGTTGATAGGCCAGCCGCAGCGCTGCCGCCAAGCCCAGCGCGGCGATGTCGTCCGCGCTGACGACGCCCACGCCGTAGGCGAGCGCGACGTGTTTAATGACCTCAGCGACGCGCAGACGCTGACGGTGAGTCATTTGCTTGCTGTCGCGTGCGCCTTTGAGCTGTTCGGGCAGGGTTGCTGCGTCAGGTAGGATGACCGCCGCCGCCGCAAGCGGCCCGGCCCACGGTCCACGCCCGGACTCGTCCAGCCCGGCCACGCGTTGATAGCCCTGCGCTTGCGCCTGCGCCTCGTAGGTGAGCGGGGCAGTGTTATCTCGACGCGGCGGTTTGGTCATACACCCCTCTGCGCCAATTTTGGCGAATTTCCCAAATCTCAAGCAGGATCTTGAGCGAGTCTTGAAACAGACGCATGCGCGAATCGGGGTCAAAGTACCACGTAATGGGCACGTCCACAATACGATAGCCGCGCCGCTGTGCCACGTAGATCAGCTCCACGTCGAAGCCGATGCCGCTCATCTGCTGCACGCGGAACAAGTCCTCGGCGGCCTCGCGCTTGAACATCTTGAAGCCGCACTGGGTGTCTTCAAAATCGGGGACAGCAGCCACTTTGACGATGAAGTTGAGTACGCGCCCCATGATGTGGCGGTATTCTGGCTCACCGATGCGGCGCGCGCCGTCGCCTTCGCGGCTGCCGATCAGCACATCGTAGCCCTCGCGCACCGGTGGCAGGAACTTGGCGATCTCCTCGATGGGCATTGATAAGTCCGTGTCGCAGATGAAGCGATAGTCCCCGTGGGCGGCCAGCATCCCCGCTTTGACCGCAAGGCCCTTGCCGCGCGTCTTCACCTCGATCAAGCGCACGTAGGGGTGATCTTGGGCGAACTCGCGCACGACCTGGCTGGTGCGGTCTTTGCTGCCGTTCTCGACGACGATCACCTCATAGGTGTAGTCTTGCGTCTTCAAGTAGGCGTCGATCTTCGCCAAGCTGGGGGGGAGTCGCTTCTCCTCGTTGTGCGCTGGGATGATGATCGACAAAAAGAGAGGCTCTGTGGTCAAAGGACAACTCCGCCCGAGTATGAGAACATAGGCTACGCTCAACAAGTTGGAGTCAGCATCGACTCAAGATAGTCAATTGACACTGTGCGCTGCGCTTGCACCGCGCGGCGCTTGGCGAACATGCGGGGCAGAGTAAGCAAGCCGACCAACATCCCCCGCAGGCGCGCTCGTGCGGCTGCCCCGCGCCAAGCACGCAGCGCCTCCCACGCGAGCTGCGCTTGGCGCTGCACGATGCAGCGGCGATGTTTGCGCCACAAATCGTTTGGTAAGTTCTTGGCCAGCAAATAAAGCGCGTTGCGCCCGTCGTAAAAACTGGCCGTTATGCCGCCGCCCGTTGCAGATAGGTGATGATAAACGACGGCATAGGGGGTGTAAAGTGTGCGCCAACCCGTGAGCTGCGCGCGCCACGCCAGATCGACATCCTCCAACGAGAAGAAAAAATCTTCGTCCAGCAGCCCGATTTGGTCGAGCATGGCGCGGCGATAGGCAGACGACCCACCACAGGCGCTGAACACGAACGCCTCTTCATCGTACTGGCCGGTGTCCTTCTCCCAGACGCCGCGGTTGTAGGCCGTGCCATCCGTGCGGAAGCCGTCGCCTGCGGTGTGGAAGGTGTCGCGCTGGTCGAACAGCAGCATCTTGCTGGCGACGATGCCCACTTCAGGGTAGCGGTGGAAGGCGTCTACGATCGCCGCCGCCCACTGCGGGGTAACCTCGGTGTCGTTGTTCAGCAGGCTGATGAAGTCACCCCGCGCGCGCGCCATGCCCGCGTTGCACGCGCCGGTAAAGCCGCGGTTGCTCGGCAGCGCGATGAGCGTCACATCCGGGTACTCAGCGCGCAGCAGCGCCTGTGAGCCGTCGCTGGAGGCGTTGTCGACTACGATGATCTCCAAAGCGGGGTGCGTCTGGCGGCGGAGCGCGTCGAGGCACGTGCGCAGGAAGCGCTCGCCGTTCCAATTCGGGATCACGACCGAGAGCAGCGGCTCAGGCATGTTGTTCAGCTTCTCGTTGGATGAAAACGCGCAGCGCCTCTTGCCACGGGCGAAGCGTAATCCCCAGCGCAGCCGCAGCGACGTTCGCTAGCGGCGCGTGGGGCGGCGGCGTGCTGGGGCGTGGCCACTCTTTGAGCGTGATTGGTTCAATCGGCGCGTTGATGCCTGCTGCTTCTAGAACAGCTTGCGCGAAGGCGAAGCGGCTGGCCGTGCCGCTGTTGGTCAGGTGGTAGGTTCCCCAGCAGCGCGTAGCAATCAACCGGACGACGGCATCCGCGAGGTCGTCGGTGTAGGTGGGGTTGCTGACCTCATCGCGCACTACACGCAGTGGGTGACCTATGCGGGCGGCGTTCAGGATGGTCTGGACGAAGTTCCGCCCGCCGTGGGCGAACAGCCACGCGGTGCGCACGATCATGTGTTGCGGGTTGTGGCGGATGAGCGCCTGCTCACCGACCCATTTGCTGTAGCCGTAGGGGTTAGCAGGGCGGGTGGGGTCATACTCGCGGTAGGGCTGCGCACTTGTGCCGTCGAAAACTTCGTTGCTGCTGATGTACAGCATGGGGATACCGCGTGCCCCGCTGGCTGCTGCGAGGTACTGCGTGCCTAATCCGTTCACGCGGAGCGCGCGCTGCGGGTCACGCGCGCAGCCGTCGACGTCTGTCCATGCGGCGGTGTGAACGATGAAGTCCGGTTCAAAGTGCTCAACAGCGCGGTGAACCTCGCCCCAGCGTGTCAGCTCGACGTATACGCCATGCGCTTCCTCGCCAACGAGGGGGATCACGCGATATAGCCCTGATAGGCGGTCGCACAGGGCGCTGCCCAGCCGACCGTTGGCCCCAGTGATGAGAATCTTCATGCGTCGCTCGTCTCTCGATAGTAGTAATTGAAGGCAGCCTCAGCTTCCGCGCGCCAGCAGTCGTCTAGGTCGCCTGAACACGGCATCATGCGGAAGTAGCCCGCACCCGGTCTACCTGTTGCTTTGGCCACTACCAGCGCGCAAAGCTGGACGCCTGTCTCGCGCTCCTCCTGATGACAGGCCTCGCGCAGCATCGCTGTGAACACATACGCCCCCGGGTGCGCCCGCACGCTGAGCATGGCTCGTGTCACCTCTCCATAGGTCAGGTAGCGGCGCTCGCGGGCTGCTTGCTGCAAGATGGCGCGGATTTCCGCCACGGCCTCATCCCATCTTTCGACTGCTAAGCCATATTTTAGCGCCATTGTAGGCCTCTTGTCAGCGCAGCGTAAGCGTTAAACGGTTGTCTTCGAGGTAAATTTCCTGCACGGTGTAGGCTGTGCCGTCGACACTGGCGCTGAGCGTGCTGATCAAGGCGTTGACGACTTCCTCGGCTTCCGCGATGAGTGTGCTGTAGGGCGCAGGTGGATTGACCAACAGCATCCCGTTCACATCCACCCCGACGACGCCCAAACGCCGCCCGACCTGCTGGAACACGACCCCAACGGGCTGCCATGTGTTCAAACCCGGAACGAGCACCTCCCCGAACACGATCAAGCCATTCGGGCGCAAGTCGAAGCGCACGCCGCGCACCTGCCCATTGCCCTCTGCGCACAGAGTGCTGTACTGCTGGCACAGCGCCACCAGTCCCGTCTCGTTCGTTTGTGCTTGCAGCACGGTCTGCGCGGTTTGCGGGTCAAGCCCTACCGCTGCTTGGATCCGCTCGCCGTCGGGCACAAGCGCCTGCTGGCCAACCTGCGGGATGCTGACGATGATCTGACCGACGGGGGCGGGCTGCGCCAGCGCTGGCGCTGGCCGCGCGGTTTGATCGGCGAACACCGCTTCCGTCTGACCAGCGCTGCGAAAGCCCAACACTTGCAGCGCGAAGCCCTGCGGGTTCGGCAGCACCAAGAGCGCCCCTACGATCACCGCGGCGCACGCTCCCAGCAAGCTTGCGCCGCACCCCACGTAGAGCAAGGGCGTGAAGAGGCTGCGACGACGGCCATAGTCGTAACGCGGTAGATGCATGGTTCTCATCCTCGTCAAACTGCAATACACTAAACGCAGAACGGCGCTGATGTGAAGGGTAAAGTTATGCGCGTGTGGGCGCTGCGGCTGTGGTGGATCGTCGTCTTGGGGGCAGCGTGGCCGATCACGGCGCTGAGTGACCCCGCAGGCATCGGCGACCCGTATTTTCCATTGATGGGCAACAGCGGCTATGACGTGCTGCACTACAACATCGATCTAGATGTGGCGCTGGCTCAGCAGATGGTGCGTGCGGTTGTGACGATCGACCTGCAAGCGCTGGCCACGCTGGAGCAGTTTCACCTAGACTTCAGCGGCCCAAAGATCGACGCGCTGGAGGTGAACGGTACGCCCGCGGCCTTCGAACGGCGCGCAAGTGAACTCATCGTGATGCCCGTTCAGCCCATCCGCAACGCTGAGACTGCGCAGGTTCGCGTGCGTTACACGGGGCGCTTTCAAGCAGACCAGCGCAGCAGCTTTGGCGGGGGGTGGCAGCACTACCCGACGGGCGTGTTTGTGGCCAGCCAGCCGGATGGCTCGGCGACGTGGTTCCCTTCAAACGACCATCCGCTGGACAAAGCCACCTTCACGTTCACGATTCGCGTGCCAGCGGGCAACCTCGCCGCAGCCAACGGCGTGCTGATCGACACGCGCCATGAGCCGAACGCGACAACTTACGTCTGGCATATGGCACAGCCGATGGCAACTTACCTCGCCACGGTGAACATCACCGATTTTGTCGTAGTGGATGGTCAGTCCCCCAGCGGTGTGCCGATCCGCAACTACTTCCCGACCGAGCTAGCGCCGCGTCTTGAGGAATTGTTTGCGGTTCAGGCGGCCATGCTCGACTTCTACGAGTCGCTGATTGGGCCGTACCCGTTCGACGTGTACGGGGCGGTGGTGGCGCGGGCTAGTTTTCCCTTTGCGCTGGAGACGCAAACGCTCTCCCTCTTTCCACGTGACATTGCGCGGCTCCCCCTTCCGACGGTCAACGACATCATCGCCCATGAGATGGTGCATCAATGGTTCGGCAACAGCGTTAGCGTGCAGCATTGGCGCGACATTTGGCTGAACGAAGGCTTTGCTACCTACTTTGCGGCGCTGTGGGTGGAGCATACTGACGGGCCAGCGGCGTTTCAGCGCTTGATGGAGAACTACTACGCGATGATCTCTCAACCCGGCGACCAGCAGCGTGAGGTGCGCATTGGCGACCCGGGGGCGGAACAGCTCTTCCACGGGCTGGTCTATATTCGGGGGGCGTGGACGCTGCACGCGCTACGCCAACTACTGGGCGATGAAGTGTTCTTCCGCGCGATTCGTGAGTATTATCAGCGCTACGCCTACGGCAACGCCAGCATTGCCGATTTCATCGCCAGCGTGCAGGCGACCAGCGGGCGTGATCTTGGTGCGTTCTTCCAGCAGTGGTTGTACGAGACGCGCACGCCGACAGTGCGCTTTTCGAGTTAGAACTCGAACACGTCAAAGTCTTTGCACAGTGTGATCGGCCCGCTGAAGGTGCGGCTGGCTTCTTGGACGAGCGGGGTCGGGTCAACGTTCCAGACTTGGTAGTGAATGAGCCAGAGCTGCTGTGCCCTGCCCTCAGTGGCGATCTGTCCGGCTTGCTGCGCGGTGCTGTGGCCGGGCGGGGGGCCGGCTGCTTCGTGCAGCAGCACGTCTACGCCTTTGGCGATGCGCCGCACGCCGTCGCAGGGTTCTGTGTCGCAGCTGTAGCCGAGGGTGGTTTGACTGTGTTTGTCGTAGATGCGCAAGCCGATCGTTGGGATGAAGTGCGTCACAGGAAAAGCGGTGATGACGAAATCCTCATTTTCCAACACAGGCGCGTTGTCGCGCTCGCTCACGCGGTGGAACGACACAGGGAAGAAGTTCGGCCACTCGGCCCAACCATAGGCTTCCATCATGTTCTCAACACGATGGATGCAGTGGTGGATACCGTAGATGCGCAGCGGC
>DAOUBS010000165.1:0-14298 GCA_034432435.1 Anaerolineae bacterium
CCAAGCTGGCCGAGATGGCGGCGAGTGATGATAATTGATCGGGCTTGCATCAGCGCCACCTCCGCGATTCAACCAAGCGAATCGAGACAAACAGCATGACCACAATCAAGCCGGCGTAGTACACGATGTCCTCCGCGCGGATAACGCCCTGAGCAAACGTTGGGATGAAGTGCCCTTGCAGCGTTAGTTGGAAGATGATCAACCCTAGATCGATGTTAGCCACGATTTGACCGATGCGATCGGCAAAGTAGAGGATGAGCAGCGCGATCATGCCGAGGAAGGCCGCGAGCACTTGGCTTTCGGTCAGCGCGCTGAACACCAAGCCGACGGCCAGCGTCGCCCCGCCGTACAGCCAGATGCCGATGTAAGCCCCCAACGTGTGCGACATATCTGGGAAAGCGATGTTGACGAGGATGATCTGATAAACGAGCGTGAGCGCCAGCAAAAACGTGTAGTAGACCCAAGCAGCGAGGTACTTGCCGATGACAATGCTCGCGTCGCTGACGGGGGCGGTGAGCAGTAGCTCCAGCGTGCCCTCGCGGTTTTCCTCAGCCAGCAGGCGCATCGTCAGCAGGGGTGCGATGAAGATAAGAAGCTGGGTGAGGATGCGCGGGATAAGCGCTGGATCCACTGGACGGACGGTGATCGCAAACGCCAAATCCTGATTGAACGTGATTGCGGTGAAGACGAGGAAGGCCGCCGCGATCAGGTAGGCCACTGGTGAGGTGAAGTACGCGGCTAGCTCGCGTCGGAAGATGACAGTCGTCCCAGTCATGGGTTTTTCGTCTCCGTCAGCGTCAAGAAGACATCTTCGAGGCTGGCGTCTACAGGGCGCATCTCAACGATCGTGAAACCTTCTTGGGTAATCAACCGCGACAGGGTAGGGCGCAGGTCAACGTTTGACTTCGTGGTAATCAGGAAGCCGTCGTCCATTGCGCGCACGTGAACGACATCGGGGATCTTCTTCAAGAAGGCGCTGATGCGCGCGTCACCGCCCTCGACTACCATGAACACTTGCTGACGCCCCGCAAGCTGGCGGCTGAGCGTCTCTGGCGTCCCTTCACCGACGATCTGACCGTGGTTGATGATGATGACGCGGTCGCAGACCTGTTCAACCTCGCTCAGGATGTGACTGCTGAACAACACAGCGTGCGCCTCGCGCAGGCTGCGCACGGCGTCGCGCACCTCGATCACTTGGCGCGGGTCGATGCCGATGGTGGGTTCATCGAGGATGATCACCTGCGGTTGGTGCACAAGCGCCTGCGCTAAGCCGAGGCGCTGGCGCAGCCCTTTCGACAAGAAGCGAACGAGCTGCTTGCGGCGGTCGAAGAGTTGGAACTGTTCGAGCACCTGATGGACGCGGGCGCGCACGTTGCGCACGCCGCGCAGCTTCGCCCAAAAGGTGACGTAGCCCTCAACCGTCATATCAGGGTAGACCGGCACGCGCTCTGGCATGTACCCGACGCGCTGGCGCACGCTCATCGAGTCCTCCACCACGTCAAAGCCGCAGATCTTGACCGTGCCTTCGGTAGGCGGCATGAAGCCGGTCAGCATACGCATGGTGGTTGTCTTGCCCGCTCCGTTTGGCCCCAAGAGGCCGACGATCTCGCCGGGTTCAACGCGAAAATGGATGCCCTTGACCGCAGTCACGTTCCCATAGCGTTTGACAAGGTTCTCAACTTCAATCATAAACGGCTAGCTCGTAGGGTGCTTGTGGTTTGGTCAAAGTCTGCGCCGAGTTTGTAATATGGTGCTAACGCGACTTTAATCCTAACGGTGAACAGACACAGACGCCAGATGCCCTAACAAATGCCAACATTTGCTTGTGTGCAACTTGCACAATGAAACCGTAAAACTGCCTAATGTTGTGTTGGAAGTTTGACGAATGAAAGCGGATCGAATACACTATGACGGCGTAGATCAAGGAATTAATCTGATGGATGTGCTTGCATTATCTTGCATGGTGAGCCGTCGCCGCCTCCATTGAACCATGAGGTTTTCTGGGAGGTGTCGTTGGTGGTTGACGCGACATTCGGACGATGACAAAGCCCTGACCTCATGACTATGACGAGGCAGGGCTTTTTTATGGACAGGAGCGAGCAAGATGAACGGTGTGCTGCGAGTGGGGGTGTTTGGGGCGTCGGGCTACACGGGGCTGGATTTAGTCGAGCTGCTGGCTAAGCATGAGGCAGTGCGCGTGGTGTTTGCAACGTCCAACACCTACGCCAATCAGAACGTGCCGGGGACAGACCTTCACTATATCCCTAGTGAGGCAGCTGACCTCAGCAGCGTAGACGCGGTGTTCTTGGCGCTGCCACACAAGACTTCGGCTCAGTTCGCGCGGCGCGCAGTGGATGCGGGCGTCAGAGTGATTGACCTCTCTGCGGATTTGCGCATCGACGATCCAGAGGGGTATGCGGCATGGTATGGCCCACACCCACACCCTGAACTGCTGCCTGTGCCCTACGGCCTGCCAGAGATACACCGTGACCGCTTGCGAGAAGCGCTCGTCGTGGCCGCGCCCGGTTGCTATGCGACAGCGACGCTATTGGGGCTGTATCCGCTGCTGCAGTCCAATGGCTTAGAGCTGACTGCCCCGATCATCGTAGACGCCAAGAGCGGCGTGAGCGGCGCGGGGCGCAGCCCGAGCGAGCGCACGCACTTCGTGGAGGTGTACGGCAACCTCACCCCTTACAACACCGGGCGCGCACATCGCCACATCGCCGAGATCGAACAGGAGATCAACCGCTTCGGCGCGTATGGCAGCCCGCTCATCTTCACGCCGCATCTGCTGCCAGTGGATCGCGGTTTGATGGCTAGCTTGTACGTTACGCCGAGCTACAGTATGGCGGCTGATCGCGTTCACAACTTGTACAGCAACGTTTACGCGGATGAGCCGCTGGTGCGCGTGCTGCCGCCCGGCGAGAACGCCACGCTGCGCCACGCCGTCCGCACCAACTTGTGCGTGATCAGCGTGCAGCCTGTCACCGATCAAGTGGTGTACATCACCAGCGTGATCGACAACTTGCGCAAAGGGGCGTCGTCGCAGGCAGTGCAGTGCTTCAACTTGATGATGGGGCTGCCAGAAACGATGGGGTTGATCTGATGCGGCCAGTGGTGATCAAAATCAGCGGCCATGAGCTGAATGACGACGATTTCTTGCAGGCCTTCGCGCAGGTTGTCAAAGCGCAGCCTGAGCCGGCGGTCATCGTCCACGGCGGCGGGCGAGACATCACAACTTATCAGGAACGACTTGGCATCGTGCCGCGCTTCGTGCAAGGGCTGCGTGTGACAGACGCTGAATCGCTGGCGATTGCGGAGATGGTGCTGTGCGGACTCGTCAACAAGCGGCTGGTGCGGTGCTTGTTGAACGCGGGGCTGGACGTGCTGGGCGTGAGCGGGGTGGATCGTGGACTGGTGCGCGCGCGTAAGCTCATCGCCGATGAGGACATGCTGTTTACTGGAGAGGTGGAGGCAGTCCACGTGCAGCCGCTGTTAGAGTGGCTGGCACAAGGGGTCACGCCGGTGATCGCCCCGATCTGTCTGGGAGGCGACAGCAGCTTGAACGTGAATGCCGACGCGGTGGCGGCGGCGGTGGCGCGCGCCATTGACGCACACCGATTGGTCTACCTGACCAACGTCGAGGGCGTGCTGGACGATAAACGACGACCTGTGCCGCGCTTGACGACGCATCAAGCGCAGGCGTGGATGGCGAATGGGGTTATCTCTGGTGGGATGATCCCTAAGGTGACGACAGCGCTAGCCTGCGCTGAACAGGGCGTCGCGGCGGTCATCACCAATTTGCAAGGCTTACAAACGCACGGTGGCACAGTAATTGAGCGAGAGAAGAGCGATGATTGAGACAACGGTTCCACGGACATTGATCGAACAAGAACACCAATACCTTGTGCAGACGTATGGGCGGCCTGATTTTGTGCTGGTGCGCGGCGAGGGCATGACGCTCTACGACGACGCTGGACGCGCCTATGCGGACTGGGTGGCGGGGATTGCGGTCAACGCGCTGGGTTACAACGATGCGGGCGTGCAAGCGGAGATCCGAGCGGGGCTGCAAAGCGGCTTGATTCACCTGAGCAACCTCTACCACAACGCGCCGATGATCGAACTGGCGCGGGTGCTGGTAGAAAAGTCGTTTGCGGATCGTGTGTTCTTCGCCAACAGTGGCACAGAGGCCAACGAGGGCGCGCTGAAGTTCGCGCGGCGAGTGGCTCACAACGCGAACAAGCCCGACAAGATCGAGTTCATCACGTTTGATCATGGGTTCCACGGGCGCAGTATGGGGTCGTTGAGCATGACCCCCAAGGAGAAGTATCAGAAGCCGTTCAAGCCGCTGCTGCCAGGCGTGCATGTGGCGGAGTTCAACAACATCGAGAGCGTGCGTGCGCTCATCAGCGACAAGACTTGCGCCGTGATGATTGAGCCGATCCAAGGCGAGGGTGGCATCCATGAGGCTGCCCCGGAGTTCCTGCGCGAGCTGCGCACCTTATGCGATGAACACGACGCGGTGTTGATCTTCGACGAGGTGCAGTGTGGCGTTGGGCGGACGGGGGCGCTGTGGGCGCACGAGGCCAGCGGCGTTACGCCGGACATCATGACGGTGGCGAAGCCGCTGGCGGCTGGCTTGCCGATTGGGGCGATCTTGGTCACGCAGCGCATCGCAGACAACATCAGCGCGGGCGATCACGGCAGCACGTTTGCAGGCGGGCCACTCATCACGCGCGTGGCAAAGTACGTTGTGGAGCGCATCAGCGAGCCGACGTTCCTCGCCCACGTGCGCGAGGTGGGCGAGTACCTCCAAGAGCGGCTGAGCGAGATCAACAGCCCGTTGATCACTGAGATTCGCGGGCGCGGCCTGATGGTGGGCGTCGAGATGCGCATGGAGGTGGCGCCGGTGGTCAAGCTGGGGTATGAGCACGGGCTGCTGCTGGTCAACGCTGGGCCGAACGTCATTCGCCTTGTGCCGCCCTTGATTGCCACGAAGAACGACGTGGATCACTTGGTGGCCAAGCTCACGATCATCTTGGAGTCGCTTTCATGAAGCAAACGGCTGATTTGAAGCCTCAGCGCGTGCGCGGGTTCACCGTGGCGGGCGTCCACGCGGGGATGAAAAAAAACGGCGCGCTGGACTTCACGTTAATCGTTGCCGATCGTGATTGCGTCACTGCGGGGGTCTTCACGAAGAACCAGAGCAAAGCCGCGCCCGTCTTGGTCAGCCAAGAGCACCTCGCGGCGCGCGCGACGAGCATCCGCGCGGTGGCGATCAACACGACGAGCGCCAACGCGATGACGGGCCGCGTGGGCGTTGAGAACGCACGGACGACAGCGCGCATGGTGGCCGCAAAGTTGGGCGTGCAGCCAGAGCAGGTGCTGGTGATGTCGACCGGCGTCATCGGGACGCACCTGCCGATGCCCAAGATTGAGCAAGGGATCGAACTGGCGTGCGCTCAGTTGGGCGCGGATTGGGAGTCAGCCGCGCGCGGGATCATGACCACGGACACGCGCCCCAAGATGGCCAGCCTGCGCGTCTTGAGCGTCGATGGCGAGTACACGATCACTGGCATCAGCAAAGGGGCGGGCATGATCGCGCCCAACATGGCTACGATGCTGGGGGTAATCGTCACGGACGCTGAGTTGAGCCGCGAGCACGCAATGATCGCGCTGCGCTTTGCCAGCGACCGCAGCTTCAATCGCATCGTCGTGGACGGCGACACCAGCACCAACGATGCCGTGTTGCTGCTGGCGAGCGGGGCGAGCGGGGTGCACCTGCGGACGGCAGCGGACATGCGTCAGTTCAACGAAGCGCTGTTGATCGTAGCGCAGTCACTGGCGCAGCAGATCGTGCGCGACGGCGAAGGAGCAACCAAGTTCATCACGCTGGAGGTGGTTGGGGCGCGCTCCGATGCGGAAGCGCACGCCATCGGCAACACGATTGCCGCATCACCGCTTGTCAAGACGGCTTTCTACGGCGGGGATGCCAACTGGGGGCGGATCGTTGCGGCGGCGGGGCGCGCCCCGGCGCTGTTCAACCCGGACACGGCGCGCTTGCTCATCGGGCGCGGCGAGGCTCTGACCGAAGACGCGCCCGGCCTGCTGCTGTTTGAGAACGGCCTGCCGACTCGTTACAGCGAAGCAGAAGCCAGCGCGATCTTCCACGAGACGGACATCATCGTGCGGCTGGAGCTGGGCTTGGGGAGCGGCGCGGCTACCGTCTGGACGTGCGACCTCAGCCATGAGTACGTGTCAATCAACGGGGATTACCGGTCGTAGGAGATGACGATGCAGAAAAAGGGCGTTCTGGCGTTAGAAGACGGGTCGGTGTTCAGCGGGCTGGGCTTTGGCGTGGAGGGGGTCAAAGCGGGTGAGTTGGTCTTCAACACCTCGATGACTGGCTACCAAGAGATTTTGACCGATCCTTCGTACTATGAGCAGATCGTGACGATGACTGTGCCCCACGTGGGCAACACTGGCATCAACCTTGAGGATGTCGAGTCGTCGCGGGTGTGGGTGAGCGGCTTCGTGGTGCGGGCGCTCAGCCCGGTCATCAGCAGTTGGCGCAACAAAGGCAGCCTTGACGCCTATCTGCGCCAACAGGGCGTTATCGGCCTGACGGAGATGCCGACGCGCGCCATCGTGCGCCACATCCGCGAGAAGGGGGTGATGCGCGCGGTGGTCGCGCACGGTGAGGCTGCCCACGACACGGCAGCGCTCGTCGAGATGGCGCGCACAAGCCTCGACATGAGTGGCGCAAACCTCGTCGACGCGGTCACAACAGCCGAGCCGTACAACTGGGTGGAGCCGAGTGACTCCCAATGGTACGGCGCGCATGCGATTGCCGACAGCCGCCCGTTGATCGTCGCATATGACTACGGCATCAAACACAACATCCTGCGCATGATGGCGGATCGCGGCCTACGGGTGACGGTCGTCCCGGCGCAGACGCCGCACCGCGAGGTGCTGGCGATGAACCCGGCGGGGGTGTTCTTGAGCAACGGGCCGGGCGACCCGGCGGCTGTGACCTACGCGATTGACAACATTCGCGGGCTGTTGGGGCAAGTGCCGATCTTTGGGATTTGTTTGGGGCATCAACTGCTTGCGCTGGCTTTAGGGGGCAAGACAGAGAAGATGCGATTTGGGCATCGGGGCGGCAACCAACCAGTGAAAAACCTGCTGACGGGCGTCGTGGAGATCAGCGCGCACAATCATGGGTTCGCCGTCACGCCTGACAGTGACTTGCAGGGGGGAGAAGTCACCCACATCAACTTGAACGACAACACGATTGAAGGGCTGCGCCACGTTGGGTTGAAGGCCTTCAGCGTTCAGTATCACCCTGAAGCGTCGCCCGGCCCGCACGACTCGCTTTACTTGTTTGACGAGTTCGTGAAAGCTGTGGAGCAGAACGCAGCCGAGCAAGGAGCGATGAATGCCTAAGCGGACGGACATCCAAACGATCATGATCATTGGCTCTGGGCCGATTGTGATCGGGCAAGCGTGCGAGTTTGACTACAGCGGCGTGCAGGCCTGTAAAGCGCTGCGCGCACATGGGTATCGGGTGGTGCTCGTCAACAGCAACCCGGCGACGATCATGACGGACCCCGAATTCGCCGATGCGACCTACGTTGAGCCGCTAACCGCCGAGATCTGTGAGCAGATCATCGAGAAAGAGCGCCCCGATGTGTTGCTGCCGACAGTGGGCGGTCAGACGGCGCTCAATCTGGCGCTGGAACTTCAAGAGACGGGCGTGCTCGCTCGTTACAATGTCGGCCTGATCGGGGCGTCGTTGGAAAGCATCAAGCTAGCGGAAGATCGTCAACTGTTCAAGGACACGATAGCCGAAATCGGCTTGAAATGCCCGCCGAGCCGCGTCGTGCGCACCGTAGATGAAGCGCTGGCTTTTGTCTATGAGATCGGCTACCCGGCGTTGATCCGCCCGTCGTTCACGTTGGGGGGCAGTGGGGGCGGCGTCGCCCATAACGAGGCCCAGCTGCGCGAGATCTGTGCCCGCGGGCTGCGCCTGTCGCCAGTGCATGAAGTGCTCGTAGACAAGAGCTTGCTGGGGTGGAAAGAATACGAGTTGGAGCTGATGCGAGACGCGAAGGGCAACTTTGTCGTCGTGTGCAGCATCGAAAACCTCGACCCGATGGGCGTCCACACTGGCGACAGCATCACCGTAGCGCCCGCTCAAACACTGACGGACAAGGAATTGCAGCGCCTGCGCAACATGTCGAAGGCTATCTTTGAGCGGATCGGCATCACCACGGGCGGGGCGAACGTGCAGTTTGCGATCAACCCCGCCGATGGGGAGGTCTACATCATCGAGATGAATCCGCGGGTGTCGCGCTCGTCGGCGTTGGCGAGCAAAGCAACGGGCTTCCCGATTGCGAAGATCGCAGCGCTGGTGGCAGTGGGGTTCACGCTGGACGAGATCCCGAACGACATCACGAAGGTCACCCCGGCCAGCTTTGAGCCGTCGCTTGATTACGTGGTGGTTAAAATCCCGCGCTGGGACTTCAGGAAGTTCGCGGGGGTGGACCCCGTTTTAGGGCCGCAGATGAAAGCCGTCGGCGAGGTGATGGCCATCGGTCGAACGTTCCCGGAGGCGCTTCAGAAGGCCGTTCGCGCGCTGGACATTGGCATCAGCGGGCTGGGCGCGAAGGAACACGCGATTGAGTCCCCGGCGACGCTGCACGTGCCGACAGCACAGCGGCTGTTTCAGGTTGCTACGGCGCTGTTGAACGGCGTGCCGCAGTCTGAGATCATTGCTCAAACTCAGTATGATGCGTGGTTCGTCCAGCAGATGGCGGACATCATGAGCATCCATCAGACGATCCTCACCAAGCATCTGACGTTAGATCAGCTGGATGCGGCTGATTTCTTGAAGCTCAAGCGCTATGGGTTCAGCGATGCGTACATCGCGCAGCTCATCGGTGTAGACGAACAGTTAGTGAGCCAACGGCGCAAGGCTCTGAGCGTTAGGGCGAATTTCTACCGTGTCGACACCTGCGCGGCGGAGTTTGAGGCGATCACCCCCTACCTCTACAGCACCTATGAGCCGGGCGATGAAGCTCACCCAACCGACCGAAAGAAGGTGCTGATCTTGGGGGGCGGGCCGAACCGCATTGGGCAAGGCATTGAATTTGACTACTGCTGCGTTCACGCCTGCTTTGCCCTGCGCGAGATCGGCTATGAGACGATCATGGTCAACTGCAACCCTGAGACCGTCAGCACGGACTACGACACGGCGGATCGACTCTACTTTGAGCCGCTGACGGTCGAAGATGTGATGAACATCATCGACGTGGAGCAGCCAGATGGGGTGCTCGTCCAGTTTGGGGGGCAGACGCCGCTCAACATCGCGTCGGGCTTGGAGGCTGCCGGAGCGAAAATCTGGGGAACCAGCGTGGATACGATCGACTTGGCTGAAGATCGTGAACGGTTCAACGCGCTGATGAACACGCTCAGGATTCCGCAGCCCGCCGGCGCAACGGTGCTCAACCGTGACGAGGCTTTCACTAAAGCGGCAGAGATCGGCTATCCGGTGTTGGTTCGTCCGAGCTATGTGCTGGGCGGGCGCGGCATGGCGATCATCTTTGACGAGGAGAGCCTGCGCGACTGGCTCGATCGCTCGGTGGAGTGGACAGGTCACCCGCTGTTGATCGACAAGTTCCTCGATGATGCCTTTGAGGTGGACGTGGACGCGCTGTGCGACGGCGAACGCGTCACGATTGGCGGCATCATGCAGCACATCGAAGAGGCCGGTGTCCACAGCGGCGACAGCGCCTGTGTGCTGCCACCGTATAAGATCAGCCAATATCACCTCGACATCATCCGCGACTACACGCGGCGTATCGGGTTAGCGCTCAACGTCAAAGGCCTATTCAACATCCAATTTGCGATCAAAGATGACATCGTCTATGTGTTGGAGGTCAACCCGCGCAGCAGCCGTACTGTGCCGTTCGTCAGCAAGGCGACGGGCGTTCCGCTGGCGCGCTACGGCGCGCTGATCGCAGCGGGCAAGACGCTGGCAGAACTCGGTTTTATTGAAGAGCCGCGCGTGGATGGCTTTTTCGTCAAAGAAGCGGTGCTGCCGTTCCAGAAGTTCCCCGGGGTGGATGCGCGCCTCGGCCCTGAGATGCGCTCGACCGGCGAGGTGATGGGCCACGCTAGCAGCTTTGGCCATGCTTTCATCAAGGCGCAGATGGCGGCCAATATGCCGCTGCCGCTCTCTGGCACGGTGTGCATCAGCGTGAACGACTTCGACAAGGGTGCGGTGGCCAAGATCGCACGCGAGCTGCACGACTTGGGGTTCAAGATCGTGGCCACGCGCGGCACAGCGGATTGGCTGCGGCGCATCCACATCCCCGCTGAGATAATCAACAAAGTCGCAGAGGGATCACCACACGTCGTAGACGCGCTGCGCGAGGGGCAGATCCAACTGGTCATCAACACGCCATATGGAGGGCAAGCCCACGACGATGGCGCGCTCATCCGCAGCACTGCGTATCAAGTCAACGTGCCGCTGGTGACGACGATGAGCGCGGCGATGGCCACGCTGCAAGGCATCAAACGCCGCCGCGAGAAGAACTTACAGGTCAAGAGCCTGCAAACGCATCATCAACGGGCTTAGCTTGTTCCGAGCGTGCCCGGGTGGTAGCGTTCTAACACGCTGCCACCGATGAACTCGCGCAGCAGAGATGTGTCTGGGATCATGGCCAGCTGCTCCGAGTTGAGCGGCTCGACCCAACTTAAGAACGACAGCAGTCGGTTGGCTTCGATGTGCTGGGGCGTCCCAAACGTCACCTGCCGCAGCAGCGGCTCGGCAAAGGGGCGCAGAGCCGCCAACTCGTAGGTGAGACCGCTGTCAAACAGCGCATCGGCATTTTCTTGATAGGGGAAGATGTTGCGCGTTTCCCCGCGGCGCACGCTCTGCCAGCGGCTAATCGTGTCGCTGGCAGAGTAACCGCGGGTGCGCGCGTCGCGCACGATGCGCCGCAGCAGGCGAACATCAGACGTGGAAACGCGGTTGTGACGGTCAAGGTTGAGCTGCGTCAGCATCGACACGTAGAGATGGTGAATGCTGCTGTGGGGTAGGGCAGCGAACAAGCGCGGGTTCAGCCCGTGGATGCCCTCGGTAACGATGATCTGATTGGGCAGCAAGCGCACAGCTGCCCCTGCTTCGCTTTTGCCAGTGAAGAAGTTGAACTTAGGCAGTTGAACTTCTTCACCCGCCATCAGGCGATGCATCACGTCGTTGAGCAGGGGCAAGTTGATGGCCTCAAGCGCTTCGAAATCGTAATCCCCGTTGGCGTCGCGTGGAGTGTGCTCACGGTCGACGAAGAAGTTGTCCAGTTCAATCGTCAACGGCTGAATCCCTAACGCCATCAGCTGAATGGCGAGCCGTTTGCTGAACGTCGTCTTGCCTGAGGAGGAGGGGCCAGCGATCGTGATCAGCTTGACGCCGTGGTGGATGCGCCGCGCGATGTCTTGGGCAATGTTGCTGATGTGCTGTTCTTGCAGCGCTTCAGCGATGAGGATGACCTCCTGAATGCCGTGCGTGCGGGTGATCTGGTTCAAGCGGCCTATATCCGCTACCCCGAGGCGGTCAAGAGCTTCATTGGCTTCCTTGAACACAACGTCCATCTTGCTTTGCCCAGTCAGCAGCGTGAGCATGTCCGTGGTATCCTGCTGGGGATATTGCAGGATGAAGCCGCTTTCGGTCGGCAGCAGTCGGAAATGCTGTAAAGAACCAGTCGAGGGGAGCATGTACCCGTAGTAGTAGTCACGGTAGCCGCGCAGATCGTACAGGGCGAGTGTATCACGATCACGCGATTCAAGCAGCCGCAGCTTGTCGTGATCGCCGCGTTGTTCGAAGATTTGCAGAGCCTCTTGTACAGGTACAACACTGCGTATGATTGGATCGTTGGCGGTGACGATAGCCCGCATGTGTTGTTCAATGCGCGTGAGCATCGCTTCATCAGGAGGTGGACAGCCGAGAAACTTACAGAAGTAGCCCCCATCGGGAATAGCGTAGCTCACATCGACAATTAAATCAGGGTGTAACTCATACACGGCGACGACCAGCAGCAGCACCAGCGAGCGGCGGTAAATGCGCGCGCCGTCTGGATCGACAACGGTGATGGGCGATGCGGAGATGTCGCGCGTTGGCACATAGCTCAGCTCGCGCAGCCTGCCATCCACAACTGCGGCAGCGATAGGGGGCTGCGCGGGCAGCCAGTTATTGGCAACCGCCGCTTGAAACAAGGTATGCAGCGTTGTGCCGTGGGGCGCGGCAATTACGCGGCTGTCAGGCAGTGTTACCTGAATATCAGCACGAGGGGTGCTCAACACTATGATGTTTGAAGTCATAATATTCTGGATTCACTTTCGTTATCAATGTCATTGTTGAGATGAAACTGCAAGATCTATGCTATACTGCAATTATACGGTCGTTCAATTTTGGTAAGTGTGTTCAGACATGGCACAAGAAGCGCAGGACGAGAACACTTTAGAACCATCTGATCAAGGTTCTGGCTCTGAATCTACCAAAGCTACCGGCAGCTTGTCTACCGACGAGATGAAACCGGTGCACAAATCAGGCGTTATTCGGCCACTGCGCTCTTTATCAAGCGAGACAAAGACGGGATTGCCGAATTCAGTTGACACAGAACCGGCGGTGAAATTTGACTTGCCACGCGCCGAGTCCGTCCCACACCGCTCTGATGCATTGCCAGACCGCCCGCTAGCTAAACCTGACCCAACCCGTGATACGGCTGTTTTATCCGATAACAACCCTATTCTACGGCGGATGATGAACCGCACCAGTCAAGGCGGTACATCGCGCATCGGCGAAGGACGTGAAGTGCTGCTTGTCATACGTGGGATGGTGGAACGCGTGATGATGATCGAGGGCAAGAGCTACAAGCTGGGCCGTTTTGAACTCAGCTCGCGCAAGGAGGAAGAGATCGACTTATCGCCGTATGGAGCGTTGGATCGCGGGGTGTCGCGCGTTCACGCTCAGCTGACCTTGCACAACGATCAGATTTACATCACCGATTTGACCAGCACCAACGGCACATATCTCGGCGGGCAGCGCTTGAAACCGAATGAGGCAACGCTGCTGCGCAAGGGGGATGAATTGCTGATTGGCCGCCTGCCCGTACAAGTTTTGTTTCGTTAGCTGCTGCCTACATCTTCTGCTGCTTTCGCGCTACAATCCCTGACGTTATCTGGGGTTAGGTGGCTTTATGTTGTCTTATGAGAAGTATCTGAAGGAAGTCTTGATCGACGCGCAGACGCTGCAACTGCGCGTGGCAGAATTGGGCGAGCAGCTTTCGCGCGATTATGCAAACAGCCCTGATCTTGTGTTGATCTGCATCTTGAAAGGGGGCGTGATGTTCTTAACGGATCTGACGCGCCATATGACCGTGCCGCACGAGATCGACTTCATGGCCGCGAGCAGCTATGGGCGCGGCGGACGTACCTCGACTGGCAGCGTGCGCATTGAGATGGACACCCGCGCTCAAATCAGCGGGCGTGATGTGGTGGTCGTGGAGGACATCATCGACAGCGGCCACACGCTGCACTTTGTCTTACAGACCCTGCAAGCGCGCAGCCCCCGATCGCTGCGGTTGTGCACGCTGTTGGATAAGGCATCGCGGCGGGAAGTTGATCTGCAAAGCGATTACGTCGGGTTCACCATCGAGAACAAGTTTGTGTTTGGGTATGGATTAGACCTTGATGAGAAATACCGCAATTTGCCCTTCATCGGCGTGGTAGATGAGGCGGCGCTCAACGATGGTTGATCTAACCCCGCGCGCGCCATCACAGCGCCCTTTGCTGTGGCCCGATG
This sequence comes from Anaerolineae bacterium, assembly GCA_034432435.1. Classification (GTDB taxonomy): domain Bacteria; phylum Chloroflexota; class Anaerolineae; order Aggregatilineales; family Phototrophicaceae; genus JANWYT01. The sequence continues at coordinate 13,865 of DAOUBS010000165.1, forward strand.
AAGTATTTGACCTTCAGGAGCGAGTGCTCGATGTGCGGCTAGAGGAACCGCTCTACCTCGTCGGTGGAGCAGTGCGGGATGCGCTGCTGCACCGACCGATCCCTGATCTAGACTTTGTCACGCCCGCAGACGCGGTGCGGTTAGCGCGGCGTGTGGCAGATGCGCTCAGGGCAGAAGTGTTCGTGATGGACGCTGAGCGTGGGGTGGCTCGCGTGTTGTATGACAGCGCCAGTGGTCGTAAGGTGATGGACTTCACGCGATTTCGTGGGGGTGACCTGCTGGCAGATTTACGAGCGCGCGATTTTACAATCAACGCGCTGTGTGTGGACTTTCGCGGGGATCTGCAACAACTGATAGACCCCCTCAACGGCGAGCGAGACCTGCTCAACAAGCAGGTGCGCTTGTGCTCATCCAATGCGCTGGCGGAGGACCCA
>DAOUBS010000166.1:0-6367 GCA_034432435.1 Anaerolineae bacterium
TTCAACGAAGCGAGACCCGGAGGTCTGACGATGAGTCCATCACACCCCAACAAGCTGCCTGCCAGTGCCATCTTGCAGGATTTAGATCTGCACCCGATTGATCAACTCGAGCGAGACGCTTGCGCCCTCATCTGCTCGGTGCGCAAAGGTGGCCAGCCCACACACGGCAACGTCAAACGTACCATTGAAGCCCTCTCACGCATGGGCCACCGCACCGGCTACATCAACGGTGAAGGTGACGGCGTGGGCGTGCTGACGGACATCCCGCGTCTGCTGTGGTCGAAGTGGCTTTCAGAGGCGGGCATGATCGCATCCACTGCATCTGACCGCAATTTCTGGGTTGCTCATGTGATGATCCCAGCCACTGACCGCCCACGCGCGAAGAACATCGTGGACGTCATCATCCGCTCGATCAGCGAGACCGGCCTGCACACGTTGACCGATCGGCCGGGCAACGTGAACAGTCTGATCCTCGGCCCAAACGCTGAGAAGAACGAGCCAGTCTTTTGGCAGATCGCCGGCATCAACGGGCAAGTGCCGTCCGCCAAGCTGGAAAGCACTCTCTTCGAGCTTCAGGTGCGTCTAGAGGATGAACTAGGGGTGCACTTCCCGTCGTTCTCGTCGCACAGCGTCGTCTACAAAGTGCAGGGCACGATCGAAATCCTGCGGCGCTACTATCCAGAACTGCGTGACCCTGACTACGCCTCAACAGTCACGATGGGCCATGCTCGCTACAGCACGAACACCAACAGCGTGTTTGAGCGCGTGCAGCCGTTCAACCTGCTCGGCCACAACGGTGAGTTCAACACCATCAGCCGTCTGCGCCTTGAGGCCAACATGCTAGACATTCCGCTGCCGGTCAACGGGTCAGACAGCCAAGATGTCGACCGGTTGGTCCATGCGCTCATCGCACGGCACGGGTTAGACCTCATCGAGGCGATGGAATACGTCTTCCCGCCCTACCAACATGACCTGATCCAAAACAACCCAGAGATTCACGCCATCTATGAAGAGATGCGCCAATCCTTCGGGCATTTTGCCCAGGGGCCAGCCGCTGTCGCCTCGCGCATGGGCAACTTGCTTGTCTTCAGCGTCGATTCGCTTGGCCTGCGCCCGCTGTGGTTCGGTGAGACGGAAAAGGAATACTTCGCCTCGTCAGAACGTGGTGTGTATTACCTTGACGGCATGAGTGTAGACGCCAAGCCGATGGGGCCAGGCGAAAAAATCGCCATCAAGATCACGCCCGGCCATAAGATCGAGGTGATGGACTACCCCGCCATTCAGCAGCACGTCTACAAGCGCTACTTAGAGCGCCACCACCCTGTACAGCGCGACAACACCAGCATCTGGTCAATGTCACAACCCGACCCGCGCAGCGCCGGCCAATTCCCGATGAGCTTCAGCAACGGCAAGCCGACCAAAGTCGCCACAGGTGAGATGCAGACTGTAACCGCAGCCGCGCCTGTCGCCATCGCCGAAGCGCCTAGAAGTGGCCTGACCCCCAACGTTGCCGCCAGCATCCCGTGGCGCCAACGCGAGATCAAGCTCAACACGGCAGTGATGGCAGCCTTCGGCTGGGAACGGTACCACCTCAGCCTCGTCGAAACCCTCGCTGAAACAGGCAAAGAGCAGATCGGCTCGCTCGGTTGGGATGGGCCGCTGGCCGCCATGAGCCACAACCGCGTCAACATCGCCGATTACTTCAAGGAAACCGTCGCTGTCGTTACCAACCCCGCCATCGACCGCGAACGCGAAGCCTCACAGTTCAGCACGCGCATGGTGATCGGCGTGCGCCCGCACATCGGCAAGACGCGCCAAGAGGGCGATCTGCTTGTCCAGATCGAAACGCCCTTCCTCGTGGGCGGGCACACAGCCCTCGGCAGCGCCAACGTCATGCAGCGTGTAGCCGACAAGTTCGGCACGTTGGCCATTGAACAGCTCTTCGACGTGTTCGGTGATCGCATGGTCATCCTCCAGATGAGCGCTGCGATGGATGAAAACCTCGAAACAGCGCTAGAGCGAATCGCACAAGAAGCGGTAACCTGTGTACGTCAAGGAGCACAATGCATCTTGCTCGACGACAGCGACGTGATCGACGGCAAGCGTCTGTGGATTGACCCGCTGCTGGTGGTCGCCGCTGTTGATCGCGCGCTGCGGCTGCACGACAGCACCGTCAACTTGCGTCGCTTGGCGGGCGTCGTGCTGCGTTCCGGCGCCCTGCGCGATTTGCACGACATCGCCATGGCGATTAGCTTCGGCGCGAACGCCGTCAACCCCTACGCGCTGTACGCAGCAGCTGTCGGCATCGCACCCAAAGGCGGCAGCAGCGCTCCCTCAGACGATGAGAGCTTCAGAGTCATGTGCAACGTCGTCAAAGCGCTAACGCTCGGCCTGCAAAAGATCACCTCGACCATCGGCTGCCATGAGCTGCGCGGCTACGGCCACAGCTTCAGCAGCATCGGCCTGAGCAAGGGCGTCGCCAGCGTGTTCGACACGCCCAACTACTTCGGAAGCGAAGGCCGCGGCCTCACTTGGGGGATGCTCCGCAGCGACGCCGAAGAGCGCGCGGCAGATCTGCGCGGTGAGACCAAAGCCCGCCTCGTCAACCCTGACCGCCTCTACCCCAAGATGTGGAAGAAGATCGAAGACGTCGCTTTGGGCGAAAAGACGCTTGAGGAATACTCCGCCGAGCTGCAAGAACTTGAAAACAAAATCCCCGTCACCATCAACCACTTGATCCACTTGAAAGAGGGCAGCAAACCCGTTCCAGTTGAAGCGGTTGACCTGCGCATCGGCAACCACAGCATGCCGCTCATCATCAGCGCTATGTCCTACGGCTCACAGGGTGAGCTATCCTACAAAGCCTACGCCGAAGCCGCCTACAAGCTCAACACGATCTGCATCAACGGTGAGGGCGGCGAAATGGCCGACGTGATGGGCAAATACCCGCGCAACCGCGGCCAACAAGTCGCATCCGCCCGGTTCGGCGTCAACATCGGCTTCTTGAACTCGTGCGACTACATCGAGATCAAGATCGGTCAAGGTGCAAAGCCAGGTGAAGGTGGCCACCTGCCCGGCTTCAAAGTGACGGAACAAGTCGCTGCATCGCGCGGCACGCCCCCGGGCGTTGACCTCATCTCGCCTAGCAACAATCACGACCTCTACAGCATCGAAGACCTCGCCCAACTCATCGACGAGTTGAAAACCGCTAACCCGCTCGCAAGGATCTCCGTCAAGATTCCGGTCGTGCCCGGCGTCGGCATCATCGCCGTTGGGGTGGCCAAAGCAGGCGCAGATATCATCACGATCACGGGCTACACCGGCGGCACAGGCGCAGCCCGCGCCCACGCGCTGCGCCATGTCGGCTTGCCCGCCGAGATCGGCGTGTGGCTGGCTCATCGCGCCCTGCTCGAGAGCGGCCTGCGTGAGGGGGTCGAAATTTGGGCCGATGGCGGCATGAAGAGCGGGCGCGACGTCGTCAAGATGATCTGCCTCGGCGCGAACCGCGTCGGCTTTGGCACGCTGGCCATGGTGGCGGTCGGCTGTACGATCTGTCGCGGCTGTCAGGATGGCACGTGCCACGTTGGCATCACCACACACGTCAAAACCCGCGAAGAGGCTGAACTTAAGGGCTTCAAATCCTTCCGTCCCTTTGAGGAACGCGGCTCAGCGGATGCCATCGTCAACGTGTTCAACATGCTCGCTGAAGAGGTACGCCAGCTAACTGCCAAGCTGGGCGCCACCAACCCGCAAGAGCTCGTTGGCCGCGCCGACCTGCTGGAGCAGTCCGCGATGCACGACCGCATCGACCTCTCGCAACTGCTCAAACCAGCCCCCAAGACGCCCAAGAAACCCGCTCAGCCCGGCGGTCGTCGCCTCTCACGTCCACGTAACACTGTTAGCCGCCAGATCACCGAGGTCATCAAGGAATACGTGCGGCGGGGTGAATACGAGCTGACCTACGACGATGAGCAGGTCATGGCGATGGATCGCGCGCTCGGCACGCACCTCAACGGCGCACTCAAGCGCGGTGAGATCCCGTCCAGCGACCAAATCGAGGCGATCAACCTCTCCTTCAGCAACTCGGCCATACCGGGCAACGGACTCGGCGCATTTATCGATGAACCGCTCAACATCGTTGTAGAAGGCGGCGCGCAGGACGGCGTCGCCAAAGGCGCAAAAGGTGGCCGCATCACCATCCTCAAAGGGCTGAACCACAACGGCACGCGGCTCGATGGCAGCGTCGGCAAGAGCTTCGCCTATGGGGCGCAGGGCGGCTTGTTCATCGTGCAAGGCAACGCCGACACGCGCGCTTGCATCCGCATGAGCGGCGCAGATGTGATCTTCGGTGGTGAGATCAAGACCCCGTTAAACGACGAGTTGGGCGGCCTCGCCGCGCGCGCGAACCTCAAGGGGTATGCGTTTGAGTACATGACCAGCGGGCGCGCGCTGGTGTTAGGCGACCCCGGGCCGTGGATTTGTGCAGGCATGACCGGCGGCGTGATCTACCAGCGCATTCAGCCTGAGATGAACCTAACGGTAGACGCCATCCGCCGCCGCCTCGCCCCCGGCGCAACTGTAGACATCATGCCCGTAGACGAGCAGGGTGAGAAGGACATCCGCGACTTGCTCAACATCTACATCAAGACGCTAGAACTCAACAACCAGAGCGAAGCGACACATCACCTGTACGCCTTGCTCGCGCGGCCCACGGCCTACTTTGTCAAGATCGCCGTGCCCCAGCGCGTCAACTGAGCGTCTCACAGAACACGACCAAACGGCCACTGCTGTATCGTGGCCGTTTTTGCTGCTCAGCGCTCGCGCTCAGTCGGAATCGTGGCAAGGACACGCTCGATCTTCAAGGCCAAGTGCAAGATGAGACGGTTATCCGCATCGTCAAGGTCAAGATTGGTCAGCTCTGCGATGCGCTCCAGTCGATACACGAGCGTGTTGCGATGCACGTCAAGATTTTCTGCGGCTTTGGCGAGGTTGCCATTGGCATTGAAAAACCCCTCCAGTGTGCGGATGAGATCGCTTTGTTTGCGGGCGTCATGCTCGAGCAGTGGGCCGAGGATCTCCTGATGGAATCGCTTCAGATGGGGCAAACTGCGGTCTTTCAACGCCAAGAGCAGTTGATAGAGCTTTAAGTCACCGTAGAAGGTGCTTTTATCACGGTCGCCTAGCTCTAACGCAATGCTGATCGCGTCTTTTGCTTCACGGTAGGCCTCACGCAGCCCTTGCAGCCCCGGCACAGGCCGGCTAATGCCAGCTGCTACAAGACCGTTCGGCGTGCGCGTGGCCATTTGCGCGCGCAGTTCTTCTACATGGCTGCGCACCCGCTTCAAATCATCGGCGCTGTCAAGCGGGTAGAGCGCGACGATGACATCCACATACTGCCCCACGGCCCCGGCTAACTGCCGCCGCGTGAAGTCATCCCGCACGAGCGAGATGAGCGAATCCAGCGGCATCATCTGGCTGCTTTCTGTTACCGCGCGAAAGACGACCGTCACAAAAGCAGCGTGTGGCTCAAACCCTGATTGCTGCGCGCGGGTCGTCAACAAGTCCTCGTCGCCCGATGTCCCGCTCAACCACATCTGCACCCAATCGCCTCGCGCTTGCTCCACAGCAGAAGCAATAGCGCGCGTCTTGGCCATCTCGATCGAACACACATCTGCCCCATACGCCAGAACAAGCCGATCGAAATCGTCGATTTCATCCGCTTTCTCCACCAGCGAGAGATACCCCGCGATGCGCTTTTCCACCTTCAGCACCGTCGTGTACCCAATCGGGCTTTGAACAATGATCCCTTGCATACTGGGCGATTCTTTTTCTAGCCACTTCTGAAACTGCGTGTAAGGCAGGCTTTGCACGAGTGAGCGCCCAGTGACGGTGCGCTTGCCGACGCTGGGGTATACTTGTTCCATTAACACCCCCGCGTCATCGTGTACGACAACAGGCTTGGCGGTGGCCCGCGCGATCACCTGAAGCAAGCTCGACAGCTCACGGTTTTCCGCCACCAAACGAGTCAACTGCCGCTGAATTTCCATCGCGCGCTCCGTGAGCTGTGCCGCTTGATTCAAGATCAGCTTGTTTACTGCTCGCTCAACAGAGGGCAAGTTGGTTTTCTCAGGCAGCGCCAAAAGGCAGATACCACACTCAGCCGCCGCGCTGATAGCATGACGCGCCACATCACCCTCTACAGCAACCGCTCGAACGCCTACTTCATGCAAGCTTTGAACAACCTCAGAGAGCGTGATACGGCTGTCATAGCTGCGCAGTACATCCATCGAGACTAAAGCCAGCTCGCCCCCGTAGATGTCTGGAAAGGCCGGGGGCTGCGCCCGAACCGTAATCGCCCAGTTGATCT
>DAOUBS010000167.1:0-3267 GCA_034432435.1 Anaerolineae bacterium
CAAAACCAGCAGAGATGAACGGCGCAGGCGCGGCATGTCTGCGCTCACCAGCGCCCACGCCAGCAGCACAACAACCAACAGCGTGATCAGCCGCTCTAATGGGGGCAGCACTAGCAGCGGCTCTTGCCCCGTCAGCAGCGCCACCAACGCCACCACAAAGAAAGCCCCCCACACGCCAGCCACACCAATGTAGGCGTTACGATAGCGCAGGCCAACCGCTTGCAACTGCGGCATTGCGAGTGTCTGCTGTGCTAGCGCCACTCCCACCAGTGAGATCACAACCATCAGCAAGAAATACAAAAAATCTCCGGGTGATCTCACGAATAAGCTCAGCAGATCAAACGATGACGAAGACACAACACACCCAATCGATTATGATGATGACATAGCGAAATTATAACATATCCGCTTCGATTCACCGGTGATTTATCTGTCATTCTGCCCGCGCCAGCGAAAGAACATTGACGCGCCCCGCCCCAGCGACTAGACTGACAACGCAGTTTTAGCCTGATGGAATCTCGAATGTCCGTCACCAGTCATCGCCTCGCTGCCGTGTCGCGGCGAGTCCCTCGCCTGTTACAGGCCGCTTACTACGTCTACCGCATCTTCCAACCAAAGTACACGGTGGGAGTAGTTGGCATCGTCTTCAATGAGGCCAATCACGTGCTGCTCGTGGAACACGTCTTCCACCCGCGCCTGCCGTGGGGTCTGCCGGGGGGGTGGGTTGATTTCAACGAAGACCCTGCAAACGCTGTCGTCCGCGAGCTGCGCGAAGAGCTAGGGCTGACCGTCTGCGACCAGCAGATCATCCACGCCGAAAAAACACAGTTCCATCACCTCGACATGGCCTACACCTGCCGCGTCAACAACCAAGTCAACACGTTGAGCCATGAATTGCTGAGCTACCGCTACTGGCCCCTAGATCAACTGCCGCGGCTGCATGGCTTTCAATACCGCGCCATCATGCGTGCCAGTGAAGGAGTACGCGCCCCATGAGTCGATATGCGCGCCAGCCCCTGCGTCGGGGTTTCCCGTTTCTGCTGCTGTTCTCGGTCGCTTGTCTGGTGATAGCGGTCGTTCTGTTTGTGTATGAGCTGATCAACTTCACCCAGTTCGAGAATCGACTGCCCGCAGGCACGACCATCGGCGGTGTGGCCGTGGGCAACCTCACCCAGCAGCAGGCCGCCGCCCGTGTCGAAAATGTGTTTTCCAGCCCCGTCACGGTCTACTACCAAGACAGCCCGATCAACATCCTGCCTGCGTCCCTCGGCTTTCGCCTCAGCATGCCTGCGATGATCGCCAGCGCGGTCTCCAGCGGTGAAGCCGATGGCGGCTTCTGGCAGCGTTTCTTCAACCACATGCTGGGGCGTGCCGATGCCGAAGTCCGCAACATCGCCCTCATCGCAGATTATCAACAGAACATCTTACGCAACCAGTTAGAAGAAATCGCCGCCGTTTACGACCGTCCCGCTGCCCGCGCCAACTACGACGTGAACACCCTCACTGTTTTCTCTGGGGAAATGGGCGTCGAAATGGACGTTGAAACCGCTGTTCGCATGGTAGACGCCGCCCTGCGCAGCGCCAACACTCGCTGGGTCGATCTGCCCGTCTCAGGCGGCACGTTCGCCCAACCCACGCTCGACACTCTGCGCCAGTTAATCATCGCCTATCTCGACTCGCGCGGGTTCATCTACGACGGCCAGACAAGCGTTGCCTCTGTCTACATCCAAGACTTGACCACTGGTGAAGAGATGAGCCTGCTTGGGGATGTCGCGTTCACCGCTGCCAGCACGATGAAAGTGCCCATCCTAATCGATTATTTCCGCGTGCTGGATGGCGAGGTCAGCCAAGACAACGCATGGCTGATGGCCAACTCGCTGCTGTGCAGCGCTAACTCGACCTCTAACCTCATCATGAGCGACATCATCGGCGGTGGCAACATCTTCCGCGGCATCGCGAGTGTCACCCAAACTGCCAACTACATCGGCGCGCGCAACACGTACCTCTCGGCCCCGTTCATCGACGGCTCGCCCAATCAGCAGTTCGGTTCGATTCAGCCGCCTGCCACCAGCCCCAACCCAAATTACAACACGGCCCCTGACCCGTTCAACCAAACCACTGCAGAGGACATGGGCACGATCTTCCAGATGATCTATGACTGCGCCTATCGCGGCTCTGGTCTCATCACCGCTTACCCTGAAGGGCAGTTCACCCGCCGCGAGTGCTCACAAATGCTAGAGCTGATGAGCGGCCTGCGGCTCCAGCGCTTGCTTGAGGGGGGCGTCCCTGCTGGCACGCGCATCGCCTACAAAAACGGCTGGGTAGGGGAAGTTACCGGGGTTTCGGGGATCGTGTTCCCGCCCAACGGTCGCCACTACATCATCTCAATCTTCATCTGGGAGGACACTGGAGCCACTGGCTTTCAGGACTACATCCGCTTGTGGCCTATCATCGAGGACATCTCTCGTGCGGCGTGGAACTACTTCGTTCCAGAGCAAGCACTGCTCCAACCTAGAAGTGACCTGCCCCCCACTGCGCAAGAGTGCTTCCGCATGGACGCCGCAGGCAACCGCGTCCCAGTCTATCTGCCACCTTACGGGCAGGTCAACCTTGACGACATCGACAGCTGGCAGCGCTCAGGTGGGTAGCGCTTTTTCCAACACGAGGCAGTTACGCCCGTTCTCGTAGCGGTAGGCGATACGCTGCATATACTGCTTTACAAAGTAGATCCCCCAACCGCCCTGCTCGCGTTCGTCCAACGATTGGGATGGGTCAGGGTCATCCGCAGTGAGGGGGTTAAAGCGCGGCGCTTCATCTAAGACCGTGAAGCGCCACACCTCCGGCAGCATCTCCACGCGAATTTCAATGAACTTGTCAGCCCCGTTGTGTTGATACCCGTGCTCGATGATGTTGGTGCAAATTTCGTCAATCGACAACTCGCACTCGAACATGAACCGGTCATCCATGCCGGCCTCGTGCGCCAAATTCTTGACGAAATCACACACTACCCGCACCTGATCGATCACCCCCGGAACACGCAGCTTGTGCATGAGCTTCCCTGACGCCTAGTAGCTAGCAATCGCCTCAGCCTGCGTGTTGAAGATGCGAAAGACCGTATCCAGCCCAGACATCTCAAGCACCTCGCGCACACGCTCCGAGGGCTGCGCCAAACGAATATCGCCCGCGGCTCGCTTGGCTTTCTTAAAGGAATTGACTAGCTCGCGCAGGCCTGCGCTGCTCATATAGTCCACTTGGCTTAAATCCAAA